>NZ_SMKK01000007.1 GCF_004348425.1 Actinomadura sp. 7K507
CCCGGTTGAAGTGGTGACTGAACATGATCGCCTCCACCTCGATGCCGTTCATCGCGATGATGCGGCACTTGGTGTAGGGATCGGAGGTGTCGGGATCGACGGGCGCGACGTCCAGCTGGCTCCAGTTGCGCAGCTGGTCGTCCAGCGGGATACCGCGGTGTTCGAGCGGATTGAACGCCACCAGGCTCACCCCTTCTGTGAGAGCGGATCGGCATGACGCCCCGCCGCCTCTACCCGCCACGATCCACACCGCACCTTCACAGCCGCCCAACCTCAAGGTTTTGATCGCCCGTTAACCACGACGCGACGGTCCGCCATCGCTCGGCGAACCCTCCAAGGCCCTTCCGCGCCGATGAGATGCGCGACCGCCTCGTCCTGAGAGGTGTTCTCGGACGCTAGGCCGAACCACGCCCCGGCGTCCGGCTGCTCACCCCCATCGCCGAAGAGGCCGCCCGCCTGGTTCCCGAGCGCGGCGAGGACGCCTGGGACTTCGTCGAGCGGACACGGCGGGCGGGGCGCTCCACCACCCGCCCGCTGTCGACCGGGTGCCCTGGCCCACGCCGCCGGCTCAGGAGCTCATTCCGGCGCCCGCCTCGTCGATGACGTCGTCCAGCCGGGAGGCGAGTTCGACGTCCAGAGCCGTGACGGCGTCCACGGACGCGGTGCGGACGGCCAGTTGGACGCCGTCGGCGCCGCGGCGCACTTCGGGCCCGCGGCCCATCTCGTCGCGCAGGAGGTCGATCCTGCGCAGCACCCGGTCGAGATTGCCGGGTGGGAGTACGAGGGTACGCCGGAGTTCACCGGCATCGCCCGACCAGTCCGGGAGGGCCCCCAGTGCCGCATCCACCTCCTCGGGGGTAAGCGGCGCCTCCTGTCCGGTGGGGCCGGTGACACCGCCGCCCACCCCGGGCGGAGCGAACATCCCCCGGAGCTGGTCGGGTACGTTCAGCTCCGCGATCAGGTCGGGTTCCTGCTCCGCGAGCGCGGCGAGCACCGCCCGCGCCCGGAGGCGCGCCTCGTCAGGCGGCCGATGCGCCAGCAGCGAGACGGCGCGGACGAAATCCGCCTCGTCGCCCTCACGCACCTGGCCCTCGACTGGGAGACGTCCCTTCAGCTGACCTGGCATCGCGTCCAGGAACCGGTCCCGGTCGGGTTCATCGAGCGTGCGGGCCAGCACGGTCACGGTCGCCTCCGCCGCCGCTCGCGCAACCCCTGAGTCCAGCCCGGTCTTCTCCGAGACCGACTCCAGAAGATTCTGATACTTGACGGCCATACTGCGGTCCCCCTACTCGGTCGGCCTGGTCGAGTCCCTCAGCAGTACCCGGCACCCCTGTTCTTACGCCCCGCATCCCCCGGCGACCTCGGCCTGAATGCGGTTGACAGGCTTACGCCTGACGCCTTGGCGGGGCCAGTCGCCGCCACGGCCGCTCACGCGGCCGCGGACCCGGTCGACAAGTCCAGCGCCGGGAGTCAGCGTCTGTTCAGCGGTGGCGTGTTGGGCGCCGAAGGATGCGGGCGGGTGGGTGCCACACGCTTGGCGGACTGGACCTTGTCGCCCGGTTCCGGCAGCTGGTCGGCGTCGGCGTGCCCGGCGAGCTTCGCCTGCTCGCCCTGCTGGACGTCATCACGTCGTCGTGGGCGCCGCCGAGCGCCTGGGAGGGCGGGCCGATGTGCCGAACGCCGAGCGGAAGGGACGCCTCGGAAATCAGAACGCGTTCTTGTCAATGGCGGTGGTGTAGAGCAAGCTACGTCGCATGGATCTGAATGCCCTGGAAGAGATCCGTCAGGTGAAGTACCGCTACCTGCGCTGCCTGGACCTGAAGGACTGGGACGGGTTCGCCGACACCCTCACCGAGGACGCCCTGGGCGCCTACGGGACCCGCGCGGTCGGCGAGCCGCTTCGCCTGGAAGGCCGCGACGCCATCGTCGACTACATGCGCGGCAACCTCGGTCCCGAGATCACCACGGTGCACTTCGCGGGCCAACCCGAGATCCGGGTCGACGGCGACAGGGCTGAGGGCACCTGGTGCCTGGAGGACACCATCATCGCCAAGGCCTTCCGGGTGTTGATCCGCGGATCCGCCTTCTACGAGGAGACGTATCGGCGCTGCGCGGACAGCGGGTGGCGCATCAGTGGCATCGGCTACGAACGGACCTACGAATACTCGATATCGCTCGACGATGTGCCCAGCTTCAGGCTCCTGGCAGACCGCTGGACGCCCTCTCCTTCGCAGCCGGGAACCTGACCCGAGCGCGACCACCTGTATGAGGTGTACGCGGCCTCGGGCGCCGCGCTTGCTGAGAACCACGTCCATGCAGGGCACCTTGAGCGATGCGGCCTACGTCGCCAGCAGCGGGGCGTCCCGTGAGTCAGGCCTTGGCGCGCTGCTCCTTGAGGCGGAGTTCCTCCCTGCGGACTTCGGCGCGGACGGCTTGCTCCCGTTCCAGCCAGTCGGGCCTTTCGGCCTTCAGGTTCTCGATCTCGGCTGTGGTGAGGGGGCCCTCGATGCCGGCGCGGGCCAGACCCGAGACGGAGACGCGGAGCTTGGCGGCGACGACCTGGCGGGGGTGGGGGCCCTCACGGCGCAGGTTCGCCAGCCATGAGGGCGGGTCGGCTTGGAGCGCGTTCAATTCGTCCCGTGAGACGGGACCTTCCTGGAAATCGGCGGGTGCTGCCGACAGCAGGATCCCCAGCTTCTTGGCCGCGGTCGCGGACTTCATGGTCTGCGGGGTCTTTGCTTTGGACGTGCCCATGACCTCAAGGGTAGCCAGCGGGAGGGAACCTTCCGAACGTGGCTAGGGTGGCGGAGTGAGCGATGGTGAGTTCCGGCTGGCCTACGTGCCGGGCGTGACGCCCGGGAAGTGGGCCGGGGTGTGGGCCGAGCGGGTCCGGGAGGTGCCGCTTCGCCTGCTGCAGATGCCGGCGGCCGAGGTCGTCCCGCTGCTGCGGAACGGTGGCGTGGACGCGGCGTTCGTACGCCTGCCCGTCGACCGCGAGTCCCTCCATGTGATCCCGCTGTACCTGGAGACGACCGTGGTCGTGGCGCCGAAGGATCACGCCGTGGCCGCGGCGGAGGAGGTGGAGCTCGCCGATCTCGCCGACGAGGACGTGTTCGAGCCACTCGACGAGGTCTTGACCTGGGACGACCGCCCCGGGCAGCCCGCCTTCACCCGTCCTGAGAGCACCGCCGCCGCGATCGAGTTGGTGGCGTCGGGAGCCGGCGTCCTGCTGCTCCCGCAGTCTCTGGCCCGCCTCCACCACCGCAAAGACCTCACCTACCGAACCGTGACCGACGCTCCTCAGTCCCAGATCGGCCTGGCCTGGCTCGCGGCCGAGACGACCGACCTCATGGAGGAACTGATCGGCATCGTCCGAGGACGCACCCCCAACAGCTCCCGTGGCCGCAATCCCCGGCAACAGCCCACCGGCAAAAAGCCACCGCAACAGCGCCCCTCCTCCAAGCACCGCGGCCAGAAGCGCCGCCGGAGGTGACGAGAGTCGAGCCCGGCATGTCATTCGCTCGGCTCGGGAACCTTGCAGTTGGCGGTGGGGTTGAGACCGATGTAGTTGAGCGGACCGGTGGCCAAGGTGATTCCGATCGTGGCGATTCTGGCGCAGCTGCCATCGAATTGGGTGTAGTAGTGGCGCTGTCCCGCGGCGAGCGCTCCTATGATCAGCCAGGCGACGAGCATCCACCGTCCGGACCTCATCGCTACCTCCGGTGACCGCTTCGCCGACCCTGGGGTACGACAGTAACGACAAGATCGTCCATAGTTAAGCAAGTCGGGCCGGGTGTGTCATGTCGCCAGACGTCTCGCGCGGCCGAACCCGCTCGAATCCCCTGATGTGCAGCTCGGCGCCTCCCCGGCGACGGGCTGCCTCGCCCCGTACCCTTCGGCTTGGACGGCTTCGGCTCCGGTCGATGTGCGGCAGCGTCAGACGGTCGAATGGTCGGGGCGCGCCAGAGGCCACGTGATGCTCAGCCCACCGTCGACGACCAGGTTGTGTCCGCGAACCGCGGGTCGGCCACCATGCGCCTTGCTCTGCCGCCGTCCGCCAGGTCGACCGGGGCGTCACGCGGATCCGCTGCTCCAACTGTCCGGCGGTGCGGCGGAAGCCCGGCGAGTTCGGCGGGAGCGGTATTGTGCGCGGCCTTGTCCACAGATCGCCCTGCATGCCGGGCAGTGGCAAGCAATCGCCAGCGTTGTCAGGGGGTGGGGGGTGGGTTGAAAGGGTCTGGGGAGAGGAAGCGGCTGAGGACGTTCTTGGTGATGGTCGAGACGTTGTTGGCGTAGTTGTCGTAGGACAAGGCGCTGCACCAGGTGATCGATCCGGTGGAGAAGACCGCGCCACCGGACGGAGTCTCAAAGAAGACCATGTCCGCTCTGAGGTTCGGGTTGGTGAGTTCCTCGGTTGCGGGCATCCAGTGGTCGGCGGGGAATTCCGTGGCCGTTGCGAGGATCAGCGCGTGCGGGGGTGTGCCCAGGGAGGGGTCGGCGCGGTCTACCTCGTAGCCTGCCGCCCCGTAGGAGAGGACTTGGTTGGGGAAGTCTCCGATGGGTTCGTCCGTGGAGACCCCTTCGAAGATCCAGCTTGCCCGGGGGTCGTGGCTGCCGGGGCCCCGTACGTAGGGTGCGCCCGTGGCCTTGGGGGTCGTGGACCAGCAGGCGGAGAAGCCGACGCCGACGTAGTGCTGCGGGGCCCTGCCGCGCCAGCGCCAGAGTCCGCCGGGTTCTCCGGTCGTGCTGAGGTGCCCTTCGCCGGGCGCGCAGTGCCAGGCGCTCACGGCCGCTCCCTGGCGGCGGACCTCGATCGTGTGGCCTTCTTCTTCGTCCAGGCCGGTGACCCAGTAGAGGCCGTTGCCGGAGAGGTACATGTAGCGGCCGCCGGAGTTCTGGTAGGTCTCCAGAGCGTCGAGCATCTGTGCGGACCAGTACTCGGCATGGGTGCCGGACAGGACGACCTGGTAGCGGTCCAGGAGGGCCGCGCCCTCGTGGTGGAGGTCGGCGTCGGTGACGATGTCGACCTCGTGGCCGTGGTGGTGCAGCCAGTCAACGAGGAGCAGGTCCGCGCTGAGCTGGTGGGGCGACTCGAGGATCGGCAGGTGGAAGCCTGGGCGCAGGTTCAGCAGGGGGCGGCGCCAGGACGAGTAGCACACGCCGCTGCCGTCGGTGTGGGTGTCGTACGTGCTGTTCAAGCCGTGGTCGAGGACATACCGGCTCGGGGCGTCGCCCTTTCCGCCGTACTGTTCCAGCGCGCGGACGTTGCCGTAGGCGAGCCAGCTGAACAGTGGCGCCACCAGCAGGACCGGGGCGGTGGCGCGGTCCCGGGGCGGGCGCACGACGATCGGGATGTAGTCCTCGCCCGCGCGGCTTCCGCGGACGTGGGCGGCGTAGACGCCGCTGGGCAGGCCGGTGTCCACGGTCCACTCGACGGTCGGGTTCCAGCCCGCGTCATCGAGGTCGTCGTCGTGGAAGTGGATCGCGTCGTAGCGGCCGGGGTCCTCGGCTGGATTGCCGTGACCGTCCCAGCGGGGGCCCGTCACGCCTCGCGTCGGCAGCTGCACGGTGCGGCCATGCGGTGCGTTCCCGGTCGTCTCGAGGACGTTGCGTGTGCCGATGACGCCTGCGAAGTCCCAGGCCGCCGCGGGAACGGGTGGGGCCGAGAGTTCGGTTCGGTCGCGTTCGGCTGTTCGTTCGGCACGGGTGAGTGCGCGGCCGAACAGCCGGGGTGCCGCGAGTTTGCCGTTGAAGGCCGAGCCGACGTGTTCGCCCGAGTCGTCCCGGGCCAGGGCACCGGCGATCAGCAGGGGCGCCTGGGTCGGCGCGGGGCGGGTGACGGTGGCTCGTGCGGCGGTTTCGGCGTTCTCGCTGATCACCGATTGGGACGCGACGGTCCAGGGGCGGACGGGCAGGACCGTCACCGAGATCTCTTCGCCTGGACCGTCGAAGGTGGCGATCAGGCAGTGCCAGTCGCCCTCGCGGAGGCGGCGGCTCGTCTCGACCCGGTCGGCGCCGTTCTCGCCGGTCACCGTGAAGCGGACGCGTCCGTCCTCGGTCATGGAGAGCGACCAGCCCATGCCGGACCCGTCCTGTTTGCCGATGAGGGCCCGCTCGTCGGCGCCCACGAGTGTGGGCTGTGCCCAGAGCACGACGCTGAAGGCCGCACCGAGGTCGAGCCGGGGGTCGTGGGGCACCCTCACGTACGATCCGCGTCTCAGCGGTTGCGGTCCGGCCCGGTAGACCCCGTCCAGGGACCCGGCGACCGGTTCGGCGGGGCGGCCGTCCCCCTGGCGTAGGCGGACGAGGGAGACTTGCACCTCGGGGTCGGCGCTGCTGATCATCAGCGAGACCTTGTCCCCGGGGCTCACGCAGATCGGGTCGCTGTAACCGACGACGTCCATGGGCATCTCCTCAGCCGGTTCCGAGGCGGGCACCGCCCGCCAGGTCGAAGTAGTGGAGGGACCCGGGGTGGACCGCCAGGTCCAGCTTGTCGCCCGGCTCGATCCGGTGTGCGGGTGGGACGCGCGCGCAGAGCAGCCGCTCCTCGTCCGTGGTGGCCGGCCCCAGGGCGCGTTCCTCGGTGAAGGTGACCCGCGCGATCTCCGCGGTCTCCTCCCGCGTGGCCGGGACGCCGAAGAAGATCAGGACGTCGGCGCCGAGGTCCTGCCGCACGGTGCACTCCACACCCAGGATCCAGTCATCCGGCGCGGCCTCTGGGCGAAGGTCCTCCGGCCGTATGCCGACCAGTACCTGCTCACCGTCGCCCACGGGGGGACGGTGCCCGGCGGGCGGCGTCAGGGTGAAGCCGCCGAACTCCAGCGTGTCCCCGCGCACGGTCCCGACCGCGAAGTTCATCGCCGGGGAGCCGATGAACGCGGCCACGAACGCGTTGGCGGGGCGGGCGTACAGTTCCTGCGGCGCGGCGACCTGCTGGAGTTCGCCGCCGCGGAGGACGGCGACGCGACTGCCCAGCGTCATCGCCTCGACCTGGTCGTGGGTGACGTAGACGGTGGTGACGCCGAGCCGGCGGTGCAGTTGTTCGAGTTCGGCGCGCATGGACACGCGCAGCTTGGCGTCGAGGTTGGACAGCGGCTCGTCCATCAGGTAGGCGCGGGGTCGGCGGGCGATGGCCCTGCCCATCGCGACCCGCTGGAGTTGCCCGCCCGACAGGGTGGCGGGACGGCGCCCGAGGAGTTCCCGCAGGCCGAGCAGGTCCGCGACCTCGTCGACGCGGGCGTCGATCTCGCCCTTGCCGGTCCCGCGCACCTTCAGCCCGTAGCCGAGGTTGGCGCGGACGGTCATGTGCGGATAGATCGCGTAGTTCTGGAAGACCATCGCCACGTCGCGCCGCCGCGGATCCAGCGCGGTGACGTCGTCGCCGCCCATCCGGACGGCGCCGGACGAGGGCCGTTCAAGCCCGGCGAGCAGGCGCAGCAGGGTGGACTTGCCGCAGCCGGACGGGCCGACGAGGACGAAGAACTCCCCCTCCTCGATCTCGAGCGAGACGTCGTCGACCGCCGCCTGCGTCCCGTCGTACCGCATGACCACATGGTCGAGTTCGATGGACGTCATCGCGCCCTCCCCTTCTCTCACCCGTGCAGGGTGCTGGTGAAGCCCTTCATGACCGAGCGCTGCGCGAACGCGAACAGCGTCACGACGGGCACCGCCGCGATGAGCGCCGCGGCGAAGATCAGCGGCCATTCCGCCGTGAAGCGGCCGACGAACGAGTAGACGGCGACCGGAAGCGTCACCTTGTCGGTGCCTCCGGTGAACACCAGGGCGACGAAGAAGTCGTTCCAGACGAACAGTCCCGTCAGCGTGGCCACGACGCCGGTGACGGGCCGCACCAGCGGGAACACGATCTGGGCGAAGATCCGCAGCGGCCGGGCGCCGTCCACCCGGGCGGCCTCCTCGTACGCCGTCGGCAGGCTCCGGAAGAAGCCCGTGTAGAGGAAGACCGCCAGCGGCATCTGGAGCCCGAGGTAGACGAGGATGAGACCCACCCGGGTGCCGGTCAGGCCCGCCTCCACCATGAACGCGTACAGGGGGATCATTCCGAGCTGGATCGGCATGATCAGGGCCAGTACGAAGAGCCCGAACACCAGCCCGGACAGCCGCGAACCGCGCCGCGCCAGCGCGTACCCGGCGGGGGCCGCGAGCACGACCAGCAGGACGACGACCGCGCAGGTCGTCAGGACGCTGTTGAACAGTGCCTGGGAGAACGACACGGCCTCGCCGCCCGCCTCGTTCCAGGCGCGCCCGACGTTGTCGAGCGTCGGTGCGGACGGTGGCGCCAGCGTCGATCCGCCGGTGTCCTCGGGATCGCGCAGCGTCGTGGCGAGCACGAGGTACACGGGAGCGAGCATGGGCAGGGCGGCGATCCAGAAGCCCGCCTCGCGGAAGGCCGTCCAGCGGCCGTACCGGTTCATGCGCCCCTCCCCCGCAGCGCCCGCACCTGGACCAGTGCCGCCAGGCACACCCCGGCGACGAGCAGCAGGGCGACCGCCGCGCTGTAGCCGTACTGGCCGTTGACGAACGCCTGCTTGTACACGTAGGTGCCGAGCGTGTCGGTGCCGCCGGCCGGCCCGCCTCCGGTGAGCGCCATGACCTGGTCGAACAGCATGAACGCCAGGATCGTGGACAGCGCGGTCCCGATGGCGAGGGCGGGGCGGAGCTGCGGCAGGGTGATGTCGCGGAACCGGCGCCAGGGCCCGGCCCCGTCCACCTGGGCCGCCTCCAGCAGCTCCTCCTGAACGCTCTGCACGCCGGCGAGGTAGATGAGCATGTGGTAGCCGGAGAACTGCCAGATCATCACGACGACGACGGCCGCCAGCGCGGTGTTCCGCTGGCCGAGCCACGGCTGTGCCAGCGCGCCGAGCCCGGTGCCTTCCAGCAGCTCGTTCAGCGGACCGTCGACGTCGAGGATGAACTTCCAGATATAGGCGACCACGAGCGGGCTCACCACGGCCGGGACCAGGAACAATGCCCGCAGGACGTGGCGGGTGCGCAGCGTGCGCGCCAGCCCCAGTGCCAGCCCGAGGCCGGCGGCGTTGACTCCGGCCACGTACAGGGCGGCGATAATGAGGGTCTGGACCACGACGTGCGAGCCGTCGCCGAAGAACTCCCTGAAGTTGGCGAGCCCGACCCAGGTGGGCCGGGTCAGCCCGTCCCAGTCGGTGAACGCCGACAGCCCGCCGAGGAGGGACGGGCCGAGCAGCAGGAGCAGCGTCAGAGCGCCGGCGGGTACCACGAATGCCCATGGGGCCGATCTCGGGGTCTTCATGATGCGGCTTCCTACGGGGCCTTGGTGGTCCATGCGGCGTCCATCGACTCCAGGACGTCGGCGGGGCCCGACCCGCCGTTCATGATCTTGACGAGTCCGCCGTCGAACGCCGTGATCAGCTCCGGGTTCGGCCAGTGCTGGTCCATGATCGGGCTGGTCTTCCCGTCCTGGATGTAGGGCTCCAGTGCCGCCGCGTAGCCGGGGACACGCTCGGCGTCCGGGCCCGCGGGGATCGCGGGGACGGCGCCGTCGAGCTTGGTGTAGCGGACGCGGTCGGCCGCGTAGTGGTCGATGAACTTCTTGGCGAGCTCGGGGGCGCTCGCCTTGGTGGGTACGACGAGACCGCTGCTGGGGCCGGCCGGGACGCGCACCCGGGCGGGGTCGTCGGCACCGGGGAAGGGGAACATCGTGAACGTCTCGTCGGGGGCCGCGGCCTGCCACAGCGGCAGCGTCACCGTGGGGGCGACGACCATCTCCGCCTCGCCCTCGCCGAGGGCACGCGCCGCCGCCTCCCGGGTCGCCCCGGCCGCGCCCTCGGCGAAGCAGTCGGCGTCCACCATCTCCTTGTAGCGTTCCACCGCCTTCACCCAGCCCGCTGTACCGGCGAATGTGACCTGGTCCTTCAGCCGCTTCTCGTCGTAGGCGGGGTCGTCCGCGTAGACCGCGGACCCGGCCAGCGCGAATCCGACGATGTGCGGCATCTTGGACGCCTCGTGGCCCGCCATCGCGAACGCGGCCTTTCCGTCCGCCGCGGCGTCGCGGCACCGCGTCAGGACGTCGGAGAACGTCTCCGGCTCGGGCGTTCCCTTCTTGGCGAACACCCCGATCGCCATCGAGTCGATCGGGAAGCCGTACACCTTCGAGCCGTCCCCGACGACGGAGCCGAACTCCTTCGGGATCTCACCCGCCCAGGACGCGCCGCCCAGGTCGGTGAGCAGTCCCTTGTCGGCCAGCGAGCGCGACGTGCCCGACTCGCCGTAGCCGAGCACGGTCAGCGCCACGTCGGGGGCCTGGCCGGTGCCGAGCTGCCGCCGGAGCGCCTGGAGGTGCTGGTCGAAGGGCGTCTTCTTCACCGTCACGGTGACGCCCGCGTTCGCCTTCTCGAACTCGCGGGCGGCGACGTCGATGGAGGTCTCCTCGCGCCCGTCGTCCCACACGGAGATGACGAGCTCGCCGTCGCTCCGGGCGTCGCCGCCGCATCCGGTCGCCAGCAGCGGCGCCGCCAGCGCGACGCAGCCGAGGATTCTCAGCGGTGTTCTCATCAGGTCCTTCTTTCCGGCCATGGGCCTGGGCTCAGTCGTGCGCGGTCGCCAGCCGGAGGCGGTGGGTGCCGCCTCCCACCTCGATGACGAGGTGCCGGCCGCTGCGCCTGATCCCCCGAACGCCGTGGGCGGGCAGGTCCCGCGCGGCGTGGTCTTCTCCGGAACGCCAGAGCGTCCGGCCGTTCTTGGTCAGCTCCCCGGTGCCGGGGGCGGGCAGTGAGATCTCGGCCTCGCTGGTCGCGGGCACCTGGACCACGAGGTCCAGCACGCCGTCCGCCGTGTGCCAGTCGACGGCGGTGTCACCGCGGGCGGTGCGCAGGCGGGCGCTCGCGCGGTCGAGGCGATGGGTGAGCGCGGGGCGCACCCTGATGCGCCGCCAGCCCGGTTCCGCCGGTGCGAGCCCGGCCACGTCGTTGAAGAGGAACTTCTCGATCATGGCCATGAGCTTCATGTTCCGGCTGAACGTGGGGTCGCCGCCCCAGGTCTCCCAGATCGTCGTCGCGCCCCGCGCGACCTGGTGGCCCCAGCTCGGGTACGTGGTGTTCGTCGCGATGCCGTACATGGCGTCGGCCGCACCGATCTCGGCCAGCACGTTCTGGAGCGCCGCCGTTCCCATCGTCCCCGTGTTCAGGTGGCCGCCGTCGGCCTCGATGCGGTCGACGAGCACCTGGCCCGCGCGGTCGCGGTGCTCGTCGGGGACGAGCCCGAACCACAGCGGCATGGCCTGCGCGGTCTGCGAGCCGGTCGCGTAGCGGCCGGTGGCGGTGTCCAGGAACCGGTCGTTGAAGGCGGTCCGGATCGCCTCGGCCAGTTCGTGGTAGCGGTGCGCGTCGTCGTCCTCGCCGACGGCGGCGGCCGCCCGCGCGACCATCGTGGTGACCGCGTAGAACCAGGCCGTGGACGTCAGCTCGACGGGCGTGCGTTTCGGGCTGAGTGAACTGGTGCCGTCCGGCTGGGGTTCCATGTGGTCGCCCAGGCCCTCGCTGAGGACGAGGTCCTTGGCGCGCGTCCGCAGGAACTCCACGCCCCGCCGCATCCCCGGGTAGTGCCGTTCCAGGATCGAGCGGTCGCCGTAGAAGCGGTAGAGATTCCAGGCGATGCTCGGGTACGACGTCATGGCGAAGTCCGGGAGCGTCGCGTACGGCCAGTAGACGACGGACGACCAGTCGTCGGGGAGTTCCTCGCGTTCCTTCTCCAGGTCGCCGTACTCCTGGCTGTCCAGGGATTCCTGCATGTCGACCCGGCCGCGCCACTGCAGGGGGCAGATGGTCGGGAAGCGGCCGTCGGGGAGCTGGGTGTCGGCGAGGTCGTCCAGCCACTTCAGCCAGAACCCGCGCGCCTCGAAGGTGTAGAGGTAGTCCTCGACGGACCAGCCGGGGTCCCCCACCCAGCCGACCCGCTCGGCGCGGTCGGCGGCGTCCTGGGGGAAGCCCTGGAAGCTGGCACGGAACGTCCACAGCACGTTGCGGTGGATGCGGTTCAGCAGTTCGTCGGAGCAGCTGAACTCGCCCGCGGTCTCGAGGTCGGAGTGGACGACGCGGGCGCGCAGGTCCCGCACTTCGACGGCGGGGCTCGACGCGGTCACTTCGACGTACCTGAACCCGTGCAGGGTGAAGCGAGGTTCCCACTCCTCCTCGCCGCCGCCGCGGAGCGTGTAGGTGTCGGTCTGCCGGGCGGCCAGCCAGGACTGCATGTTGGCGTCGTCGTCCAGGTTCCCGTCGGCGTCGATATCGCCGGCGTGCCTCAGCTGGACCGCGGCCCCGGCGGGGCCGGTCACGCGGATCGCCGTCCAGCCGGGGACGTTCTGGCCGAAATCCACGATCAGCTTGTCGTCGTCCGCCGTGCGGGTCGCGACAGGCCGCAGCGTCTCGATCACCCGGACGGGTTCGAGCAGGCCCGTCCGGACGCGCCCGGCCGGGGCGGCCGCTGCGGTCACGGCCGTCCACCCGTCCGCCGTGAAGCCGGCGCGGTCCCAGCCGGGGACCTCCCGGCGCGCGTCGTAGCGCTCGCCGTGCGCGTAGTCGTTGTAGACGATGGGGCCGGCCGTCGTGCGCCAGGTGCCGTCGCTGACGATCGTGATCCGCTGACCGTCGGTCGTCTCGATCTCGATGAGCAGGAGCGCGGCGGGACGGTCGCCCCACGGCGTGCGCGGGAAGGGGCCGGAGCCGACGTCGTCCTCCGCGCTGTACCAGCCGTGGCCGAGGATCAGCCCGGCGGCGTTCTCGCCCGCGTTCACCTGGCCGGTGATGTCGTAGGTGGACGAGAGCACGCGGGGGTTCGGGATGCGCGCGGGCTCCCCTTCCCCGTCACGCAGGTCGGGGTCGTGGTCGTAGGTGGTGGTCGCGGGGTCGAGGACGCGGTCGCCGACGCGGTCGCCGTTGAGCCGCAGTTCGTAGAAGCCGAGGGCGGAGACGTGTGCGCGGGCCCGCGCGACGGTTCCCGGAACGTGGAACCCGGTGCGCAGAAGCGGCGACGACACGTCCTCGCCGCCGGCGATCCAGGTGGCGGCGCCCCAGTCGGACGGTTCCATCAAGCCCGTCTCGAAGGTGGCGGAAGGCGTGAACGGCCCCGGCCGGTCGTCGCGGTCCCACAGCCTCACGGTCCACCAGCAGCGTTCGCCGGAGCGAAGCGCACGGCCCGCGTAGGCGACGCCGTTCACGTCGTCGCTCTCGACCCGGCCCGAGTCCCACAGGTCCGCGGTCCCGGGCAGGAGCCGTTCCGGGGTGCTCGCGACCAGCACCTGGTAGGCGCGTTGACGCTCTTCGCCCGGTCCGGCGGGCGCCCAGCCGAAGACCGGCGCGGGCACGTCCAGTCCGAGCGGGTCGACCAGGTGCTGGCAGCGCAGCCCGGCGGCGCGCAGTTCCCCGGTTTCGGTCATGTCTCTCTCCCCAGATCGCGTGCGGAAAACGGATGGTCCTGCGCTCAGTCCATGCGCAGGCCGCCGTTGACGTCGTAGGTGGCGCCCGTGGTGAACGCGGCGTCGGCGGAGGCCAGGAGCACGATCGTGTGCGCGACGTCGTGCGCCCTGCCGAGCCGACCGAGCGGCACCGACGCGGCGAGCGCGTCCCGCGCCGATGCGTCCAGCGGTGCGATCAGGCCGGTTCCGATCGGGCCGGGCGCCACGGCGTTCACCCGGATCCCCTCGGGCGCGAGCCGCCGCGCGAACGACCGGGTGAGGGCGAGTACTGCGGCCTTGCTCGCGGCGTAGTGCGCGCTGGTGCTGAGACCGCCGATCTGCCCGGCGAGCGAGGCCACGTTGACGATCGAGGCGCCGCCCCCCGCCGCCCCCAGCAACGGGACGGCGTGCCGCATCAGGAAGAAGGCGCCGCGGGCGTTGGTCTCCATGACGGTGTCCCACTCGTCCCCTGTGATGGCGTCCCAGTCCGTGTACGGGCAGGTGCCGGCGTTGTTGACGAGGACGTCCAGATGCCCCCACTCGGCGGCGATCCGGTCGGTCAGCCGCTCGATGGCATGGGTGTCGCGCTGGTCCAGAGGCGACACGACCGCCCGCACTCCCCGCTCGCGGCAGGCGTCGGCGGTGCGCTCGGCCCCGCCGGCGTCGGAGGCGTAGGTCAGCCAGACGTCGTGACCGCGTTCGGCGAGCAGCCGGCAGGTCTCGGCGCCGATGCCGGCGCTGCCGCCGGTCACCAGGGCGGTGCGGTTCTCCGGCCGGTTCATCGTGTGTACTCCGGGTTGACGATCGATGGGACGGGCCGCCGGTTCAGGAAGTCCACGACCTGCCGGGCCGTCGTCTCGGCCAGGTCGGCTCGGGCCTGGGGCGAGTACCAGGCGGCATGGGGGGTGAGGATGACGCCGGGCAGGCCGCGCAGCGGGCTGTCGCCGGGCAGCGGCTCGGTCTCGAACACGTCCAGCGCGGCACCGGACAGATGCCGGTCGCGGATCGCGGCGGCGAGCGCGGCCTCGTCGACGAGGCCGCCGCGGCAGGTGTTGACGACCAGTGCGCCGCGCGGGAGGCGGGCGAGCGACCGGGCGTCCAGCAGGTGGCGCGTGCCGCCGGTCAGCGGGACGTGCAGGCTCACGATGTCGGCGGCGGCCAGGGTCTGGTCCAGGGTGGCGGGCCGGTGCCCGGCGGCGTGCACGGCGTCGCCGGGTACATGCGGGTCGTGGACGACGACGCGGAAGCCCAGCGCCGCGGCGTGCGCGGCGGTGCGCGAGCCGATCCGGCCGAACCCGACGACGCCGAGGGTGGTCCGGGACGGCCGGAACGCGGCGGGCGCGTCCTCGGCCACGGACCAGCGGTGCTCCCGGACCGCGCGGTCCAGCGGGAACAGCCGCCGCCCGGCCGCCATGACGAGCGCGATCGTGTGCGCCGCGACCTCCTCGACGCAGTAGTCGGGGGTGTTGGCGACCGCGATCCCGCGTGCGCTGGCGGCCTCGACGTCGATCATGTCGTAGCCGATCCCGAGCCGCCCGATGAACGTGCAGCGTTCCAGCCGGTCCAGGACCGCCGCGGTGACCGGGGCCCACTGCACCACCAGGGCGGTGGCGTCCGCGGCGGCCTCGGCGACGTCGTCCTCGGTACGGCACTGCGCGAGCCTGGTCCGGAGGCCGCCGGCACGCAGGATCTCCATGATGCGCTCGGTGCCGGGCAGGTCCGCGTCCGTGATGACGACGAGGTCACTCATTCCCGGCCTCCGGCAGCGAGGTGCGGATCCGTTCGGCGGCGGTCTCGATGTGGCGGGCCATCTCGGCCTGCGCGACCGCCGGGTCGGCGTCGACGATCGCGTCGAGCAGCACGTCGTGCGTGGCGGCGTGCTGCTCCAGCTCCCCCGGCCGCAGGGCCGCGGTGGCCGCGCGCAGGAACGCTCCGATGCGGCTGCGCAGCTGGGTGACCAGTTCGCTCACCAGTCCGTGGTCGGCCAGCTCCCAGAGCCTTTCGTGGAAGTGCTGGTCGATGTCGAAGACCTGCCGGAAGTTGCCGTCGGCCGCTTCCCGCCGCATGTCCGCGACCATCGCGCGCAGTTCCCGTTCGTCGCCCTCGGTCAGCCGTTCCTGGACGCGCTTGATGACGAACTGCTCCAGCACGACGCGCAGCGTGCACAACTCGTCCAGTTCCCGGAGGGTGAGCGTGGCGACGCGGGAGCCGCGGCGGGGTGTCCGCTCTATGAGGCCCTCGTCGGCGAGCTTCGACAGCGCCTCGCGGACCGGGATGTGGCTGACACCCAGCTCGGTGGCCAGCGTGCGTTCGACCAGGCGCGTCCCGGGTGCGTAGCGACCCTCGTGGATCGCGTCCCGGATACTGCCGGCCACCTGGTCGGCGAGGTTCCCGGCGGGAAGTGGGTTCAGTGTCATCGCTGTGCTTCCGTAGTCTCGGCGAGGGGAACGCTATAGCATCTAGCAAATAGCATATAGCGAAACCTGAGGAAAACGCTATAGCATCTAGCAAGAACATGTGAGGAAGGGGGCAGGATGCGGATCGCGGGGCAGCGCAAGGCGCTCATCACCGGTGGCGGCTCGGGTCTCGGACGCCTGATCGCGCACCGGCTGCACGCCGCCGGGGCATCGGTGACGGTCGTGGACGTCGACGCCGACAGGGTCCGGAAGGTCGCCGGGGAACTCGGCGACCGGGCGCTGGGGCTGGCCGCCGACGTCCGCTCGGCGGGCGACATGGCGCAGGCCGTCCGTGAGACCGAGGACGCGTTCGGCGGACTGGACACCCTCGTCGTCTCGGCCGGCGTCTTCCACATCGGTTCGCTGGAGGACACCAGCGAGCAGGACTGGGACCGGACACTCGGCGTCAACCTCAAGGGCGCGTTCATGGCCGTCCAGGCCGCCGCCCCGCCACTGCGGTCCAGTGGCCGTGGACGGATCGTGACGATCGGCTCCGATTGCGGGCGGCGCGGCTTCCCCCGCCAAGTGCCCTACGTGGCCTCGAAGTTCGGCCTGGTCGGCCTGACCGAATCGGTCGCGGCCGAACTGGCGCCCGACGGGGTGACCGCCAACTGCGTCTGCCCGGTCGGGGTCCCCACCACGGGGATGGGCCAGGAGGTACTGGACTGGAAGGTCCGCCAGGCAGGCGAGTCACCCGAGGCGATCGTGGCCGCGGCCGCGAGCACCAACCCGCTCGGCCGCAACGCCACCGAGGACGACGTCGCCGACGCCGTGCTGTTCCTCCTGTCCGACCAGGCGGGCTTCGTGACCGGCGTGACCCTGGACGTGGACGGCGGAGCGCATCTCGGCACCGTGCCGGGGGTGCGGTGATGGCCGGCATCCCGCTGGTGGACACGCACGTCCACTTCCACGACCTGAACCATCCGACCCTGCGATACGCGTGGCTCGAACCGGACGCGCCCGTGGACGAGGTCACCGGCCCGGACGCCGCGATCCGCGCTCAGCGCTACTGGGCCGACGACTTCCTCGCGGAGACCCGGTTCCACAACGTCGCGAAGGTCGTGCACGTCCAGGCCGCGATCGGCAGCGACGACCCGGTGGAGGAGACCCGCTGGCTCCAGGGGTTCGCCGACCGGCTCGGTGCGCCGCACGGGATCGTGGCCCACGCCGACCTCACCCGTCCCGACGCGGCCGAGACCCTCGCCCGGCACGCCGAGTTCGCCAATCTGCGCGGTATCCGCGACCTGCGCCATGACGGCTATCTGACCGATCCGGCCTGGCACCGGGGCTACGCGCACCTGGAGCGGTACGGCCTCGTGTGCTGCGACGATCCGGCGGTCGAGGAGATGGGGAAGGCCCGGGAGCTGGCGGAACGGCACCCCGGAACGACCCTGTGCGTGGACCATGCCGGATACCCGCAGCGCCGAGACCGCGCCTACTTCGAGGAGTGGCGCGCCGCGATGCGCGACCTGGCCAAGGCCCCGAACGTGGTGGTGAAGATCTCCGGCCTCGGGCAGGCCGACCACCGGTGGACGGTCTCCTCCCTGCGTCCCTGGGTGCTCGAATGCGTCGAGGCGTTCGGGACCGGCCGTGCGTTCTTCGGGTCGAACTGGCCCGTCGATCGCCTCTACAGCTCCTACGGCGACATCGTGAACGCCTACGCGGAGATCATCGCGGAGTTCACCGAGGACGAGCGGCACGCGCTTTTCCACGGCAACGCCGAACGGATCTTCCGGCTCGGGGAGGCGTCATGACGGCGCGCATCGCCGTGATCGGCTGCGGCTGGTGGTCCACCTACGCCCATCTTCCCGCGCTGGCCGAACGGTCCGACGCGCAGATCGCCGCGGTGGCCGACACCGACCCGGAGCGGCTCGCGGCGGCGGCCAAGGCGTTCGGCGTGCCCGCGGCCTTCACCGACACGGCCCGCATGCTGGACGAGGTGGAGCCCGACGGCGTCGTGATCGCCGTCCCGCACGCCGCCCACCACCCGGTGGCCCGGCTCGCCCTGGAGCACGGCGCGCACGTGCTGCTGGAGAAGCCGATGACCATCGAGCCCGCGCACGCCCGCGAGCTGGTCGCGCTCGCCCGCGACCGCGGCGCCGAACTGCTCATCGACTACCCGTGGCACTACAACCCGCATGTGCTGGCGCTGCGCGACACGATCGCGAACGGGACCATCGGGCCCGTCGAGCATGTGTCGGTGCTGTACGCGTCCACGGTCCGCGAACTGTACCGGGGCGACCCCGAGCCCTACCGGCAGGTCTTCGGCTACACCGTCAATGCGCCGGACTCCCGCACCTACAGCGACCCGGCGCTGGCGGGCGGCGGGCAGGGCCAGACACAGGTCACCCACGCGGCTGCGCTGCTGCTGTGGCTCACGGGGCTGCGCCCGCGCGGCATCGCCGCCTTCCGCGCCGACTTCGAGCTGGACGTGGACCTGGCCGACTCCATCGCGATCCGCTTCGACGGCGGCGCGATCGGGACGATGAGCTCCACCGGCGCCGTGCTGCCCGTCCACGAGGAGATCGCGCGCCTGGAGATCTTCGGCCGTGACGGGCACGTCCTGCTGGACGTCAACGCGGGCACGGCGGCAGTCCACCACGGCGAGGGCCTCACCGAGCTGCCACGGCTGCCCGCCGTTGAGCGCAATCCCGAGCACGCGCCCGTCCACAACCTCGTGGACCTCGCCCTGGGCCGGGGCCGCAACGGCTCCCCCGCCGAGATCGGGCTGGGCGCCGTGCAGTTCGTCGCGGCCATGTACCGGTCGGCCCGGGAGAGCACGATCGTCGATCCGACCCGACTCTGAGACAGGACGGCAACACGATGCTCACAGGCTTTTCACACGTGGGATTCACGGTGGCCGACATCGCCGAGGCGACAGCGTTCTACCGGGCGGTGTTCGAGTCGGAGCCGCTCGTGCGGCGGGTCTACGACGCCCCCTACACCTCGCTCCAGGTGGGCTATCCGGACGCGCGGCTGGACATCGCGATCTTCCGGATTCCCGGATCGGACGGGCTCCTCGAACTGATCCAGTACCTCAACCCGACCGGCGTCCCGGTGGACGTCGAGACCAAGAACCCCGGTACCGCGCACCTCTGCCTGAACACCGACGACCTCGACGCCGAGTACGCCCGGCTCACCGGGCTGGGGGCGACCCCGCGCAGCGACGCCCCGGTGGAGATCACGTCCGGCCCGAACGCGGGACGCCGGGTCGCCTACTTCCGCGACCCGCAGGGGCTGACCCTCGAACTCATGGAGCTCCGCTGATGCGCATCGCGAACCTCGACGGCCGGCTCGTCCTGCTCACCGGCTCGGGGGCCCTCGACGTGGCGGACGCCTCCGGTGGCCTGTTCGGCGCCGACCCGCAGGCCGTCTATCCCCGCTGGGCCGAGTTCGTCTCCTGGGCCGCGACCGCGTCCGGTGGCGCACCGTACGATCCGGCGCGGCTCGGCCCGCCGGTTCCGGCGCCGCGCCAGGTGTTCGCCATCGGGATGAACTACCACGCGCACGCGGCCGAGTCGGGTTTCGAGACACCCGACCGGCCGACGGTGTTCACGAAGTTCCCGAGCTGCGTCACCGGCCCGCGCGGCTCGATCCCGCTTCCGCCCGGCGGCGACACCGACTGGGAGGTGGAACTCGTGGTGGTGATCGGCGCGACGGCCCGCGAGGTGAAGGCGGAGGACGCGTGGAACCACGTCGCCGGGCTCACCGCCGGCCAGGACCTGTCCGAGCGCATCGGCCAGCTCGCCGGGCCGGCGCCGCAGTTCAGCCTGGGCAAGTCGCATCCGGGCTTCGGCCCGATCGGCCCGTGCCTGGTGACGCCCGACGAGTTCGACGACGCCGACGACATCGAGGTGAGCTGTTATGTCAACGGGGAGCGGGTCCAGAGCGGGCGTACCGGCGATCTGGTGTTCCCCGTGGCGGCGCTGATCGCGGAACTGTCGGCGACGCTTCCGCTGCTGCCCGGTGACCTGATCTTCACCGGCACTCCGGAGGGCGTCGGCCTGGGCCGCACCCCGCCGCGCTACCTGGCGCCGGGTGACGAGCTCGTCACCGGCGTCGCGGGCGTCGGCGAGATGCGGCACCGCCTGATCTGACCGGTTGATGTGACCGGCTGATCTGACCGGCCTGATCTGAGCGCCTGGCCTTACGGGAGCTGGAGGCTCTTGGTCTGGAGGAACGCCTCCAGACCCCAGAGTCCCAGCTCCCGGCCGTGCCCGGACTGCTTGTAGCCGCCGAAGGGCGCGAACGGGTTGAAGCGGGCGCCGTTGATGTCGACCTGGCCGGCGCGGAGCCGCCCGGCGACGGCGGCGGCCCGGTCCGCGTCCGCCGACCAGACGGCCGCGCACAGGCCGTACCGGGTGCCGTTGGCGAGCGCGACGGCCTCGTCCTCGCCGTCGTACGCCTGAAGGCACAGCACCGGCCCGAAGATCTCCTCCTGGACGATCGCCATCCCGGGGGACGTGCCGGAGAAGACGGTCGGGCGGACGTAGTGGCCCCGATCGAAACCGTCCGGCCGCTCGGGGCCTCCCGCCACCAGCCGCGCCCCCTCCTCGACGCCGGACCGGATGTAGCCGGTGACACGGTCACGCTGCGCGGCCGAGACCACCGGCCCCAGCGCGAACGTGAACCCCACATGGCCGAGCTTGTCCGCGAGCACCGACGGCCGGACACCGGAGGTCTCCGTGGCGGGGTCGACCAGTGGGTGGTTGGCGACGGCCGACGCGGCGATCTGCTCCGCCTCCGCCAGCCGGGCACGCGGCACGATCATCCTGGACAGCGCGGTGCAGGTCTGCCCCGAGTTGACGAACGCCTTGACCAGGCCGTCGGCCACGGCGGCCTCCAGGTCGGCGTCGTCCAGGATCACGTTGGGCGACTTGCCGCCCAGTTCCAGATGCACCTGCTTGACGGTCGCGGCGGCCAACGCGCCGATCCGCCGCCCGGCCGCCGTCGACCCGGTGAAGCTGACGACGTCCACGTCGCGGTGCGAGACCAGATGTTCGCCGGCATCGGCACCCGTGCCGCACACCAGGTTGAAGACTCCCGGCGGGAATCCGGCCTCGTGCACCGCCTCGGCCAGCAGGAAGGCGTTGAGCGGGGCCACCTCGCTGGGCTTCAGCACGACCGTGCATCCGACGGCGAGGGCGGGCGCGACCTTCGCGGCGATCTGGTGGAGCGGGTAGTTCCAGGGCGTGATCGCCACCACCACGCCCGCCGGCTCCCTGACCACGGCCGAATGTCCCACCTCGCGCCGCCAGCCGACCTCGCCGAGCAGCTTCGGCTGGGAGGCGAGGGTCGCGAGCGGGAGCCCGACCTGGACGGCGGCCGCGAACGACGCCGGTGAGCCGACCTCGGCGACGATCGCCGCCGCGAGGCGGTCCTTGCGGGCGGCGAGCAGCCCGGTCAGGCGTTCCAGCAGCGCCCCGCGATCGGCGGCGGGCGTCGCCGACCAGGCGGGGAAGGCGCGGGCCGCCGCCGCGACGGCCGCGGCGGCGTCGGCGGCCGTCCCGGCGGGAACCTCGCCGGTCACCTCACCGGTGGCCGGGTCGCCGACGGCGATCCGCCCGGTTCCCGCGGCCTGCCATCGGCCGTCGATGTAGTGGCTGGTGAAAGTCTCCACGGTGGCACCTCTCTGCGGGCATCTACACTGAAGTTGTTCAACTGACCAGAACGTGTCGGGACCTGGGGGTGCGGTGGCTTACCTCGCGGCGGACGAGCGCCGTCGGCAGATCGTGGACGCGGCCGTCGAGATCATGGCGGCGGACGGCCTCGCGGGCACGACCACGCGGAAGGTCGCCGAGCGCGCCGACGCGCCGCTCGGGGCGATCCACTACTGCTTCCGCAACAAGGAAGAGCTCATCCATCTGGTGATGGAGCGCGGCGCGGCGCTGTTGCAGGACGCGTTCGCCCAGGTCGATCCGAGCCGCGGTATCGAGGCAACGATCCGGGCGAGCATCGCCGCGATGTGGGACTGGTACCAGCAGGACATCGGGCTCCAGATGGCGCTGACCGAGGCCGGGATGGTCCGCATCCGGCGTGGCGGTGACCCGGCCGAGGTGTATGCGGTGTGGGACCCGTTCGGACGGGTGCTGCTCACCGACAACCTGCGGCTGGCGGTCAAGGCCGAGGGCAGGGAACCGGCGATCTCGGTGGAGGAGATCGTCCGGTTCGTCCTGCATCGCTTCGACGGGATGACGCTGGAGTACGCGGCGTCCCATGACCGGGCCGCCTGCCAGCGCCAGATCGACCTGCTGGCCGACGCGATGGTGCTGCTGGCCCTTCCGGAGACCACGCCCGGGGCCGCGCGATGACCGGCTCGGCCGGCGCGCGGCTCCGGGCGCGCTCACTGCCGGGTCACCGCACCCCGTGCGGCGGGCGGCGGTCCGCCCACGGCATCGCCGCCTCGAGTTGGGCACCGACCCGCAGCAGGACGTCCTCGCGGCCGTAGGCGGCGGCGAGCTGCACGCCCTGCGGCATCCCGTCGGACCGCTCGTACACCGGCAGCGAGATCGCCGGCTGGCCGGACACGTTGAACAGGACCGTGTTCTGCATGATCGCCATCGCGACCGAGGCCGACGGGTCGTCCGCGGTGGCGCCGAGTTCCCCGATCTTCGGGGTGGCGGCCGGGATCGTCGGCGCCAGCAGCAGGTCCCAGCCGTCCTCCTCCCACCAGCGCTCGATCTCGCGGGCCTGGACGCGCAGCGCGTCGACCCCCGCGGCGTAGGTGATGGCGTCGACCTTGCGGCCCTGCTCGATGTAGGCCCAGGTGGCGGGCTCGACATCGGCCTCGGTGATCGGCCGGCCGATCTGCTCGCCGAGCCAGTCGAACTCGCGGGCGATCACGACGCCGACGCAGCCGAACCACTCCAGGGGCCACATCCCCTGGCGCAGAGTGTCGGGGTAGCCGTCCGACACGTCGTGGCCGAGCCCCGCGAGCGCGTCCGCGACGGCGCGGGTGGCGGCGACCGATTCGGGGTCGATCGCGATCTGGCCGGTGGGGTCGATGTCGAGGATGCCGATGCGCAGCCGTCCGGGGTCGGCGCCCACCTCGGCGGTGAAGGGGCGGGACGGCGGCGGCGCGTAGTAGCCGTCGCCCGGCCGGTGCCCGCTGACGGCGTCGAGCATCCCCGCCGCGTCGCGGACCGAGCGGCTGATCACGCCCTCGGTGGCCATGCCGCAGACGGTGTCGGACTCGACCACCATCGGGCCGGACGAGATCCGGCCGCGGGTCGGCTTCAGCCCGACCACGCCGCACTGGCTGGAGGGGCTGCGCACCGAGCCGCCTCCGTCGTTGCCGTGCGCGACGGGCACCATCCCCGCCGCGACCGCCGCGGCCGATCCGCCGCTCGACCCGCCCGCCGAGCGCCCGGTGTTCCACGGGTTGCGGGTCGGTCCCCAGGCGAGCGGCTCGGTCGACTCGTACATGCCCATTTCGGACGTGCTGGCCTTGCCGATCAGCACGAAACCGGCGTCGCGCATCGCCGTCACGAAGTGGGAGTCGTGGTCGGACCGGTATCCGGCCGCCTTCACCCCGGCGCAGCCCGCCGCGTACGGGTCGCCCTCGGAGTGCACGGTGAGGTCCTTGAGCACGTAGGGCACCCCCGCGAACGGGGCGTCCTCGGGCACTCGCGCGGCCTCCGCCCTCGCCTTCTCGTACAGCGGGACGATCACGGCGTTGAGCTCGGGGTTCACCGCCTCGATCCGCTCGATCGCCTGCTCGACCAGCTCGGTGGGCGTCGCCTGGCCGGTGCGGACCAGTTCCGCCGCGCCGGTCGCGTCCATATAGGGGTCGGTCATGGTGTTCTCCTTGTGCAGCGGTCCTGTCAGAGGTTGACGCCGGCGTCCACGAAGTGCTTGGCGCCGGTCACGCCCCGGCCGTCGTCGGACACCAGGTAGAGGACGGCGTTGGCGATGTCGTCGGCCTCCAGCGCCCCGAACGGGAGCTTGCTGGCCGCGCGCACCGCCTCGTCAAAGTCCTCGCGGGTCGGGTTCTCCAGGTCGGGGCGGAAGGCGCGGTAGGTGGCGTCGTTGAGGATCATCGGGGTGACGACCGTCCCGGTGTGGACGGTGTTGACGCGGACGCCGTGCGGCGCCAGTTCCTTCGCCAGGACGCGCATCAGCGGCACGAGCCCGGCCTTGGCGGCGCTGTAGTGGCCGAGCCCCTCGTACACCCCGTCGGTCGCGGACGAGCTGGTGATGACCACCGCGCCGCCGCGCCCGCCGCCGATGATGTGCGGGACCGTCACCTTGAGGGTCTTCCAGACCCCGGTCAGGTTGACGTCGATCATCTCCTGCCAGACCCGCTCGCTCATGTCCAGGGTGGGCGCGGGGCTGGAGATCCCGGCGTTGGCGACGACGATGTCGAGCCGGCCGAATTCCTTGACGCCCCGGTCGGCCACCGCGGCCAGCGCCGTGAGGTCGCGGACGTCGGCGGCGCCGTGCACGGCGCGTCGGCCGGCGGCCTCGACCAGGCGGGCGGTCTCGGCCAGATCGGCGGTGGTGCCGAGCGAGTAGGGCACGCTGCCGACCGCGTCGCCGATCTCGCCGGACGCACCGACGTCCACGGCGATGATGTCGGCGCCCTCCCGTGCCAGCCGCGCGGCGTGGGCGCGGCCCTGCCCGCGCGCCGCGCCGGTGATGAAGGCGACCTTGCCGTCCAGCCGTCCCATGAGGCTTCCTTCCCTTCCCCCGACCAGTAGGTCAACAGACCTGGTCATGCGTTCAAGTGTGCCCAGTCTCACGATGGCGATGGGGGCTGTCAAGGGCCTGAAGTGGGCGTTTGCAGCGGACCCCGGCACCCGGCGCACCCCCGTGGGCGGTTGACAGGCGAGGCGCGGCGAGAATAATAGGTCAACAGTCCAAGTCACATGACCAAATTGGGAGAGGCCCGTGTTCCCTGATGTCGATGTCGCCGTCGTCGGCGCCGGCCTGGCGGGTCTGACCGCCGCCCGGGAGCTGCGCGCCGCCGGACGCAGCGTGGTCGTGTTCGAGGCGCGCGACCGCGTCGGAGGCCGCACCTGGACCCGCCCCCTCGGGGACGGAGGCTTCCCCGACCACGGAGCGTTCCTCGACCTCGGTGGCCAGTGGATCGGCCCCGGCCAGGAACGGATCGCCGCACTCGCCGCGGACCTCGGCATCGCGACGTTCCCCACCTACGCGGAGGGCGAGACCCGGTACTCCATCGCCGGGCGCGACCGCACCGAGATGCCCGAAGCGGACGCCGCCCTCCAGGAACTCGACCGGCTGGCCGCGTCGCTGCCCGCCGAGGAGCCCTGGACCGCCCCCGATGCCGCCGGGTGGGACGCGCAGACCCTCCAGAGCTGGCTGTCGTCCCGGGTCACCGACCCCGCATCGCGGGCGCTTCTCCGGCTGCTGACCACCGGGATCTTCACGGTGGAGCCCGACGAGCTCTCGCTGCTGCACGTGCTGGCCTACATCCGCTCCGCCGGTTCCCTCACCGCCCTGGTCCAGGACGCCCAGGAGCAGCGGTTCGCCGGCGGCGCGCAGACCGTCTCGGAGAGGATCGCCGCGGAACTCGGCCCCGAGACGGTGCGGCTCGGCCGGCCGGTCCTGGCGATCGACCAGAGCCTGCACGGCGCCGCCGTCCGGACCGGCCACAACGGGATCGGCGGCGGAGTGACGGCGCGGTGCGTCATCGTGGCGGTACCGATCGCGATCACCGATCGCATCGCCTTCTCCCCGCCGCTGCCCGTCCCCCGCGCCCAGCTCCACCAGCGCGTCGCGCCCGGAGCCACGATCAAGGCGCACGCCGTCTACGACCGCCCGTTCTGGCGGGAACACGGTTCGAACGGACGCTCGCTCACCGACGACGGGCCGGTCTCGGTCACGTTCGACAACTCGCCGCCGTCCGGAACGCCCGGAATACTCGTCGGGTTCGTCGAGGGCAACGAGGCCCGCCGGCTCGGCGAGTTCGACGAGGATGCCCGGCGCCAGGCCGTCCTGGACTGCTTCACCGCGTCCTTCGGGCCGCAGGCCGCCGAACCCCGCGAGTACACCGAAGTCAACTGGTCCGCCGAGGAGTGGACGCGCGGGTGCTACGGGTCGAACCTTCCTCCCGGCGCCTGGACGCAGTACGGCGCGGCGCTGCGCGAGCCCTGCGGGCGCGTGCACTGGGCGGGCGCCGAGACCTCGGCGGTCTGGATGAACTACATGGAGGGCGCCGTCCGGTCCGGTGAGCGGGCCGCCGCGCAGGTCCTCGCCTCCCTGGCGCCAACGAGGAGTACGTGATGAGCCGTTTCCTGACCTACACCACCGAGGACGACGGCGGGATCGCCGTCATCTCGCTGAACCGTCCGCGCCGGCGCAACGCGCAGAACCGGGGGCTGCTGGTCGAACTGGACGAGGCGTTCCGGCGCGCCGAAGCCGACGACGCCGTCCGGGTCGTGGTGCTCCGCGGAGAGGGCGAGGCGTTCTCGTCCGGCCACGATCTCGGGTCCGCCGACGACCGCGCGGAACGCGCCCCCGGCCCCGGCCGGCATCCCACCTACGACCAGGACGGCGGCACGCGCGCGGCCGCCGAACGCCGGATGCTCCAGGAGTGGCACTACTACTTCCAGAACACCAGGCGCTGGCGCGACCTCCGGAAGATCACGATCGCCTCGGTGCATGGACCGGTGATCTCGGGCGGGCTCATGCTGATGTGGGCCTGCGACCTGATCGTCGCGGCGCGCGGCACCACGTTCGCCGACGTGGTCGGGGCGCGGCTCGGCATGTGCGGGATGGAGTACTTCGCGCACCCCTGGGAACTCGGCGCCCGCAGGACCAAGGAACTGCTCCTGACCGGCGACTCGATCGACGCCGACGAGGCCCACCGCGCCGGCATGGTCAGCAAGGTGTTCGAGCCCGACCGCCTGGAGGCCGACACGCTGGCGTTCGCGCGCCGGCTCGCGGCCGTCCCCACCGTCACCGCGCTGCTGATCAAGGAGTCGGTGAACCAGACCCTCGACCAGCAGGGCTTCGGCAACGCGCTCGCCGCCTGCTTCAGCCTCCACTCCCTCAACCACGCGCACTGGGCCGAGGTGAACCCCGACGGGCTTCCGCTCGGCACCGAGGCCGCGGGGCTGCCCGCTTGGCGCGACGCCGGACCGCCCCGCCCGGCCCGCAAGGACGGTGCCTGATGGACAAGGACGGTGCCTGATGGATCTGGCGAGCGCACCGCGGACCGAGGCGTTCCGGCGGGACGTCCGCCGGTTCCTCGCCGAGCGGCTCCCGCCGGGCTGGCGCGGAATCGGCGCTCTCAGCGCGGCCGAGCGCGCCGAGTTCCGGCCGCGCTGGCGGGAGACGCTGCGCGAGCACGGCTTTCTCGGGATCGCCTGGCCGAAGGAGTACGGCGGCGCCGGCCTGCCGATGACCGAGCAGTACGCGCTCCAGGAGGAGTTCGCCGTCGCGGGGGCGCCGCTGCTGCCGCTGGCGAGCGACCCGTTCGGGTTCTCGCTGATCGGCCCGACGATCCTGCGCTGGGGCACCGAGGAGCAGAAACGCCACTTCATCCCCCGGATCCTGTCCGGTGAGCACCGCTGGGCCCAGGGCTACTCCGAACCCGGCGCGGGCAGCGACCTGTTCGCGCTGCGGACCTCGGCGTCGCTCGTGGACGGCTCCTGGGCCGTCAACGGGCAGAAGGTCTGGCAGACCGCGGGCGACTCCGCGAACTGGATCTTCGTGCTGGCCCGCACCGAACCGGACGCCTCCAGGAGCCGAGGGCTCTCCCTTCTCCTGGTCCCCATCGACCAGCCGGGCGTGGACGTGCGTCCCATCCGCACGATGACGGGCGAGGCGGAGTTCTGCGAGGTGTTCTTCACCGGCGCGCGGACCGACGCCTCCCATATCGTCGGGCCGCGCGGCGGCGGCGCCAAGGTGGCGCTGACCCTGCTGGGCTACGAGCGCGGCGCGGCGTCGGGCGCGCTCTACGCCGGATACCGCATCGAACTGGAGCGGCTCGCCGAGCTGATCCGGGAGCGGGGACTGGACGCCGATCCTCAGATCCGGGAGCGGTTCGCCTGGTGCTGGTCGAAGGTCGAGATCCTGCGCGTCCTCGGCCTGAAGACCCTCGCCGTCGCCGACTCCGGCGCCGCGCCGGGACCGGAGTCGTCCATCCTCAAGCTCTACTCGGCCGAGTACCACGCCCGGGTGACCGAACTGGCGATGGACGTCCTCGGCACGGACGCCATGGTCCGTTCGGGACCGCCCGGCGTCTCGACCGTCGGGGCCGATCCGCTCGGCTCTCCGAACAGCCCCGCCGCCTGGCAGCACGCGTTCCTCACCGCCCGCGCCGGGACGATCTACGGCGGCTCCAGCCAGATCCAGCGCACCACCCTGGGAGAGCGCGTTCTCGGGTTGCCCCGGGAACCCCGACCGGGAGGCGGGAAGGCATGAGGTTCGGACCCGGCGAGGACCAGCTCGCCCTGCGCGACGCCGTCCGCGGCCTGCTGAGCGAGTACCCACGCGCGGCGCGCGGTGCCTACGAGGGCGACCACGGGGACGGCCGCCGGCTCTGGGACAGGATGGTGCGCGAACTGGAACTGACGGCCGTCGGCGTCCCCGAGGAGTACGGCGGGACGGGCGCCACCTTCACCGACGTGGCCGTGGTCGCGGAGGAACTCGGGCGGGCCCTCGCGCCCGTGCCGTTCTTCTCCTCGGCGGTGCTGGCCACCCGGATTCTCCTGGAGTCGGGTGACGCCGGGGCATGGCTGCCCGCGATGGTGCGCGGCGAGAGCATCGCGACAGCGGCTCTCGTGGAGGGAACGGGCGAATGGTCGTTCGCCACGCTCGCCACCACCGCGCGGCGGGTGGACGACGGCTGGTCCCTGGCCGGGGCGAAGCACTTCGTCACCGACGCGCCCGCGGCCGACCTGTTCCTCGTGCTGGCACAGGCGCCGGAGGGGCCCACCCTCTTCGCCGTCCGTGCGGGGGACGTGACCGAACACGTCCCCCAGGACGCCGTTGACGCCACACGCCCGCTCGGCCTCGTGGTCCTTCGCGGGTCGCCGGGCGAACCGGTCGGGCCGCTCGGCGGGGCCCTCGCCGTGCTGGACCGGGCCCTGCGGGCGGCGGCGATCGCGCTCGCCTGCGAGCAGGCGGGCGGCGCGAGCCGGTGCCTGGACATGGCCGCCGGGTATGCGCGCGTCCGGGAGCAGTTCGACCGGCCGATCGGCTCGTTCCAGGCCGTCAAGCACATGCTGGCGGACGTCCTGGTGGACAACGAGTCCGCCTCCGCCGCCGCGTCCTACGCGGCCTGGGCGGTGGACAACGCGCCGGACGAGGTTCCCGCGCTGGCGAGCCTGTGCAAGGCGTTCGCCTCCGACGCCTACACCGCGGCGGCGAAGACGAACGTCCAGGTGCACGGAGGGATCGGCTTCACATGGGAACACGACGCCCACCTTCATCTGCGGCGTGCCGTATCCGGCGGCGCGTTCCTCGGCTCCCCCGGGACCCACCGGAAGCTGATGGCCGCCGCTGTCCTGGACGCACCGAGAGGAGAACGAGGATGACCCTGCCCGGTCACGGCATGACGATGAGCGACCTGGTGGCGCGGCACGCGCGGACGAGCCCGGACGCGGAGGCGCTGATCGACGCCCGGTCCCGCCGCACCTACCGAGAACTGGACGAGCGCGTGAACCGCCTGGCGACCGCGCTCACCGCCCGCGGCGTGTCGCCCGGCGACCGGGTGGCGGTGCTCGGGCTGAACGGCACCGAGGTGGTGGAGTCATGGCTGGCGACCCTGCGGTCGGGCGCGATCGCGGTACCGGTGAACTTCCGGCTGGTGGCCGGCGAGATCGCGTACGTGCTGCGCGACAGCGGCGCGAAGACCGTGATCGCCGGCGAGGCGTTCACCGGCGCGGTGCGGGAGGCGTGCGGCGCCGCGCCGTCGGTGACCTCCGTGATCACGATCGGCGGGGACTACGAGAGCGTGCTCGCGGCGGCGCCGCCCCGTCCCGTCGAGCACGCGGTGCCGGACACCGCGCCCGCGTTCATCATGTACACGTCCGGCACGACGGGCGCGCCGAAGGGCGCGGTGCTGACGCACCGCAACCTGCTGCTGCACGCCTTCAGCTCGATCGTCACGCAGGGCGAGGCCGACCCGTACCGGGTGTGGATGTCGGCCGCGCCGCTGTTCCACATCGCGGGCCTGTCGGGGCTGCTACCCGTGCTCATCACCGGCGGGAAGTCGATCATCCCTCCGTCCGGGGGGTTCGACCCGGCGGCGACCGTGCGGACACTCGCCGAGGAGGGCGTCACCTCCTGCTTCATGGTGCCGGCGCAGTGGCGGGCGGTGTGCGCCGTCCCCGGCTTGGGCGGGTTCGACCTGTCGCGGCTGCGGCGGCTGTCCTGGGGCGCGGCGCCGGCGTCCACCACGCTGCTGCAAACCATGATCGACACGTTTCCGGGGGCGGACGTGTGCAGCGCTTTCGGCCAGACGGAATGCAGCCCGGTCACGACGCTGCTGCGCGGCGAGGACGCCCTCCGCAAGATCGGCTCGGTCGGCACCCCCATCCTCAACGTGGAGGTCCGGGTGGTGGACGACGCGATGAACGACGTGCCGCGCGGCGACGTCGGCGAGATCGTCTACCGCAGCCCCATGGTGATGAAGGAGTACTGGAACAAGCCCGCCGAGACGGCCGAGGCGTTCCAGGGCGGCTGGTTCCACTCGGGCGACCTCGTCCGCCAGGACGAGGACGGCTACTTCTACGTCGTGGACCGCAAGAAAGACATGATCATCTCAGGCGGGGAGAACATCTACTGCGCCGAGGTCGAGAACGCCCTCGCCGCCCATCCGCGGATCTCCGAGGTCGCGGTCGTCGGCGTCCCCCACCCGAAGTGGGGGGAGACGCCACTCGCCGTGGTGGTGCCCGCCGATCCGGCGAACCCGCCCGCCGAGGCCGACGTCGACGCCTTCGCCCGCACCCGTCTGGCCGCCTACAAGCGGCCGCGCCACCTGCGGATCGTGGACGCCCTGCCGCGCAACCCCAGCGGCAAGGTCCTCAAGACGGCCCTCCGCGAAGAATGGAACCCGTGAGGGCGCCTCCGAACCGATCGGCGGAACCTATGGCCGCAGGCCACGGCCGCTACGGTGAGGACCGTGGACCTGCGCCTGATCGAGTACTTCGTCGCCGTCGTCGACCACGGCGGCATCACCCGGGCGGCACAGGCGCTCTACGTCGCGCAGCCGTCGCTCTCCCAGGCGATCCGCACGCTGGAACGGCAACTCGGCGTCGACCTGTTCGAGCGCACCCCCCGCGGTCTCGTCCTGACCCCTGACGGCACGGCCTTCGCCGTCCCGGCCCGGCAGGTCCTGGCCGATCTGGCCCGCGCCGGTGCCGCGGTCCGGGACGTCGGCGACCTCCGCGCGGGACGCCTGGAGATAGCGGCACTCGCGGCCCTCGCCGTCGATCCGCTCCCGGGGCTGACCGCCGCACTGCGCACGCGGCACCCGGCCCTGCTGGTCACCGTCCTGGACTGCGACGGCCCCGCGGACGTCACGGCGCGGGTCCGCAACGGAAGCGCCGAACTCGGCCTCACCGAACTCCCCGTGGACGTCGGGACCCTCCGCACCGTCGAGTTGTGGACGCAGGAGACCGTGCTCGTCCTGCCCGCGGACCTGGCCACCGAACTGCCCGACCCTGTGCCGATGCACGTCGTCGCGGACCTGCCGGTGGTCGTGGAGTCCGGCACGCCGCCGGCCGGACGCGTCGCGGTGCAGTGCGCGCACCGGCACGCCGTCTGGGAGCTGGTCAAGCACGGCGCGGGCGTCGCGTTCCTTCCCCGGGCCTTCGCCGAGGAGTGCCTCGACGGCGTCGTGGTCCGCAGCACGGCCCCTCCGCTGCATCGCCGGATCGGGCTCCTGCATCGTGCCGGACCCCGCTCCCCCGCCGCGCGGGCCTTCCTCGACCTCGCCCGTCAGGCCCCGGCCAGCGCCACGAACGCCCTGCCCGCGGGGGACAGCGCGGCGCCGTCGTAGACGAGCCCGTAGGGGCGGCTGATCCGGGGCTCCACCGCGCGCACCACCGCCCCGCGCGCCCGGGACGCCTCCGCCAGGGAGCGTTCCAGGAAGGTACCGCCGACGCCGGCCAGGACGAACGGCAGCCGCGCCTCCCGGCTCTGCACCACCGCCGCCACCCGTGCGCTCCGCCCGGCCGCCGTGATCGCCTGCTCGATCTCCCCCACCTGCGACCCTCCGCGCGGCACGATCACCATCGGCAGGTCGGGCAGCGCGGACAGCGGCAACGGGTCGTCCGGCGGCACCGGCCAGCCGGGCGGGAACGCCAGCCACCACTCCTGGACGCCCAACTCCAGGACGTCCAGCCCGTCGGCGCCCAGGAGGCCGGGGGCGTCCGGCAGCGGCAGGTGGCAGACGACGATCTCGCAATGCCCGTCGCGCAGCAGCGATGCGACCGCCGACTCGTCGGGCAGGTCCCCGATCCGGACCGACACCCCCGGGTAGGCGCGGCGGAATGCCGCGACGAACCGGGGCAGCGGGTCGGCGGAGAACACGGGAGTCGCGGCGATGTCCAGCCGCCCGCGGGGACGGCCCGTGGCGTCCGCGAACACGCCTTCCGCGGTGACGACGTCCCGCAGGATGCGGCGAGCCGGTCCGACGAGCGCGTGCCCGGCGGACGTGAGCACGACCCCCCTGCCGATGCGGTGGAACAGCACGGCGTCGAGTTCGCGTTCAAGCTTGCCAAGGGCCTGCGAGATCGTCGGCTGGGCGACCCCCAGTGCGGCCGCGGCCGCGTTCACTCCCTTGTTGTCGACGACCGCGAGGAAGTAGTCGATCTGGTGCAGGTCCATGCCGGAACGCTAGCCGGGCCGGTTCGCCCGGGTCGCCACCGGCCGGTGTGATCAGCGGGGCGCCATGCGCAGCGCCCCGTCCAGCCGGATCGTCTCGCCGTTGAGGTAGCCGTTCTCCAGAATCTGCAGCGCCAGCGACGCGAACTCCTCGCCGTGCCCCAGCCGGGACGGCTGCGGGACGCTCGCGTGCAGCGCGGCCCGCACGTCCTCGCGCATCCGCGCCAGCAGCCGGGTGTCCATGACGCCGGGGGCGATGGTGCAGACCCGGATGGAGCGGCTCGCGAGATCCCGCGCCGCGGTGAGCGTCATCCCCACCACCCCCGCCTTGCCCGCCGTGTAGCCGAGCTGCCCGATCTGCCCCTCGTAGGCGGCCACCGACGCGGTCAGCACGATGGCGCCGCGCTCGCCGTCCGCCTCCTCCCGGCGCGCGATGCGGGCCGCGCCGAGCCGCAGCGCGTTGAACGAGCCGATCAGATTGAGCCGGACCGTCCATTCGAAGTCCTCCAGCGACCCGGGCTCGCCGTCCCGGTCGAGCAGCCGGATCTTGCGACCGGCCCCCGCGCAGTGCACGAGACCGCGGAGCCCGCCGCGCTCCTCGGCGACGTCGAGCGCCGCCGCGAACTGCTCGGCGTCGGTGACGTCGGCGGGGACGAACCGGGCCCCCTCGCCCAGCTCCGCGGCCGCGGCCGTGCCGCCCGAGTCCGGCAGATCGATGATCGTCACCGTGCCGCCGGCCGCGGCCAGCTCCCGGGCCGTGGCGAGCCCGAGACCGCGGGCCCCTCCGGAGACGGCGATGGAGGCGCCTTCCAAACGCATGTGCTGCCCTTCGTCCAGGCCGCTCAGAGACCGAGCGACTTCGCGATGATCGTTTTCAGTACCTCGGTGGTGCCGCCGTAGATGCGGCTGACGCGCGCGTCCGCGTACAGCCGCGCGATCGGGTACTCGCGCATGTAGCCGTAACCGCCGTGCAACTGCAGGCAGCGGTCCACGACCTCCCCCTGCGACTCGGTGCAGAAGATCTTCGTCTTGGCGGCGTCGGCCGCCGACAGCTCCCCCGCGTCGTGCGCGGCGAGCGCCCCGTCCACCAGGGCGCGGCCCGCCTCCAGGCGGGTGGCGCACGCGGCCAGCTCGAACTTGGTGTTCTGGAAGGACGCGACGCTGGTGCCGAAGGCGCGCCGGTTCCGGACGTACTCCAGCGTCGCCTCGACCGCAGCCTCCGCCGCGGCCTGCGCACCGACCGCGATCGCGAGCCGCTCCTGCGGCAGGTTCCCGGCCAGGTAGGCGAACGCCTTCCCCTCCTCGCCGAGCAGGTTCCCTGCGGGGACGCGCACGTCCGCGAAGAACAGTTCGGCGGTGTCCTGGGTGCGCAGGCCGAGCTTGTCCAGGTTGCGGCCGCGGGTGAATCCGGGTGTCCCGTCCTCGACGACGAACAGCGACAGGCCGTCCCGGCGATCGCCGCCGCGTCCCGTCCGGGCGACGACGATGACGAGGTCGGCGTTGATCCCTCCGGTGATGAACGTCTTCGCGCCGTTCAGCACCCAGTCGTCCCCGTCCCGCACGGCCGTGGTCGACATTCCGGCGAGGTCGGACCCGGTGCCGGGCTCGGTCATCGCGATCGACGCCATCAGCTCGCCGGCGGCGAGCCCCGGCAGCCACCGTTCGCCCTGCTCCTCCGTGCAGTACGACACGAAGTACGGGACCACGACGTTCAGGTGGACGCCGAGCCCGCCCAGGTTCACACCCGCGCGGGCCGACTCCTCCGCCCAGATCGCCGGATACAGGAAGCCGCCGTCTCCGCCGCCGCCGAACCGCTCCGGGACCTGCACCCCGAGGACGCCGAGCTCACCGATACGAGGGAAGACCTCCTTCGGGACGAGCCCGGCCTCCTCCCACTCCGGGAAGTGCGGAACGACGCACTCGGCGAGAAAGCCGCGGGCGGTCGCGCGGAAGTCGTCGTGCTCCGCGGTGAAGATCGTTCGCCTCATCGGGTCCCCTCCAGAAGTTCGAGCACGGTCGCGTTGGCCATCCCGCCGCCCTCGCACATGGTCTGCAGCCCGTACCGGACGCCCCGGTCCCGCATGTGGTGCACGAGGCGCGTCATGAGCGCGGCCCCCGTCCCGCCCAGGGGATGGCCGGTCGCGATGGCGCCGCCCAGCGGGTTGAGCCGGTCGCCGCGCGCACCCGTCTCGGCCTGCCACGCCAGCGGGACCGGCGCGAACGCCTCGTTCACCTCGTAGGCGCCGAGGTCGTCGATGCCGAGTCCGGACCTGCGCAGCGCCTTCGCGGTCGCGGCGATCGGCGCGGTGAGCATGACGACCGGGTCGTCGCCGGCGAGCGCGACGGTGTGGACGCGGGCGAGCGGCCTCATCCCGCACGCCGCGGCGGTCTCCCCCGACGTGATCAGCAGGGCGGCCGCGCCGTCGGAGATCTGCGAGGCGTTGCCGGCGGTGACGACACCGTCCGGGCGGAACGCCGTCCGCAGGCCCGCCAGCGTCTCCGGCGTGGTGCCGCGGCGGACGCCCTCGTCCGCGCGCAGCCCGCCGATGGGGGCGAGCTGGCCGTCGAACGCTCCGGCGTCGACGGCCTCGGCGGCACGGGCGTGTGAACGGGAGGCGTACTCGTCCAGGTCCGACCGGGACAGCTTCCAGCGTTCCGCCATCGACTCCGCGCCGGTGCCCTGGCCGAACCCCTCGACGCCGAAACGGCGCAGGACGCTGTCCGGGTGCGGGCGCCCGTCCCGTGCCGCCGAGCCCATCGGCACACGGCTCATGGACTCGACGCCACCGGCGACCACCACGTCGTAGTGGCCGGCCACCACCCCGGCGGCGGCGAAGTGCACGGCCTGCTGGCTCGATCCGCAGCGGCGGTCGACCGTGGTCCCCGGAACCGAGACCGGCCAGCCCGCCGCGAGCACGGCGGTCCGCGCGATGTCACCGGTCTGGTCGCCGACCTGGCCGACGCACCCCCAGATCACATCGTCGACCGTTCCCGGGTCGAGCGCGTTCCGCTCGGCCAGCGCGGTCAGTACATGGGCGGACAGATCCGCGGGATGGATTCCGGCGAGTGCACCATTGCGTTTCCCGATCGGCGTGCGCACCGCATCCACGATGACGGCGTCCCTCATTGGCTCCTCCTCGTTCCCGCACCAGTGAACGAGGGCGCCCGGCGCCGGTCAAAGCCCGTTCCGTGAACGAACGAATAGGCGATTCCTATGGCATAGGAGCCGGCTATCGGATGGATTGGCGACATGTCTTGGCCCGGGACGGCCCTCTTGTGGTGAATTGGCGGGACGACCCGACGATGGAGGTGTTGTGGGAGATCCGATCCTGGTGGAGCGCTCCGGTCCCGTCGCGACCTGGACGCTGAACCTCCCCCGGAAACGCAACCCGATCTCGGGGGACGCGATGGTGGACGCCTTCGTCCGGCTCACCGACGAGGTGAACTCCGACCACGGCGTACACGCGGTCGTCCTCACCGGCGCGGGCACCGCCTTCTCCAGCGGCGGGGACATCGCCGCCATGGCCGCCGGCGAGGGCTGCTTCGGCGGGCCGCCGCACCGCCAGCGTGACGGGTACCGGCACGGCGTACAGCGCCTCACCCGAGCCCTCTACAACTGCGAGGTCCCGCTCGTCGCGGCGGTGAACGGACCCGCGATCGGCGCCGGCTGCGACCTGTCACTGCTCTGCGACCTGCGGATCGCCTCCGAAACGGCGGTCTTCGCCGCGAGCTTCGTCGCGCTCGGCCTCGTCCCGGGGGACGGCGGCGCATGGCTGCTGCCGCGCGCGGTCGGCGCGGCGCGGGCCGCCGAGATGGTGCTCACCGGCGACCGGATCGACGCGGTGACCGCCCTGGAATGGGGCCTGGTGTCGCGGATCGCGCCGCCCGCCGACCTGCTCACGGAGGCGCGGGCCCTGGCGGGACGCATCGCCGATCATCCGCCGCAGGCCACCCGCATGGCGAAACGGCTGCTCCGCGAGTCCGACCGGCAGGGCTTGGACAGCCTGCTGGAACTGTCGGCCGCGATGCAGGCCGTGGCGCACCACACCGACGGGCACCGCGCGGCCGTCGCCTCGTTCGCGGAGAGGATGCGCTGATGGACGACCTGCGCGCGTCCGTCCGCGCATTCCTGCGATCCCGCGACTTCACTCCGGCCGTCGACGCCTGGCATGCCGGCTGGAACGAGGAATTCACCCGCGCCCTGGCCTCCCGCGGCTGGGTCGGAATGACCATTCCGAAGCAATACGGGGGCTCGGAGCGAACATTTCTGGAACGTTTCACCGTAACGGAGGAACTGCTCGCCGCCGGGGCCCCGGTCGCCGCCCACTGGATCGCCGATCGGCAGATCGCCCCCTCCCTGCTGGCGCACGGCACCGAGGAGCAGAAGCACGCGTTCCTGCCCGCGATCGCACGAGGCGAATGCTTCTTCGCCATCGGCATGAGCGAGCCGGACACCGGCTCCGACCTGGCGAGCGTCCGCACCCGCGCCGAGCGGACGGACGGCGGGTGGCTGCTGACCGGCACCAAGGTGTGGACGACCGGGGCGCACCGCGCCCACGCGTTCCTCGTCCTCGCCCGCACGACGCCGCGGGTCCCGTCCGACCGGCACGCCGGGCTCGGCCAGTTCATCGTCGACCTGCGGGCACCGGGGATCACGGTACGGCCGATCGTCACGATGGGCGGCGAGCACCACTTCAACGAGGTCGCGCTGACCGGGACCTTCGTTCCCGACGACCGGGTGCTGGGCCGCGTCGGGGACGGCTGGCCGCAAGTGACGTCCGAACTGGGATACGAACGCAGCGGCCCCGAACGGTATCTGTCGACTTTCCCACTGCTCGCCGACGTGTTCGCGGCCACCCGGCGAGGCGGCGTGCCCAGCCACCCGGGCCTCGGACACCTCCTCGCGCGGACCGCCGCCCTCCGGCACCTGTCGCGGGGTGTCGCAGCGCGGCTCCAGGCGGGCGAACCCGCCGACCACGACGCCGCGCTGACCAAGGTCCTCGGCACGTCCCTGGAGGGCGAGGTCGTCGAACTCGCAGACCGGCTGGGCGCGCCGTCTCCGCTGCTCGCCACGGCCCTGCTGCGCCGTGCCGGTTTCACGCTGCGCGGCGGCACGAACGAGATCCTGCGCGGCGTGATCGCGCGGGGGTTGGGAATGCGCTGATGACGGTCGACCCCGGACTCCGGGAGATGATGACGTCGGTGCTCGCCGGCCACGGCCCGTCGACCCCCGTCCGTCCCTTGTGGGACACGCTGCGTTCGGTGGGGCTCGACCGGCTCACCACGCCGGTCGAACGCGGGGGCAGCGGAGCCGGCTGGCCCGAGGCCGCCGCACTGCTGCGGACCGCCGCGTTCCACGGGGTGCCCCTCCCCCTGGCCGAGAACGACCTGCTCGCCGGACGGCTCCTTCAGGAGGCGGATCTCCCCACGGACGACGCCCTCCGCACCGCCTGCGTCCTGGACGGCGAGGGCACGGCCCACGCGGTGCCCTGGGCACGGGCCGCGGACCGTGTCACCGCGCTCCTCCCGGCCGACGGCGCCTGGCATGTGCTGGACGTTCCCAGCTCATCCGTGCGCATCGCCCACGGGACGAACCTGGCCGGTGAACCGCGCGACGACGTCCGCGTTTCCCTGGACTCCGCGCAAGCGACGCCGGTGGGCGCGCACGTGGTCGAGGACTTCATGCTGCGCGGCGCTTTGGCCCGCTCCCTGCAGATGACCGGTGCGATGGAGCGAACCCTGCGACTCAGCGTCGACCACGCGAAGACGCGCACGCAGTTCGGCCGCCCCCTCGCCCGCTTCCAGGCCGTCCAGCACCTCGTCGCCGACATCGCGGCCGAGGCCGCGCTGGCGACGGCGGCAGCGGACGCGGCCGTCCGCGGCCGTCCCGCGCTCTTCGACGTCGCGGTGGCGAAGTCCGCCGCGGCCAACGCGGCGGCGACGATCGTACGCAATGCCCATCAGGTGCACGGAGCCATCGGCACGACCATCGAGCATCCCCTGCACGCCTTCACGCTGGCCCTTACAGCCTGGGGGTCGGAGTTCGGTTCGGCGCACGACTGGAACGAACGCCTGATGACAACGGCCGTAGCAGCGGACGACGACCTCTGGCGGCTCATCACCGACGCGTCCCGCTGACCCGCGACCGGACTTCACCGGACGCGGTGGACTCCACCGGGTCCTGATTGGGCTTCGTCGACGCCGTAATTGAGGACGTCGCTGGTGTATTGGAATTCCTCCATCAGCCGGACCGCTTCGGCCATGAGGATGCCGTACGGCTGGGCGGGGTCGCCGAGCGGTACGGAGTCGGCCTGTGCGTCCTCCCGCAGCCGGTCATAGCACCTTTGGGCTTCTGCGGTCGCCTCGGACAGTTCCTGAGCCTGGTCCTGCAGACGGTCTTCGTCGATCCGGCTGAGCAGTTCGGCCATACGGGCGAGGGAGGCCATGAAATCGCCGTAGGCGCGGAGGAAGTCGAGGTGGCCTCGGCTTCCTTCGGCGTCGCGCCACCGGTCGAGGCTGCGGGCCATGGAGGCCACCTGGTCGCAGACGCGTTCGAGGGCGTCGACGAGCGCCTGGTAGTTCTGGAAAGGGGATCGGTTCCGGTGGCGATGACGCAGCCGGCGCGGGTTGTAGAGGATGCTCTCCCAAGCGGTGTACACCGACGACTGGGCCTGCTGCGCGACCGGTTTCAGCTGGGAGGCGCGCTGCCACCACCGCCGGGTGCGTTCCTCCTCCAGCTTCCCTTCCCGCAGTGCCGGATAGATGTCACCGATCAGCCGGTACAGCGAGTCCGCCAGGGTATGGATGCCGTGCTCAGCGCTGCGGTAGCGCATGGGCGGAAAGATCAGGTTCACCAGGACGCCGATGCCGCAGCCGATGAGCACGAGCACGATGATCTCCCCGATCCCGGTCCACCGCTCGGAAACGCTGGTGGCCGCGACATAGGTGGAGAAGGCGAAGAGGGCGGCCGTGGCGACCTGGGAGCCCTGGGAACCCAGTGGTCGCCATCGTCCGATGGCCAGCGCCGCCAGTGCCACCAGCGCGAACGTGAGCAGGCGCGGGCCGACGAGAGCGCCCAGAAAGCCCTGGAGCCCCACCCCCAGGACGACCGCGCCGACGTAGCGCAGGGCTTGGGTCACCGACTGGTAAACGGTGACCTGCATGATCAGTATCGCCGAGAACGGCGCGAAGGCCGGCGACTGCGCGGCCATGACGTCGTGGGCGACCGCCCACGACGCGGTGGCCGCGAGAGTGCTCTTGGCGATGAGGGCGAGGGTGTTCCGCTCGTGCCCGTCCCGAGCCGCCCGGCCGAACCACTGCCTGACGCGGGCCATCCGCCCCAGGGACGCCGCTTGCGTACGTTGCGATCCTGCAGTGGCCTCGGCCATTTCACCCCTCCGCATGTGTTCGTCCCGCCACGGCGGCCGACCAAGAGGTACCCCCTGCCGGCCACAGCAGACTGCGAAGAGAGTCACAATCGCCACGAGGCGCTGCACGCTAGGCGGAGCTCATGCGCGACCGCGTCGCTGACTTGAGATCCTGCACGGAACTTGGTGGGCGCCGTTCGGTGTGGGCCGTCGGTGTTCGGGCCATGTCGGTTCGACGGTTTGCAGAGTGCGGCATTCGGGGCACTTGCGGCGCGGTCACGCTGGTCGGCAGCGGTCGCGTAGGATCGCGACGCCGTCGCCCTCGAGTTCGTCGCAGTAGGTCGTGCGTCCGGTCATCGCCATGGTCAGGGCGAGGGTGGTGCCGGACACCAGTGGCCCGGAGCCCGCGGTGAATGGTCCGTCCGCGGCGACGAGTCGCAGGCCGCGGATGCGGCCCTTGGCGAGGACGACGAGGTCGGAGCTCTGGTAGTACTCGGCCACTCGGGTGAGCGTTTCGATCGGGTAGGCGCGGCGGATGCCCAGTGGCCGCCGTATGTCCTCGCCGTGCACGATCGTCTCGCCGAACATCGCCGTGGTCGGGAGGGGTGGTTTGGTGGTGCTGGTCACGACGCGGCGGAACCTTTCGAGTGTGTCTGCCGGAGTGGCGCCCATCTGCTCGGTCAGTCGCATGGCCACCTGCTTGTCGAAGTCGAACCGGCAGCGGATCACGCCAGCCAGCCAGCGCACGGGGGTCAGGCTCGCCGCCGCGGTGAGGTGCGCCAGTACCTGACGCACCGTCAACCCGGTGCACAGCGACGGCGTCGCCCACTGCTCGTCGGTCAGGTTCGCCAGGTCGGCCGCCAGGGCCGCCCGCTCGGTGTGGATCAGCGGCCAGACGCCGGTTCCGCGGCGGGGGTCTGTTTCCGGTGCTGTCTCGGTCATGTCGGATGCTCTCCTGTCGTGGGTGCCGGGCGTCGTGCGGCCTTGACATCGCCAGGGGAGACTTTCGCCGTGCGGCAGAATCGTCTCTTGTGAGCGAATTTGTTTCCGGGCAGGCTGCGGGCTCCGCGTCAGAGGGCGGCGACCTGGCGTTGGCGTGCGACGGGGACGGCGCTGCGTTCACTCGCCTGGTGGCGCCGCTGCGCCGGGAGCTGCACGCCCACTGCTACCGCATGCTCGGCTCGGTCCACGACGCCGACGACGCCCTGCAGGACGCTCTGCTGCGAGCCTGGCGCGGGCTGGCGCGCTTCGAGGGCCGCAGCTCGCTGCGTACCTGGCTGTACACCGTGGCCACCCGCACCTGCCTGGACACCGTGAAGTCCCGCGGCAGGCGGGCGATGCCGGTCGATCTCGGGCCCTCCAGCGACCGCGCCGTGATCGACACCGCCCCGTTCACCGATGTCGCCTGGCTGGGCCCCTATCCCGACGCAGGCCTCGCACCGGGCACAATCGGCCCGGACGCACGCTACGAGCAGCGCGAAGCCGTCGAGCTGGCCTTTGTCGCCGCGCTGCAGCACCTGTCGGGAAACCAGCGGGCCGCGCTGCTGCTGTTCGAGGTCCTCGGCTACTCCGTAACCGACATCGCCACCATGATGGACACCTCGACCACATCGGTGAACTCCGCTCTGGCACGGGCCCGCCGGATGATCGCCGACAAGACGCCCTCTGCCACCCAACAGCAGACGCTGCGGGCGGTCGGCGACGCACGAATGCGCGAGGTCGTCGCCGGATTCGCCGAGGCACTGGAACGCGGCGACGCCGATGCGCTGGTCGCGCTGCTCACCCAGGACGTCACCTGGTCGATGCCGCCCATGCCGCACTGGTACCGCGGAATCGAGGCGGTCATCGACTTCGCCGTCCAGGTCCCCATGACCAGATGCCCGAGCTGGCGGCACCTGGCGACCAGCGCAAACGGGCAGCCCGCCGTGGCGTTCTACCTCGGCCAGGACGACGCCGGCCCGCACCACGGCTGGTCGATCACCGTACTCACCCTACGCGGCAACAAGATCGCCGAGATCACCTCATTCGCCGACCCCGACCACTTCGCCCCCTTCAACCTGCCCGCCTCGCTTCCCTGACCGGCAGCCCCGCCGCCGGGTAAACGTCGGCCCGCAACCGATGCCCGCTGCCGCCGCCCAGAGGAGGACGGCGTCCGTTCGGGCTTCCAGGGCCGCGGGCGATGAGTTCTCGTCGTGTCGCCGGTCTGATCTGGCGGACGTTGGAGTCGAGCGACGGGGGATGCCGTGAAGGACGTTGTCTGGCCGATGGTGCATGCGGAGCGTGCGGCGCTGATCGATGACCTTGTGCACCTGGACGACGAGCAGTGGGGGAAGCCGTCGCTTTGCGAAGGGTGGACCGTGCACGACGTGGCCGCCCACCTGGTCGACACAGCTCGAACGACGCGCGTCGGTTTCGTGGCCGGCCTCGTCCGGGCGCGGTTCGACTTCGACCGTCAGAACGCACGCGGTGTGGAGCGGGAGCGCGGTGCCTCACCGCGAGAGACGTTGGAGCGGCTCCGCCAGGTGGCGTCGCGGAGGTCGACCCCTCCGGCGCCCCTCGACAGCCGGCTCGTCGAGGAGGTCGTCCACGGTGAGGACATCCGCCGGCCCGTGGGGCTCACCCGTTCATACCCGCAGGAGGCCGTTGTCAGATCGCTCCGCTTGCAGTCGCGTACCCCGGCGGCGTTCGGCGGCGCCAAGGAGCTGATGGTCGGTATCCGGCTGACGGCGACGGACGCCGACCTGTCGATCGGGGACGGTCCGGAAGTGAGCGGAACCGCGCTTTCACTGCTCCTGGCCACCTGCGGACGACGAGCCGCGCTCGACGAGCTTGACGGTCCCGGAGTCGCCAGGCTGGCACCGGCCGCCTGACGAGCCGCCTTCCAGCGGGGACGCCACTCCTGCCGAGTGCGTGCCCGCCGTCCGCGCCGGCCCGTACGCGCCATCTACCGTTGCGGGTCGGAGCGGTGGGGAGAGTAGCCGAGGCGGGAGGAAAGCTCCCGGGCCGCTTCGGCGGTGGCTCGGCCCAGTTCGTCGAGATGCGCGGCGGGAATGCGCTGCTCGGGGCCCGCCACCGAGAGCGCTGCGACGGGGCGGCCGCGGTAGTCCAGGACGGGGGCGCCGACGGCGCGGATCCCGGGCTCGTTCTCGGCGTCGTCCACGCTGTAGCCGCGCTCACGGCAGCGGTGGAGTTCGGCGAGCAGGGCCTGCTCGTCGGTGACCGTCCGGTCGGTGCGGCGGGGCAGTCCACCGGCCATGGCGCTCTCGACCACCCAGTCCGGCGAGAACGCCAGGATGGCGCGGCCGAGCGAGCTGGTCACCGCGGGGTTGCTGCGGCCGATCCCCGAGTGCATGCGCACCGGATGCGGGCTGTCGGTCTTCTCGATGTACACGACGCGGTCCTCGTCCAGGACGCCGAGGGCGCAGGTCTCTCCGGTGGCCTCGGTGAGGTGCGCCATCAGGTCTCGCGCCTCGGAGCGGATCTCGACCGAGTCGAGGTAGGCCGCGCCGAGTTCCAGCAGGTGGCGGCCGACCCGCCAGCGGTTGCCCTCGCCGACGCGGACGACCTTGAGGTCCTCCAGCACGTTGAGGAGGCGATGGGCGGTGGCCTCCGGAAGGGAGGCCGCGACGGCGACCTCGGCCAGCGTGAGCCCCTCCGTCGCCTCGGCGAGGATGTCGAGCAGTGTGAACGCGCGGACGAGGTTGCGCGCGTGCGCCGGCTTGGCCGCTTCGGTGGTCACCGTGTCGGCCCCCCTGTTCCTTGGCTGTGTCGATGCCGCGATCATGCCTGCGGGAGCACCGCGACGACGTCGATTTCGACCAAGATCCCGGCGAGTGTGGAGCCGACCGTGGTCCGGACGGGACGGGGCTCGGGCATCATCGAGCGGTACGCCGTGTCGAAGCCCTTGAAGTCGCGGTCGAGCCGTTCCAGGTGGACGGTCACCTTGACCACGTCCTCGAACCCGGCCCCGGCCTCGGCCAGGACGGCCTGGAGGTTGCGCAGGACCTGGGCGGTCTGCTCCTCGACGGTGTCCCCCTGGATCTTGCCGGTCGCGGGGTCCTGCGGGCCGAGGCCGGCCGTGTAGACCATGCCGCCCGCGACGATGCCCTGGCTGTAGCCGCCGGCGGGGGACGGTGCGCGGTCGGTGGTGATCGGCTGCTTGGCCATGATGGTCAGTTCCTTCCGAGGTAGATGTGCGCGAGCCGCTCGTACAGGCGCTCGGCCTGGACGAGCTGTGACACCCCGACGTGCTCGTCGGGGCCGTGGGCGACCGACAGCCAGCCGGGGCCGAGGGCGGCCACGGCGGGGGTGCGGCCGATGTTGGCGAAGTGGGTGGCGTCCGTGCCGCCGGGGTAGGCGCCGAGCGGCACCTCGGAGCCGAGCACCTCGGCGCAGGCGGCCTGCGCGGCGGTCACCACGGGGTGGTCCGGTGCGATCTCGGCGGAGTCCATCCAGCCGAGGGAGCCGTCCGCGTAGCGGATCTCCCAGTCGACGTCGGACGGCAGGGCCGCTCCGAGAAGCTCGCACAGTTCGCGGTCGAGGGTCTCGCGGTCCATGCCGGGGACGAGGCGGATGTCGGAGGCGACCACGGCCTCGCCCGGATGGACCCCGTAGAAGACCCCGCCCGACATCCGCACGGCCGCGTTCACGGTGGGCCGGCAGGGGATGGACGGGGCGCGCGGGACGCTGGGCCGGAAGCCCGCGATGGCGGTGGCCGCGCGGGCGGCGGCGACGGTGGCGCTGGTGGGGAGCCGATCGGACAGGCCGCTGTGGCCCTGCCTCCCTCGGACGGCCACCTCGAAGCAGCAGATTCCCCGGGAGATCAGGTAGATGGCCTCCCACGGGTCGGTGATGCCCGAGGGTTCGCCGATGACGATCGCGTCGGCGCTGACGAGTCCCTGGTGCGACAGCGCCTTGGCGCCGTGGTCGCTGCCGGCCTCCTCGTCGGCGGTGAGGATGAGCGAGAGCCGCCCCCGCTCGGCCGTGCGCGCCCACGACTCCACGGCGAGGAGCATCGCGGCGACCGCGCCCTTCATGTCGGAGGAGCCGAGGCCGTAGGCGAGGTCGCCGTCCAGCGTCAGCTCCAGCGGCGGCGTGCTCCAGGCGGACAGGTCGCCGATGGGCTTGGTGTCGAGGTGCCCGGACAGCGCCAGGTGCGGCCCGGTCCCCGCGTCCGCGGTGACCAGGACGTTGCAGCGGCCCGGCGCGGTCTCGACGACCTTGGCGGCCAGCCCCCGCTCCCGGGCGTGGGCCGCGGCGAACGCGGCGATCCGCGCCTCGCCGACACCGGGGTTCTGCGAGTCGATCGCCACGAGTTCGGTGGCCAACTCGAGTACCGGGGGAACCGGCACGGGTGGTGGTCCCATCCACGCTCCTCTTCGGGGGATGCCAGGAAACATCGTGCTGAACAAGTCTTGACACAGTCTTCCATTTTTTGTCTAGTGTTTGGAATCACCTTCCAAAACCTGCCCCTTGCCCGCCGGTGAGTACCTCGGTGCGGGCCCGAGCCGTGAGGAGCCGTCGTGGGCCGTGCGGAACATGGAAGACCGCGGCACCGTGCAGGCCACCACCGTGCAGGCCACCACCGTGCACGCCACCACCGTGCACGCAGGCGGTGGCGCGCGGCGATCGCGCTGCCGCTGGCCGTGGTGATCGCCGGATCCGCCTGCTCGATGACACCGCCGGGCGGTGCCCGCACCACGGACGCCGACGTCGCGCCCGAGCGCGGAGGAAAGCCGGTGATCGGGGTGTCGGCGATCGACCTGACCTCGTCGTTCTTCGTCGGCATGCGGGAGGCGGGCGACAAGGCGGCCCGCGACTACGGCGTCTCCACGGTCTGGCAGAGCGCGGAGGGCAGCGTCGAGCGCCAGGTCTCCACGATCCAGAACTTCGTCAACCAGCGGGTCAGCGCGATCCTCATCGACCCGCTCGACAAGAACGCGCTGCGTCCGGCCATCTCCCGCGCCACCCGGGCCGGCATCCCGGTCGTGACGATGGGTAACAAGGTCGAGGCGGAGGCCAACCACAGCACGCTCTACCGCGACGCCGAGAACATGGCGATGGTGGCCCGCGCCACCGGCGCCCAACTGGGCGGCAAGGGGGAGGTGGCGCTGCTGACCGGGGCGCGCGGCAACTACGTCTCCGACACCCGGGAGAAGGCCTTCCGGGACACGCTCGCCCGCGAGTACCCGGGGGTGCGGCTGGTGTCGGTCCAGCCCACCGCCTTCGACGCCCGCCAGGCGTCCAACACCACGGTGACCTGGATGACCACCGAGCCGGGGCTGGACGTGATCGCCTGCATCAGCGGTCCGCTCTGCCTGTCGGCCAAGGCCACGGCGTCGTCGCTCGGCAAACCGGACCTGAAGGTCGCCGGGCACGACGGCGAACTCGACCTGCAGCCGCTTCTGGAGAACCAATCCATGATCATCGACGTCCTGACGGGGCCCGGACGGGTCGGCTACTGGAACGTGGCGGTCGGCGCCCGGCTCGCCAAGGGGGCGAAGCTGCCACGGGACCTGTACATGCCCTCGCACTTCGTCACCACCGACGCCACCGCGGCGCGCCTGAAGCGGCACGGGCTGAGCTTCCCCTACGTGACGCCCGCCCGCGCCGAGCGGATCGGCGGCGCCTACCGGTCGGAGTTCGGCCCGTCACTGCCCGGCACGAAGATGACGGCCGCCCGATGAGGCGCCCCGCGACGCCCCCCGCTCCCGCAACCCCCGACATCTCCTGAGGACCGCCATGTCCGCGATCTTGAGACGCAGTCCCCTGCTCGTCTTCATCGTCGTCACCGTCGCCGTGTTCGGCGCGCTGCGGCCCGGCTTCATCAGCGTCAACGGCTTCCTCGACATCGGGCAGCAGATCGCCGTCACCGCGATCCTGGCGTTCGCGCTGACCGCCGTGATCATCGCGCGCGGCATCGACATCTCGGTGGGCTCGACGCTGTCGGTGTCGGGTGTGGCCGGCGCGCAACTGCTGACGTCCGGGCTCCCCGCGCCGCTGGCGATCGCCGCGTGCGTCCTGACCGGCGCCGCGATCGGCGCGCTGAACGGCGTGCTCATCGGCGTGCTCCGGGTGAGCCCGCTGATCGCGACGCTGGGCACGATGGCGTTCGGCTCCGGCGCCGCGCTGGCACTGTCCGGAGCGTCCTCGATCCCGGTCGAGGACACGGCCGTCCTGATGGCCGGCGGCGGCTACGTGGGGCCGGTCCCCGCGTCCGTGGTGATCGCCGTCGTGCTCATGATCGGCTGGATGCTCGTGCTCGGCCACACCCTGTACGGGCGGTGGATCTACGCGGTGGGCGGGAACGCCGACGCCGCCCGCGCCTCGCTCGTGCCCGCCCGGACGGTGCAGCTGTCGACGTTCGTGCTGGCGGGCGCGTCGGCCGGGCTGGGCGCGGTGATCATGATCGGCCGGGTCGGTTCCGCGCAGCCGCTGGCCGGGCAGGGGCTGGAGTTCGCCGCGATCACCGCGGCCGTCGTGGGCGGCGCGAAGCTGTCGGGCGGCTCGGGGTCGGTCGGCGGCACGATGCTCGGCGCCGTCTTCATCGGCGTCGTCAACTCGGGCCTGTCGTTCATGGCCGTCCCGCAGCAGACCATCTACGTCGTGACGGGCGCGCTGGTCATCGTCGCCGTGCTGGCCACGCAGCGCCAGGAGCTGAAGGAACTGCTGGACGGAGCGCGCCGTGCGTTCTCCGGCAGAGGCACCGCCACCCGTGTCCAAGAGGCGGCGGAAGGGACGCGCGAACGCCGGATGGAGCTCGCGGGGATCGGCAAGAGCTTCCCGGGCGTCCGGGCCCTGCACGACGTGTCGTTCACGCTCGGCTCCGGCGAGGTCGTCGCCCTGGTCGGCGAGAACGGCGCCGGGAAGTCCACGCTGGTGAAGGTGCTCGCCGGGGCGCACGAGCCGGACACCGGGCGGCTGCTCATCGACGGCGAACCGGTGCGGCTGGCCTCGGCCGAGGACTCCCGCACGGCGGGCGTGAGCGTGATCCATCAGCACTTCAGCCTGCTGCCCGACCTGACCGTCCTGGAGAACCTCTTCCTCGGCCGCGAGCCGACCCGGTTCGGGGTGCTGCGGCGGCGCTGGATGCGCACGCGGGCCAGGCGGGTGCTGGAGGAACTGGAACTCGACGTCGACCTGGACGCCGGGCTGGCCGGGCTGCCGGTCGGCGAGCGCCAGATGGTCGAGGTCGCCAAGGCGATGCTGGACGACGCCTGGCTCGTCATCATGGACGAGCCCACCTCCGCACTGTCCAACCGTGAGCGCGAGCGCCTGTACGAGCTGGTCGGCCGGCTGCTCGAACGCGACGTGGCCGTCCTGTACATCTCACACCGGATGGAGGAGATCTACCGGCTGGCCGGCCGCGCGGTGGTCCTGCGCGACGGTGAGTTCGTCGGCGAGGCCGACCTGTCCGAGGTCGACGAGTCCGCGCTGATCTCCATGATGGTGGGCCGCCGGATCGGGACGGTGTTCGCGCACCGGGAGACCGAGCCGGGCGAGCCGCTGCTGCGGATCGAGGGCGTCTCCGACGGCGGGCGGCTGGCCGAGGCGTCGCTGACCGTGCGGGCCGGGGAGATCGTCGGGCTGGCCGGCCTGCTGGGGTCGGGCCGCAGCGAGGTGCTGCGCTGCGCGGCGGGCCTGTCCCGCCGGGCGGCGGGGCGCGTGCTGGTGGACGGCCGCGAGCTGCCCTCCGGCGACCTTCCGGCGGCCAGCGGGCGCGGCGTCGTCTACGTGCCGGAGGACCGGTTGCGCGAGGGCGTGGTGCCGAGCATGTCGGTACGCGACAACATCGTGCTCGCCTGGCTGCGCCGCAACTCGCGGTTCGGGGTGGTGCCGCGCGGCGTCGGCCGACTCGTGGAGGAGTCCATCGAACGGCTGGGCATCAGGCCGCCGCATCCCGACCGGGCCACGGGAGTCCTGTCCGGCGGCAACCAGCAGAAGGTCGTCCTGGCCCGCTGGCTGGCCACCGAGCCGCGGGTGCTGCTGCTGGACGAGCCGACGAACGGCGTGGACGTGGGGTCCAAGGCCGAGATCCACGCCCTCATCGCGGACCTGAAGGAGCGCGGGCTCGCCGTCCTCATGGTCTCCAGCGAGCTGCCCGAGCTGCTGGGCGTGGCCGACCGGATCCATGTCATGCGCGGCGGCACGGTCGCCGGTGAGCTGCCGCGCGGGGCGACCGAGGAGGAGGTCATGGCGCTGGCCTTCGGCCACAGCCCGGCGGCCGCCCCCGGATAGCGCCCGGCGGGCGGGCCGCACCCGCCCGCGAACGAATCAGCACAGCCACGAGCCAGCACAGCCACAGGGAGGCATTCACCATGAGCATCAAGATCGCAGTCGTCGGAGGCGGCTTCATGGGGCGGCTGCACGCCCGGACCGTCGCCGAGTCCGCCGAGGCCGAGCTGGCGGCGGTCGTCGACCGCGACCCGGCCGCCGGTCGCGCCGCCGCGGACGAGCTCGGCACCCGGCACCTTCCGGAGGTCGAGGACGCGCTGAACGAGGACGTCGACGCCTTCATCGTCGCCGTCCCCGACCGGGCGCACGTCGGCCCGGCGACCACCGCCCTGCGCGCGGGACGGCCCGTCCTCGTGGAGAAGCCGATGGCCGACACGCTGGAGGGGGCGCGGGCCATCGACAAGGCCGCCGCCGAGGGCGGGACCCACGTGGCGGTGGGGCAGATCCTGCGGTTCGACCCGCGCTACGCGGGCGCGGCGGCCGCCGTCGCGGCGGGGGACATCGGCGAGCCGCTGCCCGCGACCGCCGGGCGGATCGCGGCGCGCGACATCGGCCTGCGCATGGACGGAAGCAGTTCGGTGCTGTTCTACCTGGGCGTCCACGACGTGGACGCGATGCAGTGGGTCACCGGCAAGCGCATCACCCGCGTGTACTCACGGGCCGTGTCGAAGCTGATGCCCTCGAACGGCGTCCGGTCGGAGGACGCCATCTTCACCGTCGCCGAACTGGAGGACGGCACCATCGGGGAGCTGTTCAACGGCTGGACCCGCCGTTCGGACGACCCCGTCTCCATCGACGGCCGCCTGGAGGTCGTGGGCACCGAGGGCACGGTCGCGGTCGACGTGCGCGACCACGGGCTGCGGGTCTACGGCGACTCCGGTCTCGCCACCCCGGACGCCCTGCACTGGCCCGAGGTCAACGCGCGGATCCGCGGCGACCTGGCGGCCGAGGTGCGCGCGTTCGTCGCGGGCGTCCGCGACGGCGCCGAGTTCCCGGTGCCGACGGCCGCGGCCATGCGGAACGTGGCGGTCAACGACGCGATCCTGCGCTCGGTCGAGAGCGGCGTCCCGGAGGACGTCGAGGTCGTCGACCGGGCCGAGTCCGCCGCCGCCGGGGCGGGTGCCGTGCGATGAACCGTCCCGGGGCGGCGGCGCGGGACGCCGCGTTCGCGGAGCTGGGGGATCTGGCCTACCTGGACACGGCCACGATGGGGGTCGCGCCTTCCCCGGCCGTCGGCGCGCTGCGCGAGATGACGGCGCGGTGGGCCGGCGGCTGGGCCGACCACGGCGCGTGGGAGGAGGCGGCAGAGGACGCGCGGGCGTACGCGGCCCACCTGGTCGGCGCGGCGCCGCACGACGTGGCGCTGCTGCCCTCGCACGTCGCGGCCGCGTCCACGGTGGCGCGGGCGTGGCCGGACGCCCGCGTCGCCGTCCCCGAGGCGGAGTTCCGCGCCAACCTGCTGCCCTGGATCGCCGGCCGGGATCCGGACAGGGTGCGCCTCGTGCCGTCGCCCGCCACCACGGACCGGCTGTGCGCGGCCGTGGACGAGGGCGCCGGCCTGGTGGCGGTGTCCAGCGTCCAGTCCGCCGACGGGCTGCGCGTCGACCTGCCCCGCCTGGTCGAGCACGCGCACGGCCGCGGGGCGCTGGTGTACGTCGACGCGAGCCAGTCCCTCGGGGTGGACACCGCCCTGGCCCGCTGCGGCGCCGACTTCATCGGCGCCGTCGCGTACAAGTTCCTGCTCGGCGCGCGTGGCACCGCGTTCCTCGCGGTGCGTCGGGAGCGCCAGCGCGCGTTCGCGCCGGTCTCCCCCGGGCCCGAGTCGTCCCGCGACTACGCCGGAGGCGTCGTCTACGGCGCGGGGTACAGGCTGTGGGACGACGCGCGCCGGTTCGACCAGCCGCTGGCATGGCCGGCGTGGGTCGCCACCGCGGCCTCGCTGCGCCACCTGTCCCGCTACGACCAGTCCGATCTGGAACGGCACGCCACGGGCCTGGCCGGGCGGTTCGCGGCGGCCGTCCGCGACCTGGGGTTCGCGACCGCCCCGGCCGAGTCGCCCTCGCCCATCGTGGCCGTGTCCCACCCCGACCCTTCCGGGGCCGTGGCGCGGCTGCGGGACCGCGGTGTGCGGGCCGCCGCCCGGACCGGCGCCGTCCGCTTCGCCTTCCACCTCTACAACACCGACCGTGACGCCGACCGCGCGATCGACGGCCTCCGCGCGCCGCCTCGCAGCGCACTCCGCATCACCGGGCCATCCACGACAGGGAGCACGACATGACCGCAGAGACCTTCCCCATGTACGTCGGCGGCGCGGCGTACACGCCGGACCGCCCCACCCGCGAGGTGCGCGGCCCGGGTGACGGCGCCGTCGTCGGGCACGTCCTGATGGGCACGGCCGAGGACGTGGACCGCGCCGTCACCGCCGCACGCGCCGCCGCGCCCGCGCACCGCCGCACGCCGGTGTTCGAACGCGCCGAGCTGTGCCGCCGGCTCGCCGACGCCATCGCCGCCGAGAAGGAGGACCTGGCGGCCCGGCTGACGGCCGAGCACGGCAAGCCCTTCCACACCGAGGCCCGCGGCGAGATCGACGCGGTCGTCACCGCCTTCCGCGACGCCGCCGACCACGTCGTCTCCGTGCGCTCGGAGTCGATCGCCGTGCGCGACCCGGCCAAGCGGGTGCTCGTCCAGCGCCGCCCGCGCGGCGTCTACTCGGTGATCACCCCGTGGAACTTCCCGATCGGGGTCGCCTCCATCTACTACCTGGGGCCGGGCATCGCCACCGGCAACACGCTGGTGTGGACGCCCGCGCCGAGCGTCGCGGGCATCGCCTCGCGACTCACCGCCGTCCTGCACGAGGCGGGCCTGCCCGACGGCGTGCTCAACCTCGTCACCGGCGAGGGACCGGTCGTCGGGAACGCGGCGATCACGCACCCCGGGGTGAACGCGGTCGGCTTCACCGGCAGCACCGCCACCGGGTACCTGATCGCCGAGGCCGCCGGGGGCCGCAAGCCGGTCCAGCTCGAACTGGGCGGCAACGGCCCGAGCATCGTGCTCCCGGACGCCGACCTCGACCTCGCCGCAGCCGCGATCGCGGGCGGATCGTTCTCCAACGCGGGCCAGATCTGCACCTCCACCGAGCGGGTGCTGGCGCACGCGAGCGTCGCCACCGAGCTGGCCGAACGCGTCGCCGCGCACGCACGCGACATCGTGCTCGGCGACCCCTTCTCCGGCACCACCACGATGGGGCCCGTGCACGCCGCCGACCTCGCCAAGCGGGTGTGCGCCCAGATCGACGAGGCGGCCGCCGGCGGCGGGCGGATCCTGGCGGGAGGCGGACGCCAGGCCGGCGCGCCCACCGAGCACTACGTCGAGGCCACCGTGGTCGACGGGGTTCCCCACGGCTGCGACCTGGACGTCGCCGAGACGTTCGGGCCGGTGACGCCGGTCGTGCACTGGGACACCGTGGAGGAGCTGCACGCGCTGGTCGCCGCCAGCGAGTTCGGGCTGTCCGGCGCGATCTTCAGCCGGGACGTCGGGCGGGCGTTCGCGCTGGCCGAGGAGCTGCCCTGCGGCATCGTCAACCTCAACGAGGCCAGCAGCTACTGGGAGCCGAACATCCCGGCGGGCGGCGCGGCGGGCACCGGCAGCGGGTACGGCCGCACCGGCGGCCCCTGGTCGGTCGAGGAGATGACCGAGCAGCAGGCGATCGTCATCCGCACCGCCCCGCTGGAGTCGTGAGATGGCGGCCTCCGCATCCGCTCGCCGGCCGCTCCCGGCGATCCCGCCCCGGCTGGCCGGCTGGGCGGTCGCCCTGGTGCCCGTCCTGCTGCTGATCCTGCTGCTCGCGGTGTTCGCGGTGGTCGATCCGCGCATCGCGGCCCCGCTCAACCTGCGCAACATCCTGCTGCAGGCCGTCCCGATCGCGCTGCTCGCGCTGAGCGCGCACGTCGTGCTCCTCACGGCGGGCATCGACCTGTCCGCCGGGTACGCCGTCGGGCTCTGCGGCGTGGTGACGGCGGGACATCTGAGCGGCGGCGGAGGGCTGGCCGCCGCAGGCCTCCTCGGGCTGGGCGCGGTGCTCGCCGTCGGCCTCGGCAACGGCTTCCTGGTCGGCGTGACGCGGCTGCCGCCGTTCATCGCGACGCTCGGCATGATGACCATCGTCCAGGGACTGACGCTCCTGGCGGCCCCGCAGGGCATGGTCCTGGTCGAGCACGGGTTCCTGGAGGCCCTCGGGCAGGGCTCGGTGCTCGGCGTCCCCGTGCCGCTCCTGGTCGTCGCCGCCGTGGCGGCCGGGCTGTGGTTCCTGATGCGCAGGACCACGTTCGGCATCCGCACCTACGCCTACGGGTCGGACGAGCACGCGAGCACCCTGGCGGGCGTCCGGCGCGCACCGCAGCTGCTCGGCGTGTACGCGGTCGCCGCCGTGCTCGTGTTCCTCACCACGGTGATGGTGATCGCGCAGGTGCCGCTCGTCCAGCCGAACCTCGGCGGGATCACGCTGCTGCTGGACGCGATCGCGGCGGCGGTCATCGGCGGCACCAGCATCTTCGGCGGCCGCGGCACGGTCGGCGGGGTCCTGGTCGGCGCCGTCATCATCGCGCTGCTGACCAACGCGCTCCAGGTTTTCGGCGTGGACCCCTCGGCGATCGACCTGTTCAAGGGGCTGATCATCATCACCGCGCTCGTGGTGGACGTCGCCATGCGGCGGCTGCACCGGCGGGTGACCGAGGCCCCGGGATGACGGCCCGGACCGGCGCGCACCACGCGCAGACCTCCGCGGACGTGGAGCGGGGCATCACCCTGCTCCCGGTCGGCGCCACCGAACAGCACGGGCCGCACCTCCCCCTCGGCACGGACTGGTGGCTGGCCGAGGCGGTGGCGCTGGAGGCGGCGAAGCGCGTACCGGGCGCGGACGTCGCGGGCGCCGTCCCGTACGGGATCTCCCCGCACCACCGGGGCTTCCCCGGGACGGTGACCCTGCGGACCCGCACGTTCATCGACCTCGTCGTCGACGTGTGCGTCTCGCTGGAGGCGGACGGACGCGTCCCGGTCATCGTGAACGGGCACGGCGGCAATCGCGGGGCGCTCCAGGTGGCGGTGGCCGAACTGGGCGAGCGGGGGCACACCGCGTGGGCCGTCTCCTACTTCGAGCTGCTGGCCGACGTCGTCGAAGACGTGTTCCCGGACGGTCACCGCCATGTCGGTCACGCCTGCGCACTGGAGACCTCACTGGTCATGCATCTGTGGCCGGAAACGGTGGCCACGGACCGCATTCCGGAAGGAGGCACGCCGCCGGGCTGGCCCGACCCCCACCTGTTCAGCGGCGACCGCGTCGCGGTGTACCGGAGGTTCGAGGACATCAATCCCACGGGCGTGGTCGGAACCCCGTCCCTGGCCACGCCGGAGGCGGGACGGCGGTTGTTCGAGGCTGCCGCCGGCCGGCTGGCGGACCTGCTGGGGACGATCCGCGCGGAAGACGGGAGGTGAGCGCCATGGAGTGGATCCCGGTCTGCCGGTCCTGCGGTCAACGCAATCCGGGTACCTGGTCCCGGTGCCCTCGGTGCGGCGGCGTCCAGGAACTGGCGCCCCCGCCCGCCCCGCCGTCACTGGAAGGGGGTGAGGGGCTGTGGCGATTCCGCGCCGCGCTTCCCCCGGTACGGGACGAGATCACCTTGGGCGAGGGCGGTACGCCACTCGTGCGGTGCGAGCGGCTCGCCGCACGCGCCGGAGTGGCGGAGGTGCTGGTCAAGAACGAGACCGTCAACCCGACGCTGTCGTTCAAGGACCGGGCGATGGCCCTCGGCGTGAGCCTGGCGCGCGACGCGGGCGCGCCCGGGGTGGTGGCCGCGTCCACCGGCAACACCGCCGTGTCGGCCGCCGCGTACGCCGCCCGTGCCGGGCTGCCCTGCCGCCTCTACTGCGCGGCCGGCGCCGCCGGGACCGCGAAGCCGCGGACGGCGGCGGCCTACGGCGCGCACGTGGAGCCCGTGGACGGCGACTTCAGCTCGGCGCACGCCGCGGCGGCGGCCCTCGAAGCGGACGGCTGGTTCCCGCTCACCACGACGTTCCGCAACCCCTACCTCGCCGAGGCCCACCGGACCGTCGCCCTGGAGCTGTGCGAGCAGACCGGCGGTGACGTGCCCGGATGGGTGCTCGTTCCAGTGGGGGCCGGGCCGCTGCTCGTCGGAGCCCACAACGGCTTCCGCGCGCTCGCCGCCTCGGGCCGGATCGCCCGGCCGCCGCGCATGGTCGCCGTCCAGTCCGACGCATGCGCGCCCCTGGTGGCCGCGTGGCGCGGCGGCGCGCGGGCCGTGACCGCGGCCGATCCGCGCCCCACCGTGGCCGGGGCCATCGCCGACCCGATGCGCGGCTACGAGGACGAGGGCCTGCTCACACTGGCGGCGATACGGGAATCGGGCGGGCTGGCCGTCTCCGTCCCCGACGACGCCGTCCTGGACGCCGTGCACGACCTGTCCCGCCTGGAGGGCCTGCTCGTGGAACCCGCGGCCGCCGCCCCCCTCGCCGCCCTCGCGGACCTGGTGGCGTCCGGCACGATCCCGCCGGACGCCCGGGTCGCCCTGCTGGCCACCGGCCACGGGGCCAAGGAACACGGGGTCAAGGAACACGGGGCCAAGGAACACGGGGCCAAGGAACCGGACCACCCGACACAAGGATGACCATGGTGATGAAAGTGGCGCTGGTGGGCGCCGGACGGTTCGGAGCGCTGCACCTGCACGCGTTCCGGTCGCTGCCCGTCGAGGTCGCGGCGGTCTGCGAGCCGGACGCCGAACGGCGCGCGGCCGTCCAGGAGGAGTTCGGGATCCCGGCGGGCTACGCCGGGCTCGACGAGCTTCTGGAACGGGAGCGCGTGGATCTCGTCGACATCGTTTCGGACGAGTCCACCCACGGCGAGCTGGCGCTGAAGGCCGTCGAGGCCGGCTGCCACGTCTTCGTCGAGAAGCCGCTGTGCATGGACGCCGCCGAGGCCGAAGGCATCCGGGACCGCGCCCGCGCACGCGGCGTCCAGGTGGTCACCGGCCAGATCAGCCGCTTCGGCGCCGGTTACCAGCACCTGCGCGACGTCCTGGACCGCGGGGAGCTGGGCCGCCCGGTCAACCTGCGCTTCCGCCGGGACTTCAGCCGGTCGTGGTTCCCGGCGTTCGGGATGCGCGTCCATCCGGTCTGGGAGTCCGGCGTCCACGACATCGACCTGGCCGTCTGGTACGCGGGCGCGCCCTGCCGCGAGGTCTACGCCGTGCAGCGGCGCGTCTCCGGCCTGGAATACCCGGACACGCTGGTGGCGGTGCTGACGTTCGCCAATGACGTGGTGGCCACGGTGGAGAGCGCCTGGCTGGTCCCGGACGCCGCGCCCCAGACCCTGCGCGGATCGCTGGAGCTGGACGGCACGATCGACGCCGTCACCGAGCTGCTCGGCGACCGCGGGACCGCCGCGTACCGGCTCGCCCACGACGGGCTGTCGGTCCGCACCGACACCGCTCTCGCGCAGCCCGAACTCACGCTCTGGCCCACCGTGGCGGGCCGCGTGTCGGGTGCCCTGCCGGCGGAGCTCGGCTACGCGGTCGAGGTGGCCGCCGGAACGCGCGGCAACGACGTGATCCCGCTGGACGAGGCCGTCGAGGGCGTCCGGATCGCGGCCGCCGTCCAGCGCTCGGCGGAGCTGGGCGTCCGCGTCACCTTGGGGAACTGAGATGGGTGCGCGCAGGCTGAGCGATTCCCTCTGGCTCATCGAGACGGGCTCGCCGTACGACTGCCACGTCTACCTGGCCGACGGCGGAACCGAGGCGGCACTGATCGACTGCGGCACGGGCCTGGCCACCGGGGACCTCCTGGCCGCCGTCGAGGAGACCGGCTGCCTCGACCGCCTCGACCGCGTGCTCCTCACCCACTACCACGCCGATCACGCGGGCGGTGCCGCGAGCGTGCGCGCCAGGCGCGGCGTGCGCGTCCTGGCGAGCGCGGAGACCGCGGCGGTGCTGGGCGCCGGCGACGAGGAACGCTCCCAGGTGGCCGCCGCCCGCGACGCCGGCGTCTATCCGCCCGGCTACCGCTACTCGCCCTGCCCCGTGGACGAGGTACTGGAGGACGGCGCGACGAACCGGATCGGGCGGCTGTCCGTGACCGCCCACGCGTCGCCCGGCCACTGCGACGGCCACCTGTGCTTCCTGATCGACGACGGCGAGCGCCGCACGCTGTGCACCGGCGACGCCGTCTTCCACGGCGGGCGCGTCTCCATCCAGCCCATCCCCGACTGCCGCCCCCACCTGTACGCCCGCACCGTCCGGCGGCTGGCGGCCCTCCCGGTCGACATGCTGCTGCCCGGCCACCTCGATCTGGTGCTCGACGGCGGGGCCGCCCACCTGGCCGCGGCCGACGCCTGCTTCCGCCGCCTCGCCACTCCCCCGAACATCGCCGGCGCGGAGCCGCCGTGATCCCGGCGGCGGCGGGATCGGGGACCCTCGCGAGAGCAAAGAGAGCGGCACTGCGCCACAATGGGTCCGCAAAGGCGACGGGGACCAGGAAGCCGGTGTGATTCCGGCACGGTCCCGCCACTGTGACCGGTGAGCGAACCCCAGAAGACGGCCACGGCCCGCGAAGGCGGGCGGGAAGGCCGGGGCGAGCGTCGACCCGGGAGTCAGGAGACTGGCCCGTCGCGTCCGCCTACCAGGGGCGAGGACACCCCGGGGAAGGATCCGATGAGCACGCCTTTTTCCGTTCGGGACGAGCTGGCGCGGGGCGCCGGAGGACACGTCGTCAGCCGGCGCGGCTTCCTGGCGGGGGCGGGCGCGGTCGCGGCCACCGGGCTGCTGGGCGGCTGCGGCTCCGGGGAGGCCGGCGGCGCCCGGCGGTTCCGGGCCGCGTTCGCCGCGGGCGGCTCGCAGGAGAGCATGGACCCGCACGTCGCGCCCAACTTCGTCGACCAGGTCCGCGCCAAGGCGATGTACGACACGCTCGCCACCTTCGACGACGACATGTCGGTCCGCGCGCGGCTGGCCGAGTCGTGGGAGAGCGACGATTCCGGAACCCGCTGGAACGTGCGGCTGCGGGAGGCGCGGTTCCACGACGGGGCGCCCGTCACCGCCGAGGACGTCCTCCACACCTACCGGCGGGTCGCCGATCCCGCCACCGGGTCGCCGTCCCAGCAGCTCATGTCGGCGGTCGACTTCGGCGCCAGCCGGGCCGGCGGGCAGCGTGAGCTGACGCTGGTGCTGGAGCGTCCCGACTTCTGGTTCCCCAACGCCCTGGCGGGTGTCGGCACCGAGATCATCCCGGCGGGCACGACGGACTTCCGGAACCCGGTCGGGTCCGGCCCCTTCCGCTTCGGTTCCTTCAGGCCCGGCGGTCCGGCGCTGTTCAAGCGCTGGGACGGGCACTGGGCCGGAATTCCGGAGATCGAAGAGCTGGAGATCGTCCCCGCGAACGAGGAGGCCGCGCGGGTCAACGCCCTGCTGTCCGGGCAGGTGCACTACGCGGCCGACCTGTCGGGCGCCTCGGTGAACCGCCTCAAGGGCGAGAAGTCGGCGCGGCTGCTGACGGCGCCGCGCGCGACGGCACAGCAGATCCTGCTCAGCCGCGAACGCGACCCGTTCTCGGACCTGCGGCTGGTCGAGGCGTTCCAGCTCGGCATCGACCGGGAGGCGCTGGCCCGGGTCGCGCTGGCCGGGCACGGCGAGCCGGGCAACGACCTGTTCGGCAAGGGCCTCCACGGCTACCCGGGCGACCTGGAACCGCGTGAACGCGACGTCGACCGGGCGCGCGGGCTCGTCCGCGACGCGGGGGCCGACGGCCTGGAGATCCGGTTGCAGACCAGCACGCTGGACGCCGCCTGGGAGCCGGCCGCCGCCCTGATCGCCAGGCAGCTCGGCGAGATCGGGCTGAAGGTCGCCCCGCACACCCTGGCGGCGGCGACGTACTTCAGCGAGATGAAGGACCGGCGGAGCGTCGCGGCCTTCAACACGACCTCGACGCTTCCGTTGGCGTCCTTTCTCGAGCAGCGGCTGCGCGGCCGAGCGGCCCGGAACATGACCGGGTTCGGGTCCGCGGAGTTCGACGAGCTGCTGGACAAGGCCCGCACCACCCGCGAGGAGAAGGACCGCCAGGAACTGATGGCCCGCGCCCAGCGGATCGCCCGCGACGAGTCCGGCCTGATCGTGTGGGGGTTCTCCGACGCCAACGACGGCGTCTCCGCGTCCGTGCGCGGGCTGCGCGCCGCCCCGCCCAACTCCCACGACTGGGCCAGGTTCGACCAGGTCACGCTCGGCTGAGGTGGGCCGCTACACCGCCCGGCGGTGCGTGCTCGCGGTCGCCCAGTGCCTGGTCGTACTCGTCGCGGTCTTCGCGCTGGGAGCGCTGCTGCCCGGCGACACCGCCGGCGTGCTGCTCGCCGAGCAGGGCACGCCCGAGCAGGTCGCCGCGCTCCGCGAGCGGCTCGGCCTGGACCGGCCCGCGTGGGAGCGGTTCGGGGACTGGTTCGGCGGGCTGCTCACCGGAGACCTCGGGCGGTCGCTGATGACGGGCGTGCCGGTCGCCGGGGAGGTCGGCCGCCGGCTCACCGACTCGCTGGTGCTGGCCCTGCCCGCGTTCGTCCTGGTGATCGCGGCGGCGCCGCTGCTCGGCATCGTCACGGGGATGCGCGAGGGGACCCGCCTCGACCGGACCCTGAACGCCGCCGCGGTGGTGCTGCACGCGGTGCCGGAGTTCGTCCTCGGGCTGCTCATGATCGCGTCCCTGTCGCTGGCCACCGGGCTGCTCCCGGCCACCGCCGTCGGGCTGAACGGCACCGCGCTGCTCGCCCAGCCGGCCGTGCTGGTCATGCCGGTGATCGCGCTGGCCGCCCGGCAGGTGTGCGATCTGGCCCGGCAGATCCGCGCCGGGGTCGCGCAGCAGCGGGACGGCCCGCTCGCCGAGCACCTGCGGCTCCTGGGCATGCGGGAGCGGACCGTGGTCGTGCGGCACATCGTGCCCAACGCGCTGGGGCCGGCCGCGCAGCAGTTCGCGCGCTGCGTCGAGGGCCTGCTCGGCGGCGCCGTGCTCGTCGAGGCCCTGTTCGGCGTGCAGGGCCTCGGCACCGGCTTCGTCGAGGCCGCGCAGAACCGCGACGTCCCTCTGGTGCAGGGATACGCGCTGCTGTTCGCCGGGACGGCCGTCGTCGTGCACCTCGCCGGTGACCTGGCGTCCCACCGGCTGGCTCCGCGCAGGGAGGCCACGGCGTGAGGGCCGGGGGCGTGAGGGCCGCGACGCCGCGCCCGCGCCGGGGAGGGCTCGCGCTGGTGCTGCTCGGGGTGCCGGTGCTGCTCGCCGTCGCCGGGCCGCTGGTGGCGGGCTCCCCGGACCCGCCGTCCGGGGCCGCGGCGCTGCCGTCGCGGCCGCCCGGCGGCGGCCATCCGCTGGGCACCGACCTGCTGGGCCGCGACGTGTTCGCGCTGGTCCTGCGCGGCGGCCCGTCCGTCCTGGGCACCACGGCCGGGGCGCTGCTGCTCGGCTACGCCGCCGGGGTGCCGCTGGGGCTGCTGGCGGCGGGGGCGCGGCGGCTGGTCGACGAGGCGGTGATGCGGTCGCTGGACCTGCTGCTGGCACTGCCCGGCCTGCTCGTGCTCATGACGCTCGCCGCGACCGACCACCGCGGCCGGTTCTGGCTGCTGGCCGCCGCCGGGACGCTGCAGATCCCGCCGATCGCCCGCCTGGTGCGGGGCGCCGCGCTCGCACCGGCCACCCGCACGACCGTGGAGGCGCTGCGGATGCAGGGACACGGCTGGTGCTACGTCCACCTGCGCCACCTCGCCCGGGAACTCGCCGCGCCGATCGCGACCGACGCCGGTACCCGCTTCTCTATCGTGCTGTACCTGCTGGCCTCGGCGAACTTCCTCGGGCTGGGACTGCCGTCCACGTCGCCCGACTGGGCCGTCCTGATCGAGCGCAACGCCGACGCGCTCTTCCTGCAGCCCGCGGCGGTGCTGGTGCCCGCCGGACTGCTGATGTCGGTGTGCGTCGGCGCCAACCTGCTCGTCGATCGTTGCCTGGCGAACCGGAGGAACACCCGGTGACCGTGCCTCTGCTGGAGATCCGCGAGCTGTCCGCCCGCGCCGGCGGGACCGCCGCGACGCTGCTCGACGGGATCGACCTCACCGTCCCCGCCGGCGCGATCTCGGCGGTGGTCGGCCCGTCCGGCAGCGGTAAGACCACGCTCGGCCTCGCCGCGCTCGGCGCCGCCCGTCCGGGGATCCGGCTGACCGGCCGGGTCCGGCTGGACGGCGCCGATCTGCTCGCCGTGCCCGAGCCCCGGCGGCGCACCCTGCGAACCGGCGCGGCCGGGCACCTCCCCCAGCATCCGGAGACCGTCCTGAACCCGGTCCGCCGCATCAGCGGCCCCCTCACCGAACTCGCCGCGCTCCGGCACCGCACCCGTCCGGACCGGCGGACGGCGGCGCGGGCGGCGCTCGCGACCGCCGGGCTGCCCGAGCCCGGCCTCGCGCGCCGCTTCCCCCACCAGCTCTCCGGCGGCCAGCAGCGCCGGGCCGCGCTGGCGTCCGCGCTGGTCACCGGGGCGCGCCTGCTGGTGCTCGACGAGCCCACCAGCGGCCTCGACCACGCGACCGCCGCCGCGCTCGGCGACCGCCTCCGCGACCTCGCCGACGGCGGCACCGCGCTGCTGCTGCTCACCCACGACCTGCCGCTCGTCCGGCGGCTCGCCGCGCACGTGACCGTCCTCGAACACGGACGCGCGGTGGCGCACGGGCCACCGGACCGAGTCCTGCACGGCCCGTCCGGAGGGCCTCCGGACCACCGGCCACGCCCGGCGACACCACCGGCCTCGGGCAAGAGCGAACCGCGTGCGGGCATCCGCGCGACGGACATCGCCGTCCGCCGCCGCACCGGAGCATCGCCCCTGGCCGGACCCGTCTCGCTGTCGTTCCCGCCCGGAAGCACGACCGCGCTGATCGGCCCGTCCGGCTCCGGCAAGACCACCTTCGGGCGGGTGCTGGCGGGACTCACCCTGCCCACCGCAGGCGCCGTCACCCACGACGGCGGCCGGCTGCCGCGCAGGATCGAGCGCAGATCCACGGCGCAGCGGCGAGCCGTCCAGTACGTCCACCAGAGCGCCGCCGAGTCGTTCGAGGCGCACCGCCCGATGCTGGCGCAGATCGCCGCCACCGGACGACTCCTGCGCGGACTTCCCAAGGACGCCGCCGAAGACGAGGCGCGCGCAGTGGCCGTCCGCCTCGGCCTGGACGCCGCCCAGATCAGCCGGATCCCCGCCGAGCTCTCCGGCGGCCAGCTGCAGCGCTGCGCCCTGGCCCGTGCGCTCCTGGCCCGGCCCGCTCTGCTGGTGTGCGACGAAGCCACCTCGGCGCTGGACGGCTCCACCCGCGACCGGGTACTCGCCGAGCTCCCCGGCCTCCTCGCCCCGGCGGACACCGCCCTGCTCCTCATCACCCACGACCTCACCGCGGCGCGGCAGGCAACGTCCTCGGTCGCCGTCCTGGACTCCGGCCGGCTGCTCCCGGACCGGCGGCATTCCCCGAGTTGACAGGCGCGAGAGCCGAACCGTACGGTTCGCCTGATTCACGGTTGTCCGAGGGAAATCCGGTGAGATGCCGGTGCGGACGCGCCACTGTATCCGGGACGACGATCCCGGGAGCCAGGTCACTCGGGCAGCCGCGACCTCATTGTCCGGGACGCGCCAGATCCCCTGCGGAGGCACCGTGAGCACACTGCCGACTCCAGGCAGCATCCCCCTTCCCCGCCTCGTTCCACGGCCGCCCACGGTTCCCGTGCTGCTGATCTCCCGTCTCGTCCGGATCGCCAGCGTCCGGGTGGCCGGCGGTGCGGCGTCGCGGACGGGCGGCCACCTGCACGAGCCGGAGCACGGCAGGCGGCATCCGCTCGGCGCGCGCTGCTGCTAGGGCGGCGTTCGACGTCCTGTTCGGGTGGGCGTGCGACCGGGCACCGCGTCCTGCCCCCGCCGCCGTCCTGACCTGAACCACCACGGGCTCCTAACCACGGGCTCACCACCACGGGCTCACCACCGCCGGGAACGGCCGGCGGGTCGCCCATGTCAACCGGAAGGGCATCGTTTGAACGCCACCTATCCCTTCAGCGCCGTCGTCGGCATGGACGATCTGAAGCTGGCGCTGCTCCTGAACGCGGTCTCTCCACGAGTCGGCGGCGTGCTGGTGCGCGGCGAGAAGGGCACCGCGAAATCGACCATCGTCCGGGCGCTGGCCGGGCAGCTGCCCGGCGTGGACGTCGTGGCCGCGTGCCGCTTCGCCTGCGACCCGGCCGCGCCGGACGAGTCGTGCCCGGACGGGCCGCACGATCCGGGCGGCCCGTCCGCGCGGCGCCCGGCGGCGCTGGTCGAGCTGCCGGTCGGCGCGTCCGAGGACCGGCTCGCGGGATCGCTGGACGTCGAGCGGGCTCTCACCGAGGGTGTCAAGGCTTTCGAGCCCGGCCTGCTGGCGGCCGCGCACCGCGGCGTCCTGTACGTCGACGAGGTGAACCTCCTGCACGACCATCTGGTGGACCTGCTGCTGGACGCCGCCGCGCTCGGTACCTGCTATGTCGAGCGGGAGGGGGTGTCGGTCCGGCACGCGGCGCGGTTCCTGCTGGTCGGGACGATGAACCCCGAGGAGGGCGAGCTGCGCCCGCAGCTCCTGGACCGGTTCGGGCTGACGGTCGAGGTGCGGGCCTCGCGTGATCCGAAGGAGCGCGCCGAGGTGGTCCGGCGGCGGCTGGCGTTCGAGGCGGATCCCGGCGCGTTCGCCGCACGCTGGGACGCGGCGGAGGCCGCCCTCGCGGAACGCATCGCCGGCGCACGGGAGCGGCTGGACGGGACGCGGTTGCCCGATGAGCGGCTGGAGCAGATCGCGACGGTGTGCGCCGGGTTCGAGGTGGACGGCCTGCGCGCCGACCTCGTCACCGCGAACGCCGCCCTGGCGCACGCGGCCTGGCAGGGGCGCGACGAGGTGACCGCCGAGGACGTCCGCGCGGCCGCCCGCCTGTCGCTGCCGCATCGCCGCCGCCGCGACCCCTTCGACGCGCCCGGCCTGGACGAGTCACTGCTCGACGAACTTCTGGACAGCACGTCCCCCGGCGACGGCCCCGATGACACACCACCGGACGACACGCCGCCCGGCGGCGCGGCACCGGACGCAAGCGCACCGCCGGACAGCGGAACACCGCCGGACGGCGGAGACGGGCCGCCGCCGAGCGCCGACGGTCCCGGTGCACCGGACACCGGCCCGCCCACCGGGGAACAGAACGGCGCGGAACCGCACGACGCGGAACCGCACGACGCGGAACCGCAGGACGGGCCCGGAAACGCGGGCTCCGGGACGGTCGCGGCGGCCGCCGCACCCCACGCGGTACCGCTGCTTGAGGTCCCGGGCATCGGTGACGGCGCGGCCGGCCGCAGATCGCGGTCGCGGACCACGCGCGGCAGGGTCACGGCAGCGCGCCGCCCCGCCGGAAGGCTTCACCACCCGCACGTGATGGCGACCCTGCTGGCGGCCGCACCGCATCAGCGGGCGCGCGGACGGTCCGGCCCGGGTCTGGTGCTGCGGCCGGACGATCTGCGGGAGGCGGTCCGCGAGGGACGCGAGGGCAATCTCGTGCTGTTCGTCGTGGACGCCAGCGGGTCGATGGCCGCGCGCCGCCGCATGACCGCGGTGAAGACGGCCGTGCTGAGCCTGCTGCTGGACGCCTACCAGCGCCGCGACAAGATCGGCCTGATCACGTTCCGGGGGCGGGGCGCCGACCTGGCGCTACCGCCGACGTCGTCGGTCGAGGCGGGCGCGGCGCGGCTGCGCGCCCTGCCGACCGGGGGCCGCACGCCACTGGCGGCGGGGCTGGTCCGCGCCGCCGAGGTGCTGCGCGCGGAGCGGCTGCGCGATCCGGCGCGGCGCCCGCTGCTCGTGGTCGTCACCGATGGCCGCGCGACCGCGGGAGGCGACGTGGACCGCGCCGCCGGCCTGCTCGCGGGCACGGCGGGGATCGTCGTGGACTGCGAGGACGGTCCGGTCCGGCTCGGCCTGGCGGGGCGGCTCGCCCTCCGGCTCGGTGCGCGGCTCGTCCCGCTCGGCGGCCTCGAAGGGGCCGTCCAAGATCACCGCAAGCACGACCGCAGGAAGGCGGCCTGAGATGCCCCAGGGAAAGCCCGAGTCCGTCCCCGACGACGGCCTCACCACCAGGCAGCGCCGCAACCGGCCGCTGCTGATCGTCCACACCGGTACCGGGAAGGGCAAGTCGTCCGCCGCGTTCGGGACGGCGCTGCGGGCGTGGAATCAGGGCTGGCCCGTCGGGGTTTTCCAGTTCGTGAAGTCGGCGAAGTGGCGCATCGGCGAGGAGCGTGCCCTGCGGGTGCTGGGCGAGAGCGGCGAGGGCGGGACCGTCGCCTGGCACAAGATGGGCGAGGGCTGGTCGTGGATCCAGCGGCCGGGCACCGAGGAGGACCACGCGGCGGACGCGCGCGAGGGCTGGGAGCAGATCAAACGCGACCTGGCCGCCGAGACGTACCGCTTCTACGTCCTGGACGAGTTCACCTACCCGCTCAAGTGGGGCTGGCTTGACCTGGACGACGTCGTCGGCGCCCTCACCGGCCGCCCCGGCGGCCAGCACGTCGTCATCACCGGGCGGGACGCGCCCGGCCGGCTCATCGAGGCCGCCGACCTGGTGACGGAGATGGGCAAGGTCCGGCACCCGATGGACGCGGGGCAGAAGGGCCAGCGGGGCATCGAATGGTGACACCCCGGCTGGTGATCGCGGCGCCGTCGTCGGGGAGCGGGAAGACGACCGTCGCGACCGGCCTGATCGCGGCCTTGCGGGCGCGTGGCCTGGAGGTGTCGCCGCACAAGGTCGGCCCCGACTACATCGATCCGGGCTACCACTCGCTCGCGGCGGGGCGGCCCGGCCGCAACCTGGACCCGTGGCTGGCGGGTGAGGGCCGGATCGCGCCGCTGTTCCTGCACGGCGCCGCGGGAGCCGACGTGGCCGTGATCGAGGGCGTGATGGGGCTGTTCGACGGGCAGGGCGACACGGGTTTCGCCTCCACGGCGCATGTCGCGGAACTGCTCGCCGCCCCGGTCGTGCTGGTCGTGGACGCGGCCCGGCAGAGCCGGTCGGTGGCGGCGCTCGTGCACGGGTTCGCGACGTTCGAGCCGGGGGTGCGGCTCGGCGGCGTCGTCCTCAACCGGGTCGGTTCCGACCGGCACGAGGAGCTGTGCCGCAGCGCCCTGGAGTCGACGGGCGTGCCGGTGCTGGGGGTGATCCGGCGCGACGACGCCGTGGTGAATCCGTCCCGGCATCTGGGGCTGATCCCGGCGGCGGAGCGCGGGCCGGAAGCCGTGCGGACGGTGGAGCGGCTCGGCGAGCTGGTCGCGCGGTCGTGCGATCTGGACGCGCTGCTGCGTCTCGCCGCCACCGCTCCCCCGCTGCCGGGCCCGGCGTGGAACCCGGCCGATCATGTGATGCCGGTGGACGGGGATCCGGTCGTCGCCGTGGCGGGCGGGGCAGCCTTCACCTTCTCCTACGCGGAGCACGTGGAGCTGCTGCGCGCGGCGGGCGCCGACGTGGCGGTGTTCGACCCGCTCCGGGACGAGGCCCTGCCGGACGGGACGGCCGCGCTCCTCATCGGCGGCGGGTTCCCCGAGGTGCACGCCGCCGAGCTGGCCGCCAACGAGCCCATGCGCGACGCCGTGGCCGCGTTCCGGGGACCGATCGCCGCCGAATGCGCCGGACTCCTCTACCTGTGCGAGGAACTCGACGATCGCCGGATGTGCGGGCTCGTGCCGGGGCGGGCCCGCATGGCGTCCCGGCTGACGCTCGGCTACCGGGAGGCGGTCGCCGTCGCCCCCTCGCTGCTCACCCGTGCGGGCGAGCGGTTCCGCGGGCACGAGTTCCACCGCACCACCCTGGCCGGCGGGCCGCAGGAGCCGCTGTTCCGGTGGCGGGACGGCGCGGACGGGTTCGGCAGCGACCGGATCACCGCGTCCTACCTGCACCTGCACTGGGCCGGGCATCCGGAGGCGGCTCAGCGGCTGGTGTCGTCCTCCAGGTCGCCTTCGGTCTTGAGGTAGGCCTCCTGGAGGCCCTGGAGGATCTCCGGGTCGGGATGCCTCCACATACCGCGCTCGGCCGCCTCCAGGAGCCGTTCGGCGATGCCGTGCAGCGCCCACGGGTTCGACTCCTCCATGAACGCGCGGTTCTCCTCGTCCAGGACGTAGGCGGAGGTGAGCCGGTCGTACATCCAGTCGGCCATGACACCGGTGGTGGCGTCGTAGCCGAACAGGTAGTCCACGGTCGCGGCCAGCTCGAACGCGCCCTTGTAGCCGTGCCGGCGCATCGCGGCCAGCCACTGCGGGTTGACGACGCGGGCGCGGAAGACCCGCGCGGTCTCCTCCGACAGGGTGCGCGTGCGGACGGCGTCCGGGCGGGTGCTGTCGCCGACGTAGGCTTCGGGCGCCCTGCCGGTCAGCGCCCGGACGGTCGCGATCATGCCGCCGTGGTACTGGAAGTAGTCGTCGGAGTCGGCGATGTCGTGCTCGCGGGTGTCGACGTTCTTGGCCGCCACCGCGATCCGCCGGTAGGCGCTCTCCATGTCGGCGCGGGCGGGGACGCCGTCGAGGTCGCGGCCGTAGGCGTGGCCGCCCCACACCGCGTACACCTCGGCGAGGTCGGCGTCGTCGCGCCAGTTGCGGCTGTCGATGAGCGGCAGCAGCCCGGCCCCGTACGCTCCGGGCGCCGACCCGAAGACGCGCAGGGTGGCTCGCCGGTCGTCGCCGTGCTCGCGCGTGTCGGCCTGGACGTGGGCGCGGACGTAGTTGTCTTCGCCGGGTTCGTCGAGGCCCGCGACCAGCCGGACGGCGTCGTCCAGCATGGCGACGACGTGCGGGAAGGCGTCCCGGAAGAAGCCGCTGATGCGGACGGTCACGTCGATGCGCGGCCTGCCCAGCTCGGCGGCGGGAATGGGCTCCAGTGCGCTGACGCGGCGGGACGCCTCGTCCCAGCGCGGGCGGACGCCGAGCAGCGCCAGCACCTCCGCGACGTCGTCGCCCGCCGTGCGCATCGCGCTCGTCCCCCACACCGACAGGCCCACCGAGCGCGGCCATTCGCCGTGGTCGGCGCGGTAGCGCTCCAGCAGCGAGTCGGCCATCGCCTGCCCGGTCTCCCAGGCCAGGCGGCTGGGGACGGCACGCGGGTCGACCGAGTAGAAGTTGCGGCCGGTCGGCAGGACGTTGATGAGGCCGCGCAGCGGCGACCCGCTCGGGCCCGCCGGAACGTACCCGCCGTCCAGGGCGTGCAGGATGTGGTCCATCTCGTCCGACGTGCGGGCCAGGCGCGGGACGACCTCGGCGGCGGCGAAGGCCAGCACCCGTGTCACCACCTCACGGCGCTCGGCGGGCACGTGCTCGGCGGCGACGCGGACGGCCTCCTCCACCGCCCACCCGGCGTCCTCCATCGACTGGACGAGTGCGCGGGCGGTGGCCTCGGCGGCGTCGACGTCGGCGAGCCCGGCGGTGCCGTCCTCGGTGAGGCCGAGTGCCTCCCGCAGGCCCGGCAGCGTCTCGCGTCCCGACCACATCTGCCGGGCGCGCAGCATCGCCAGGACCAGGTCCACCCTGGTCGGGCCGGTCGGCGCCTGGCCGAGGACGTGCAGCCCGTCGCGGATCTGCGCGTCCTTCACCTCGCACAGCCAGCCGTCCACGTGCAGCAGGAAGTCGTCGAACTCGGTGTCGTGCGGGCGGTCGTCGAGGCCGAGGTCGTGGTCGAGTTTCGCGGCCTGGATCAGCGTCCAGATCTGCGCGCGGATCGCGGGCAGCTTCGCCGGGTCCATCGCGGCGATCGTGGCGTGCTCGTCGAGGAGCTGCTCCAGGCGGGCGATGTCGCCGTAGGTCTCCGCGCGGGCCATCGGCGGGACCATGTGGTCCACCAGGACGGCGTGCGCGCGGCGCTTGGCCTGCGTGCCCTCGCCGGGGTCGTTGACCAGGAACGGGTAGATCAGCGGCACGTCGCCGAGGGCGGCGTCGGTGCCGCACGACGCCGACATGCCCGCCGCCTTGCCCGGCAGCCACTCCAGGTTGCCGTGCTTGCCGACGTGCACGATCGCGTGCGCGCCGAACTCGTCCGACAGCCACCGGTAGGCGGCCAGGTAGTGGTGGCTGGGCGGCAGGTCGGGGTCGTGGTAGATCGCGATCGGGTTCTGGCCGAAGCCGCGCGGCGGCTGCACCATGACGACGACGTTGCCTGCGCGCAGGGCGGCGAGCACGATGTCCCCGTCCTGGACGAACAGTTCACCGGGCGGCGGCCCCCAGTGCCGCTCCATCTCGTCGCGCAGACCTTCGGGGAGGGTGCGGTACCAGCGCTCGTAGGACGCGGCGGAGATGCGGACGGGGTTGCCCGCGAGCTGCTCTTCGGTGAGCCAGTCCTCGTCCTGCCCGCCCGCCGCGATGAGCGCGTGGATGAGCGCGTCACCGTCCTGCTCGGGGACACCGGGGAAGCCCTCGCCCAGGTCGTAGCCCGCGTCCGCGAGCCGGGACAGCAGCCGGACGGTGCTCGCCGGGGTGTCCAGGCCGACGGCGTTGCCGACCCGGGAGTGCTTGGTCGGATACGCCGACAGCATCACCGCCAGGCGGCGGGAAGGAGGCGGTGTGTGGCGCAGGCGGCCGTGCCGGACGGCGATCCCGGCAACCCGCGCGGCCCGCTCCGGGTCGGCCACGTAGACCGTGAGACCGTCCTCGCCCGTCTCCTTGAACGAGAACGGGACGGTGATGATCCGCCCGTCGAACTCGGGGATCGCGACCTGCGACGCGGCGTCCAGCGGCGACAGCCCGTCGTCGCTCTGCTCCCAGCCGGCCCGGCCGGTGGTGAGGCAGAGCCCCTGGAGGATCGGGACGTCCAGTTCGGCGAGGGCGCCGACGTCCCACGCCTCGTCGTCGCCGCCCGCGCCGGCCGTCGCCGGCCTCGACCCGCCCGCCGCCAGGACGGTCACCACCAGCGCGTCGGCCTCGCCGAGCGTGTCGAACAGCTCGGGCTCCGCCGTGCGCAGCGACGAGCAGAACACCGGGAGCGGCCGCCCGCCCGCGTCCTCGATCGCGGCGCACAGCGCCTCGACGAACGCGGTGTTCCCCGCCATGTGGTGGGCGCGGTAGTACAGCACGCCGACGACGGGTCCCTCCACGGCGTGGGAGTCGCGCTCCAGCCGCCCCCAGGTCGGGGTGGGGCGCGGCGGCTCGAATCCGCGGCCGGTCAGCAGCACCGTGTCCGACAGGAAGGCGTGCATCTCGGCCAGGTTGCCGGGCCCTCCGTGCGCCAGGTAGGCGTGCGCGTCGGCGCACACGCCGCCACTGACGGTCGACAGCTCCATCAGCTCGGCGTCGGGGGCCTGCTCGCCGCCGAGGACCACCACGGGCCGGGGCCCCGCGAGCAGCGCGTCGAGCCCGTCCTCCCAGGCGCGGCGCCCGCCGAGGAGCCGGACGACGACGAGATCGGTGCCGTCCACCAGCGCAGGCAGGTCGTCCACGGCGAGCCGCGCGGGATTGCCGAGCCGGTAGGCGGCGCCGGACGCGCGCGCGCTCAGCAGATCGGTGTCGGACGTCGACAGCAGCAGGACGGTGTGCTCCTGCGCGTGCGTGCCAGCGGACACGGCTGATCCTCCCCCTGGGGTCCTCGCCCCGGTTGCGGGTGTCGCGACGGCAGGAGTCTCCTGGCTCCCGGATCAGTGCTCGCCCCGGCCTTCCCGTCCGTGTGGACAGTGGCCTCAAGCGGGGTTCGCTCCCCGGTCACAGTGGCGGGACCGCGCCGGATTCACACCGGCTTCCTCCCATTGCCATCGCCTGGTGAGAAGAGTACGGGAGAGCGGAGCGTCTGCAAACTGTGGTTAACATCCTCCCCGTGCCGAATGTGAACGTGCCGCACGTCAACCGGGCGGACAGACCGCGTGCCGACGCCTGCCCAGGGGCGCTCCAGACCCACGAGGCCGCCGACGGGCCGCTGGCGCGGGTCCGCACGCCGGGCGGTGCGGTGTCCGGCGCGCAGTTCGCGATGCTCGGCGGCGCCGCCCGCGACCTGGGCCGTGATGTGATCGAGCTGACCTCCCGCGGCAACCTCCAGGTGCGGGGCGTGCGCGACCCGGAGCGGTTCGCAGAACTGCTGGCGGATGCGGGGCTGCTGCCGTCGCCGTCCCATGAGCGGGTGCGCAACATCGTCGCGTCCCCGCTCGGCGGGCGCGGGCCACGCGGCGCCCTCGCCACGGACCCGCTGGTGACGGCGCTCGACCGCGCCCTCTGCGGCGCCCCGCGGCTGGCCGGGCTGCCGGGGAGGTTCCTGTTCGCGTTCGACGACGGCACCGGCGACATCACCGCGTCGGACGCCGATGTGACGTTCGGTCCCGGCGGCTTCCGGCTGGCCGGAACCCGGCTCGACCTCGCGTCCGGCGACGACCCGATCGCGACGATGCTCGCCGCCGCGGAGACGTTCCTGGAGATCCGCGGGGACGCCTGGCGGCTGGCCGAAGTGCCGGACGGGGTGCGGCTCGTCGCCGCACGGCTGGGCGGGACGCCCGGAGAGGGCCCGGAACGTCCCGATCCGGTGACCGCGTACGCCGGGCTCACCGAGCAGCGGGACGGGATGGTCGCGCTGGAGGTCGTCCCGCCGCTCGGACGGCTGTCCGGAGCGCAGGCCGAGGCGCTCGCCGAAGCGGCCGACGAGGCCCGGGTGACGCCGTGGCGGAGCGTTGTGCTACGTGACCTGCCCCCGGACAAGGCCCGGACGTTCGCGGCGAAGCTCGCGGCGGCGGGCTTCGCGGTCGATCCCGCGTCGCCCTGGGTCGGTGTGACCGCGTGCACGGGAAGCCCCGGCTGCGCGAAGTCGCGCGGCGACGTCCAGGGCGAGGCACGGCGCTGGGTGTCCGGCCTGGACCGCGCCCCCGAGACGCCCGTCCACTGGGCGGGATGCGAGAGGCGCTGCGGGATGCCCCGCGGCCCGGTCGTCCTGAAGATGGCGGGACCAGGGGAGGAACAGCGGTGATCGACTACGTGCGGGACGGCGCCGAGATCTACCGGCGGTCGTTCGCGACCATCCGCGCGGAGGCCGACCTGTCGGGCCTGCCGCCCGACGTGGCGCGGGCCGCCGTCCGGATGATCCACGCCTGCGGGATGACCGACCTCGTGGACGACCTGGCATGGTCGCCGGACGTCGTGGAGCGGGCACGGGCGGCGCTGCTGGACGGGGCGCCCATCCTGTGCGACGCGCGGATGGTCGCGTCCGGGATCACCCGGGCGCGGCTGCCCACCGGCAACGAGGTCGTGTGCACGCTCGGCGAACCGGGCGTGCCGGAACTCGCGGCGCGGCTCGGCACCACGCGGAGCGCGGCGGCATTGGAGCTGTGGCGCGACCGGCTGGACGGGGCGGTGGTGGCGATCGGCAACGCGCCGACCGCGCTGTTCCGGCTGCTCGAACTGCTGGAGGGGGGCGCGGGGCGCCCGGCGGCCGTCATCGGGATCCCGGTCGGCTTCATCGGCGCGGCCGAATCCAAGGACGCGCTCGCCGCGAGCGGCCTGGAGCACCTGACGGTGCGGGGGCGGCGCGGCGGCAGCGCGATGACGGCGGCGGCGGTCAACGCCGTCGCAAGTGAGGCGGAATGATGACCGAACCGACCGGACGGACCGGACGGCTGTACGGCGTGGGCGTCGGGCCCGGCGACCCCGAGCTGGTGACGGTGAAGGCGGCGCGGCTGATCGGCGCGGCGGACGTGGTGGCGTACCACTCCGCCCGCCACGGCCGCAGCATCGCCCGCTCCATCGCCGCGCCCCACCTGGGGGACGGCCAGACCGAGGAACCGATGGTGTACCCGGTGACCACCGAGGCGACCGGCCATCCGGGCGGTTATCGGGGCGCGCTCGACGAGTTCTACGCCGACTGCGCCGCCCGCCTCGCCGAGCACCTGGACGCGGGACGCGATGTCGCCGTGCTCAGCGAGGGCGACCCGCTCTTCTACGGCTCGTACATGCACCTGCACAAGCGGCTCGCGCCGCATTACCCGACCGAGGTGGTGCCCGGCGTCACGTCGCTGAGCGCGGCGGCGGCCGCGGCCGGGCGCCCGCTCGTGGAAGGGGAGGAGACGCTCACCGTGCTGCCCGGCACGCTGCCCGGCGACGAGCTGACCGAGCGGCTCCGCGGCGCGGACGCGGCGGCGGTGCTCAAGCTCGGCCGGACGTTCACCAAGGTCAGACAGGCTTTCGAGGACGCGGGACGGCTCGGCGACGCACACTACGTGGAGCGGGCCGCCAGTGACCGGCAGCGGGTCACGCCGCTCGCCGAGGTCGACCCGGCGGAGGTCCCCTACATGTCCCTCGCCCTGCTGACCAGCCCGGCGGACCGGTCGTTCGAGGCCCCGTCGCCGGCGAGACCGGACGGTCCCGGCGGCGTCACGGTCGTCGGGCTCGGCCCGGCGGGCCGCCCGTGGCTCACCCCGGAAGCGCAGGACGTACTGGCGTCGGCCACCGACCTCGTCGGCTACGGCCCGTACCTGGACCGGGTGCCGGCGAACGCGCGGCAGCGGCGGCACGCGTCCGGCAACCGGGTGGAGGCCGACCGGGCCCGGCACGCGCTGCTGCTCGCGCGGGACGGCGCACGCGTCGCCGTCGTCTCCTCGGGGGATCCCGGCGTGTTCGCCATGGCGGCGGCGGTGCTGGAGGCGGCGTCCGAGGACGAGTTCGCCGACGTGCCGGTGCGGGTCGCCCCCGGGCTGACCGCCGCGCAGGCCGTGGCGAGCCGGGTCGGTGCGCCGCTCGGCCACGACTTCTGCGTCATGTCGCTGTCGGACCTGCTCAAGCCGTGGGACGTGGTGGCCAGGCGGCTCTCCGCCGCGGCCGAGGCCGACCTGGTGCTCGCGCTGTACAACCCGTCGTCGAGCCGCCGCAGGCACCAGCTCCCGGCGGCGCGCGACCTGCTGCTGGAACACCGCTCCCCCGAGACGCCGGTGGTGGTCGGGCGCGACGTCGGCGGCGACGCCGAGAGCGTCACCGTGACCACGCTCGGCAAGCTCGACCCCGACCAGGTCGACATGCGCTGCCTGGTCATCGTCGGATCGTCCACCACCCGCGTGACCGACCGCGGCCTGGTCTACACGCCCCGCCGCTACCGTTCCTAGACAGTGTCCAGGAGTGAGTTTTGTACCCACGTCCCGGTACTGCGCGTATCCCGAACGGTGTTGGATGCGCTGGTTGCCCGCGTTCGCTGCGGTGTCCCGGTCCGGGGGCGTGCATCGTGTGCGCGTTCCGTGACGGGTGGGCGGGTTCCCTCACGCCCTTGGGCACTCGGTCCGGCCTGGACGGTCCGATGCCTGTGCTCATCACTCCGGTGAGCACAGGGCGGTGTCGTCCGTCGCCGGATCGGGTGCCCGAGGGCGCGTCTGCCGATCGCCACCGAGGCGGCGTCATGGCGGGTCATTGGACGTTTGTTGCTGGACAGGGGCTTGCGCCAGTGCTGGTCGCCCCACTTGGAGGTGTAGGCCGGGTCGACCGCGACGATCGCCAGACCGGCCTCGGTGGCCATCGAGACCAGCCGCGCCTTGAGCTTCCCGGTGGGGAAGCCGGAGATCAGCTGACGGAACCGTTTACGGCGGCCGTGCTTCTCCCGGGTCTTCTCCCTGGCGAAGTCCAGGTCTTCGATGGCGATGGCGGCGACGCCGCATCGCCGGGCCCAGTGCAGCAGGGCGGTGAGGGCGTGCCGGACCTGCGCATCCCGGTGGGCGGCGGTGCCGGACAGGTCGTAGCCGAACCGGCGCGGGTCGCCGACCGGGTTCCCGTGGGCGTCGAGGCGGTAGGCGGCCAGGTGGTCGGCGTTGGTGTCCACCCCGATCATGCCGCGGGCACGGGCCGCCTCCAACGGCATCGTGGGGATGGCGGGGCGCTGCCAGGACGCGGTCAGGTACCAGCGGCCCCGGTCTGGGTCGTGGTGGATGCGGTAGGCCACCGCCCGGTCCACGCAGATCCGGTCGGCCCACTCGGCACCCCGGTGCGCGAACGCGACGCGGGCGGTCAGCACGTAGCGGCTGTGCGGCGCGTTGGCCAGATGCGCCAGCGGCGCGGGCAGCCTGATCGATACTTGGCCGTCGGGGGTGACGCGGATGGTCTCGTTGCCGTACCGCTTCCCGCTCTCGCCGTCGGCCTGGCAGAACCGGCGCCCGGCCTCCCACCGGGCCCGCCACTGCTCCTCGCTCAGCCCGGCCTCAAGGTTATGGCGGTTGTTCAGCAGGCGCCGGCCACCGCGCACCACTCTCACCCGCCCGGCGTCCCAGTCGGCCTGCGCGGCGGCGAGGCGGTCCTTGAGGACATGCAGGCGGCGGGACTTGGCGAACCACTCCCGCCTGGACCGGTACCCGCCCGCCGCCCGCCGGGTGTCCTTGGCCCCGACCGGGACCGACAACCGGCGCTCGATGGTCGCGATCCCGGCCTCCAGACCGCTCAGGTGCGCTAGCTGGCAGCGGCGGGCCAACGCCCACTGGTCATGGGTGGCCTTGGTGATCGCTCCGGCCCACCGCGCCGACGACTCCCCCGTCAACTCCCGCTTACGCGCCGCCCACCCGTCGGCGTCATGCGCCAACCCAGCCTCGCAGCGGGCCTTGAGGTCACGGCCGGCCAGCGACCCCAGATGCGCACCCACCTCGCGCAGTGCGTTCTCGTCCCGGGCCGTGAGGCCCTTGAGCCGGGCCCGTGCCGCCACCCCCGACGACCCGGCGGCCACGAACGGCTCAGCGATCGGCCGCATCGCCGGTGGCCGCTCATCCCACCCTGCGACCCGTACTGCGGCAGGTCCCGCCCCGCTATCGTCATTGCCCATACCGGAGTGGGCGGGCGCCGCGGGATCGGCGTCCACCCCACCGGCAACAGCGGGCTGCGACATGACGGATACCTTAAGTCACCAACTTCGAACACGCAATCGACTGGCCGGTATATCGTTCACCCGCGCAACGCCCTCCACCGCCGACTTGCCCTCACAGCCACCGGGGACGCAGCGAACCGGGCCCTGTGCCCTCCGCCGTTCCGCCAACTCCACAACCACCACGTCACTCCTGAACGGCTACAGGCACTCATGAACACTCAACCGCCAACTGTTCCGAACCCCTGAACCCAGGCCGCGGCCTGGGCGGGGTCCTCGACCGTCCGGACGCCGTCCGGTGGGCGGGGGCGCTCGACCATGACCACCGGTAGCCGCGCGTCCCGGGCGGCCGTGAGCTTCGCGCGGGTCATATCGCCGCCACTGTCCTTGGTGACGAGGACGGCGAGCCGGTGGTCGCGGATCAGCGCGCGCTCGCCCTCCACCGTGTAAGGGCCGCGTGCGACCAGCACCCGCACGTTCGACGGGACGGGCGGGTCCGGCGGGTCCACGGACCGGGCGAGGAACCACGCGTCGGTCCGGGCGGCGAACACCGGGATGCTGCGCCGCCCGGTGGTGAGGAACACGCGGGCACCCGCCGGGACACGGGCGGCGGCCTCGGCCAGGGACGGGACGCGCTGCCAGTCGTCACCCTCGCCCTCGCCCCAGCCGCGCCGCCGCAGCGCGATCAGCGGCACCTCCGCCGCCCGCGACGCTTTCGCGGCCGAGGCGCTCATCCGCTCCGCGAACGGATGCGTGGCGTCCACGAGGCGGTCGACGCGGTGTTCGCGCAGCCACGCGGCCAGCCCGTCGGGGCCGCCGAACCCGCCGACGTGCACCTCCCCGGCGGGCAGCCGCGGCTCGGTGACCCGCCCGGCCAGCGACGACACGACGTCCACGCCCGGCAGGTCCGCGAGCCGGGCCGCCAGCGCCCGCGCCTCCGCGGTCCCGCCGAGGATCAGGACGCGGCGCATCCCCGGTCCCGCTCGGCGGAGTACAGGTGGCTGCCGGGGAACGCCGACGCCGCCAGCACCCGCCCGACGACGATCACCGCCGTGCGCTTCACCCCGGCCTCGGCCACGAGGTCCGCGATGTCGGCGAGCGTGCCGCGCAGGATCACCTCGTCGGGGCGGCTGGCGCGGGCGACGACCGCGACCGGGCAGTCCGCACCGTAGTTCGGCACAAGCTCGGCCACCACCTGCTCGATGCGCTGGACGGCCAGGTGCAGCACCATCGTGGCGCCGCTCTTGCCGAGCGTGGCGAGGTCCTCGCCTTCCGGCATCGCCGTCGCGCGCGCCGCCGTGCGGGTGAGGATCACCGTCTGCCCGACACCGGGGACCGTCAGCTCCCGCTTCAGCGACGCCGCCGCCGCGGCGAACGCCGGCACCCCCGGAACGACCTCGTACGGGACGCCCTCCGCGTCCAGCCGCCGCATCTGCTCGGCCATCGCGCTGAGCACCGACGGGTCGCCCGAGTGCAGGCGCGCGACGTCCAGGCCGTCCCGGTACGCGGCGGCCAGCTCGGCGATGATCTCGTCCAGCGTCATGTCGGCGGTGTCGACGAGCCGTGCGCCGGTCGGGCAGGCGTCCAGCAGCTCACGCGGCACGAGGGAGCCGGCGTACAGGCACACCGGGGTGGATTCCAGCGTCCTCAGCCCGCGCACGGTGATGAGGTCGGCGGCGCCTGGGCCCGCTCCGATGAAGTACACGGTCATGTGCGGTCCTTCCATGTCGTCCAGAGGGTGACGGGCATCGCCGGCCGCCAGCCGGTGAACCCGCCGAGCGGCGCGGCACGCTCGACGCCGACGCGGATCAGTTCGCCGCCGTGGACGCGGCGGGCCTCGGCGACCCGGACCTCCGATTCGAGCGTGACGGCGTTGGCGACCAGCCGCCCGCCCGGCTTCAGCGCGTCCAGGCAGCGTTCCAGCAGGCCGGGGACGGTGAGCCCGCCGCCGACGAACACCGCGTCGGGTGCCGGCAGGCCGTCCAGGGCGTCCGGTGCCCGCCCTTCCACGACGCGCACACCGGGAACGCCGAGCGCGCTCGCGTTGCGGCCGATCCGTGCCGCCCGCTCCGCGTCCCGCTCGATCGCGACGGCCTCGCAGGCCGGATGCGCCCGCGCCCACTCGATCGCGACGCTCCCGGCCCCGGCGCCGACGTCCCAGAGCAGCTCGCCGGGCAGCGGCCCCAGCCGCGACAGGGTGATCGCGCGGATCTCGCTCTTGGTGATCTGCCCGTCATGCTCGAAGACATCGTCGGGCAGCCCCACCGCCCGGGGCAGCGGCACCGCGTCCGGGCCCGCCACGCATTCGATGGCGACGATGTTCAGCGCGGACCCGGCGGGCTCGTCCCACTCCCCCGCGACGCCGCTCCGGGCGGACTCGGTCTCCGCGCCCAGGTCGCACAGCACGGTCATCCGGCTGGGCGCGAAGCCGCGCCCGGTGAGCAGCGCAGCGACGACCGGCGGGGCGTCACGTCCCGCGCCGAGGACCAGCAGACGGCGGCCGGGGGCGATGAGCGCGTTCAGCGTCCCGGCAGGGCGGCCCACAAGGCTGTGGACGTCCACCGACTCCAGCGGCCAGCCGAGCCGCGCGCACGCCAGCGACATCGACGACGGATGCGGCAGGACCCTCAGCCCGCGCGGGCCGAGCATCCCCGCGAGCGTGGACCCGATCCCGTAGAACATCGGATCGCCGCTCGCCAGGACGGCGACCGCGCGTCCCTCGTACCGCCGGATCAGTCCGGGAAGCGCCGGGAGAAGCGGGGACGGCCACGCGACCCGCTCGGCCTCGCCCTCCGGCACCAGGTCGAGCTGGCGGCGCCCGCCCATCAGCACCTCCGCCGCCCGCAACGCCGCGCGGGAGGACTCCGGAAGCCCGTCCCACCCATCGGCGCCGATCCCCACGACGGTGATGACACGTGCGTCCACTGGCCTCCTCGGATGAATGCGGCGCCAAGCCTATATCAGCCGTTCTGGCACACTTATCGAGGTGAAGCGGCTTTTGATCATCGGCATCGGCGCGGGCGACCCCGACCACCTGACGTTCCAGGCGGCGAAGGCGATCGCCGCCGCCGACGTGTTCCTCATCGTCGACAAGGGCGAGGCCAAGCACGACCTGGCCCGGCTGCGCCACGACCTCATCGCAGCGCACGCCCGCTCGCCCTACCGGATCGTCGAGGCGAGTGACCCGGAACGCGACCGCACGACCCCTGCGTACACGGCCGCCGTCGAGGACTGGCGCTCCCAGCGCGCACGGATCTACGAGTCGTTCATCACAGACGAACTCACCGACGGGCAGACCGGCGCGCTCCTCGTCTGGGGCGACCCCGGCGTCTACGACAGCACCCTCGCCGCCCTGGAAGAGATCGAGGCCGAGTTCGACCACGAGGTGATCCCCGGCATCAGCAGCATCTCCGCGCTCACCGCCCGGCACCGCGTCCCTCTCACCCGAGTGGGCCGCCCCGTCCACATCACCACGGGCCGCCGCCTGGCCGCCGAGGGCACCACCACCGACGACGTCCTGGTCATGCTGGACGCGGCCTGCTCATTCACCGAGGCCGGGGACGGCTTCCACATCTACTGGGGCGCCTACCTCGGCACACCCGACGAGATCCTGATCTCCGGACCCGTCGAAGAGGTCGCCGGCCAGATCCGCACGGCCCGCGCCGAGGCCCGCACCCGCAAGGGCTGGATCATGGACACCTACCTCCTCCGCCGCCCCTCCCCCG
>NZ_SMKK01000080.1 GCF_004348425.1 Actinomadura sp. 7K507
GGTGGAGGCTTGGGAGGTCACCAACCTGTACACCGTCGCTTCCGCGATCCTGCTGGCGGCGCGGCGGCGGGACGAGACGCGCGGGAGTCACTGGCGTGAGGACTTTCCCGAGCGTGCGGACGGCGCGTGGCGTGGTCATCTTGTGACGCGGCTGGCGGGGAACGTCCTGACGACCAGCTACGAACCCCTGGAAGACGAACCTCTGGAAGGAAGGCGCTCATGACTCCTGAACTCTCGCAGAGGCTGCGTCAAGCCGGGCTCGATCCACAGGTTGTGGATAACCTCGTCCGGACGGCGCTGGCCGAGGACGGTGAGGTCGACGTCACCAGCATGCCGATCTTCGCACCGGAGGAGACCGCGGCCGGGAGTCTGACCGCCCGCGATGGGGGCGTCGTCGCGGGAATCCCGGTCGCCTGCGTCGTCTTCGACGCGCTGGACGTGGCGTACGAGGCAAAAGTGGAAGACGGGGAACGTGTGGCCCCCGGGCAGGTCCTCATCGAGGTGAGCGGGCAGACCCGGGCCGTGCTGCGCGCGGAACGGACGGCCCTGAACCTGCTCACCCACCTGTCCGGAATCGCGACGGCCACCCGGATGTGGGCGGACGCCATCGCCGGCACGAAGGCCAAGGTCCGCGACACCCGCAAGACCTTGCCCGGCCTCCGCGCCCTCCAGAAGTACGCCGTGCACTGCGGCGGAGGCGTCAACCACAGGATGGGCCTGTACGACGCCGCGCTCATCAAGGACAACCACGTCGCGGCGGCCGGAAGCATCACCAAGGCGTACGAGGCGATCCGTGCCGTGTACCCGTCCCTCCACGTCCAGGTGGAGTGCGACACCCTCGCACAGGTCGAAGAGGCCGTCGCGGTGGGCGCCACTAGCATCCTGCTCGACAACATGACCGACGCCCAGATGGCGGAGGCGGTGTCGCTCGTTGCGGGGCGGGCGGAGCTTGAGGCCAGCGGTGGCCTTACCCTGGAGCGGGCCCGAGACGTCGCTGTGACCGGGGTGGACTACCTTGCCGTCGGCGCGCTGACGCACTCGGCGCATGTCTTCGACATCGGCCTTGACTTCTCCTGACCAGCGGGGACCTGATGCTGCTCACCATCGACGTCGGTAACACCCAGACCGTCCTCGGCCTGTTCGAGGGCGAGGAGGTGATCGAGCACTGGAGGATCAACACCGATCCGCGGCGGACCGCCGACGAGATCGCGGTGGTCCTGCAGGGCCTCGTCCAGCAGAGTCCGCTGCTGGCCGATACCGACATCAGTGGTATCGCGCTGTGCTCCACGGTCCCGTCCGTCCTGCACGAGATGCGGGAGATGTGCCGCCGCTACTACGGCGACGTGCCCGCGGTGATCGTGGAACCGGGCGTCAAGACCGGCGTTCCCGTCCGGATGGACAACCCGAAGGAAGTCGGCGCCGACCGCATCGTGAACGCGCTGGCCGCCGTCCACACCCACGGCGGCCCGGCGATCGTCGTCGACTTCGGCACCGCCACGACCTTCGACGCCGTCTCAGCCAAGGGCGAGTACGTGGGCGGCGCGATCGCCCCGGGCATAGAGATCTCTATAGACGCGCTGTCCTCGCGCGGCGCCCAGCTGCACAAGATCGAACTCGTCAGGCCGCGCAGCGTGGTCGCCAAGAACACCGTCGAGGCGCTGCAGTCCGGGATCATCTTCGGCTTCGCCGGGCAGGTGGACGGCATCGTCGAGCGCATGTCCGACGAGCTCTCCGAGAATCCCGACGAGATCACGGTCATCGCCACGGGCGGTCTCGCGCCGCTCGTCCTGGAGGAGTCCCGCTGCATCGACGTGTTCGAGCCGTGGCTCACCCTGATCGGCCTCCGCCTCATCTACGAGCGCAACACCCCGTAGCTCGGCCTCCGCCTCAGCTACGAGCGCGACACCCCGTAGCCCGCCGAAGGAGGGCGCTGCGGCGTCCGGCGCCAAGGGCGACGCAATAGGCTGGGCAGGTGACTGACGAGACCTTCGACGAGCTCCCGGAGCAGATGCGCGTGCGCCGGGAGAAGCTCGACCGGCTCCGCGAGAGCGGAATCGATCCCTACCCGGTGACCTTTCCGCGGACGGCGACGATCGCTGAGATCCGCGAGAAACACCCGGATCTGGAGCCGGGCACCGAGACGGGCGAGAAGGTCGGCGTCGCCGGACGCGTCATGCTGGTCCGCAACACCGGGAAGCTGTGCTTCGCGACCGTCCGGGACGGCGGCGGCGAGATCCAGATCATGCTCTCGCTGGCCAAGGTCGGGCAGGAGCAGCTCGACTTCTGGAAGCGGGAGGTCGACCTCGGCGACCACGTCGGCGTCGAGGGCGAGGTCATCACGTCCCGCCGCGGCGAGCTGTCGATCATGGCCGACCGGTTCGCGATCACGTCGAAGTGCCTGCGCCCGCTGCCGGAGAAGCACGCCGGGCTGACCGACCCGGAGGCGCGGGTCCGGCAGCGGTACGTCGATCTCATCGTCAACGACGAGGCCCGCAGGATGGCGCGGATCCGCAGCGCGACCGTCCGCGCGGTGCGGGACTTCTGGCACGACGAGGGGTACCTCGAGGTCGAGACGCCGATGCTGCAGCCGATCCACGGCGGTGCGGCGGCGCGTCCGTTCAAGACGCACATCAACGCCTACGACATGGACCTCTACCTGCGCATCGCCATCGAGCTGTACCTGAAGCGGCTCGTCGTCGGCGGCATCGACAAGGTCTTCGAGGTCAACCGGAACTTCCGGAACGAGGGCGCGGACTCCACGCACAACCCCGAGTTCACGATGGTGGAGGCCTACGGGACGTACCTCGACTACAACGACATGGCCGATCTGACCCAGCGGATGTACCAGCGGGCGGTCATCGCCGCGCTCGGCACCACCGTGGTCGTCCATGACGGCGTCGAGATCGACCTCGGCCTGGCGGAGTGGCCGCGGATCACGCTGTACGGGTCGGTGTCGGAGGCGCTCGGCGAGGAGATCACCCCGCACACGCCCATTGAGGACGTCCGTAAACTCGCGGGCGCCCGGGGGATCTCGGGGGATCCCAAGTGGGGGCAGGGCAGGCTCGTCCAGGAGCTGTTCGAGGAGCTGATCGAGCACACCCTCGTCCAGCCCACGTTCGTCATGGACTACCCGGTCGAGACGTCCCCGCTGACCCGCCAGCACCGCGAGGAGCCGCTGCTCACCGAGAAGTGGGATCTGATCGGGTTCGGGGCGGAGCTGGGCACCGCCTACTCCGAGCTGGTCGACCCGATCGAGCAGCGCCGCCGCCTGACCGAGCAGTCGCTGCTCGCCGCGGGCGGGGATCCCGAGGCCATGCAGCTGGACGAGGACTTCCTGCGCGCCCTGGAGTACGCGATGCCGCCGACGGGCGGGATGGGCGCCGGCATCGACCGCATGATCATGGCGTTCACCGGCAAGGGAATCCGCGAGACGATCCTGTTCCCGCTGGTCAAGCCCGAACAGTGATGGCGAGGCGGGCCGCTGGGCGTTCTCGCCGGGCGGCCCGCTAAGCGCTTTCTCGGATCACCAGATCGGGCCTCAGCACCACCTGGCGGTGCTGATGGGACTTGCCCTCGCCGATCTCGGCCATGGCGAGCTCGGCGGCCTCCCAGCCGAGTTCGCGGCGGGGCTGCCGGATGGTGGTCAGCGGGACGGCGGCGCTCGCGGCGAGCTCGATGTCGTCGTAGCCGATCACGGCGATGTCGCCGGGGACGCTGACGCCGAGCCGGGTGAGTTCGTTGATCAGGCCGATGGCGAGCAGGTCGTTGGCGCAGAAGACGCCGTCGGGCCGCGGTGACGACTCCAGGATCTGGTGTGCCGCGGCCTGGCCTTCGGTGGGGCTCATCGCATCCTGGACCAGGGTTACGGGCTTTCCGAAACCGGCCTCCACGATCGTGCGGGCGGCGCCTTCGCGGCGTTCGACGCACGGCTCCGGCTCGGGCACGCCGGTGACGAAGGCGATCCGCTCGCGGCCGATGCCGAGCAGGTACGCGGCGGCGATCTCCCCGCCCGCGACGTGGTCGACCTGGGCGGAGCAGCCGCCGGACGCGTCCCGGTCGATCAGCACCACGCTCATCCCGGCGGCGCGGAGCCGGGAGACGTCGCGGGCGGACAGCCCGACCGGGATGATCAGGACGCCGGCGGCGCGCTGGTCCTCCAGGAGCTCCAGCGAGCGCTGCTCTTTCGCGGCCGAGTAGTCGCTGGAGAGCCAGAGGGCGTCGTGGCCGGACGCGTTGAGCGCGGCCTCGGCCCCTCGGGCGACGTCGGTCGCGTACGGGCTGGCGAGATCCTCGACGACGACGCCGAACGCGCGGCGCGGCTCGTCGCCGAACTCGCCCGCGGTGCGTTCGGGGCCCCGTCGGAGCCGCCGCGCGGACTCGTTCCGGACGAATCCGAGCTCCTCGATCGCCGCTCGAACACGGTCACGGGTGGCTTCGGCCACGAGATCTGGCCGGTTTAGGACATTCGAAACGGTCCCAACTGAGACCCCAGCACGCCTCGCGACCTCACGAATACTGGTCTGTGGCAACTCGCTCCTCGTCCCGCTCCGGGGGCGTTGCCCCTGGTAGTGGCGTTGTGCATAGCGCGCCGGTGAATAGCCGGTCACGCATCGAGATCATCCGCACACATATTGCATCGAACCAGCGCTTGACGGGCCGGATCCGGCCGCCTAGCGTTCCGAGCCGAAGCGTAGCTTGAAACGATTCACGATCTTGTTCAAGACAGATCTGGCCGGGTCCAACGAGAAGGGGCGGGTGCGGATGGCTGGCGATCTCTTCCCGTCTCCCTCGGCTGGCCAACGAGTGAATCGTCACCCGGAGTTCCCCCGAACGACCCCCCAATCGGCCAGGCGGCCACCTCCGGCCAAGCACGCGAGACAGAAAAGGAACCCGATGATCTAGTCCGGAGGGGCTCCGGACCCGGCAACCCAACGCGCGTACAGAGGCCCAACCCGTGCCTGTGCAGCGGACGGCTGCATCCCCGCGGTCATCACCACGGACGAGGGAGGACGGAGTGGAAACAGCCACACTCGCACGTCGTGGCACCGACGATTTCGGGCTGAGCGAGGAGGAGATCCGGCTGCTCGCCCAGATCGCCAGCGGTGTCACCGCCGATGTGGCGGCACGCAAGCTGGAGTTGAGCGCACGGACCTTGCGGCGCCGGTTGCGGACGATCTGCGACCGGCTGGAGGTCAACACCCCTATCGAGGCCGTGGTGTGGGCGGCCCGGAGGCAGCTCATCTAGCTGAATCACCCCCCGACGCTCGCCTGGGGACGGCGAGCGTCACCAAGAATCCAGGTGGCGAACTCATGCGAACTCCGTCCGACCCCGCAGCGGCGGCCCCGGCGTCCTGACAGGTAGGTCCCTGCAGGCGGTGCCGCCGCGGACGGTGTTTGTTCGTAGTGTTCGTTGCAGTGCCCTTGGCGTCAGCCGCTGAGCGCACAGCCCCGGGCAGCCACACCAGCGTCACCGCACCCCGCAACAACCCCAACCGTCGCGATCGCGTCCGAAGGCAGGTTGCGAGCGGAGCGAGAAACCTGATCGCGCAGCGAGCCGCTAGGCGAGTCGGAGCGATGCAGCGATCGCACGCAGTGCCCGCCGAAGGAAGGCGCGCCAGCGCCTGACGCCAAGGGCACTGCAATAAACAAGGTCAGGCTACTCTTACGGCGCCTGCGTAGGGGCGGCCGGCCATGGGGGCGATCTTGATGACGTCGCCTGTTCTTGGGGCGTGGAGCATTTTGCCGTTGCCGACGTACATCCCCATGTGGTGGAGGTCGGAGTAGAAGAACACGAGGTCGCCCGGCTGGAGCTGGCTCCGTGACACGTGGGTGCCCGCGTTCCACTGGCTGCCGGTGTAGTGCGGGAGATTGATGCCGACCTGCTTGTAGGCCCACATCGTCAGGCCTGAGCAGTCGAAGCTGCTCGGGCCGGCGGCGCCCCACACGTACGGACGGCCGATCTTGGACATCGCGGCCCGCAGCGCCTGGGCGGCCTTGCCGGTGCCGACGACGGGGAGCTTGGCGAGCTGGGTGGGGTCCTTCTTGACGAGCTTGCCGCGCACCTTCTCGTAGGTCTCGGTGACCTTCTTGCGTTGCGCGTCGAGCTGCGTGCGCAGCTGCTTGACCTGCGTGGCGCGCGACTCGGCGGACTTGCGGGCGCGCTCGGCGGCCTGCATGGCCTGCATCAGCCCGAGGACCCTGGTGCTGTCCTGCTTGGCGAAGTAGTTGAGGGTGGCGGCCTGGTCGAGGACGGACTGCGGGTCCTGGGACGCGACGAACGACACGGTCGGGTCGGTGCCGCCCTGCATGTAGCTGGTGGCGGCCAGGGTGCTGACCTTCTCCCGGACGCTCTTGAGTGACTTCTCCTGCCGCTCGGCGTTGTCGGCGGCGACCTTGGCGGCGCGCTGCGTCTGGGCGAGCTTGACCTTCATGCCGTTGTACTGCTCGGTGAGCTTCTCCAGCTCGTCGGCGAGCTTGAGGGCCTTGGACCGAAGTTCCTTCGTGGACGGCTCGGGGTCGGCGTGGGCCACGGGCATGGTGTGCGGCGCGACTGCGACGGCGACGAGCGCGCCGGCCATGGTCGCGGCCCTGGCAAGGGATCGGGCGCCGTGGGAGCGGGTCTTCCGTCCGCCCGGGGTCGGCCGCGGGAAGCGTGAACGCGTGGGTCTTGAAAAGGGAGCGGGGCGCGGCGGCTCCACGAATTCTCCTCTCCTCGGCCGCCTACCGGGTCAGCTGACGGGTCGGGGCCAGGAGCAGCCCGTCCGCGGTAAAGCGCGGATTCACCCCTCACGGTGCGCGAGGGGCGATCCCCCGAACGCTCCAATGTGGGTCCCCGGCTCCTCCGGGGCGCTGGTTGCGGCCCGGGGACTCGGCGGTTCGGCCACCGTCCTGCGGTTGGCCGACATCAGCGCAGGACACTAACGGAACCCGGATTGGATGCCAACCAGAACATGTGAAGACGCAGGTCGCCGGGTGTGTTCACGGCAGCGCGCCGAAAGTCGATGTGTTCTGGCTCACTTCTCTGCCAGGGCTCATGGGCCTACCTAGTTGTTTTTATCTAGTCACTTGCGCGGCTGGATGGCCTTGTAAGAGCTGGATGGCCTTGTAAGAGGGGTGTCCACCTGTAGCAAGGGGGCGTGTTCGATAATCTCGCCTGTTTGTGGAGGTCGTGATCCGGCGTGCCCGCACCGCCGACGTTCAGGAGATCCGCAGGCTGGTCGATCTGTACGCCGGATCGGGACGACGCCTGCTGAAGAAGACCACGGTGAAGCTGTACGAGGATGTCCAGGAGTTCTGGGTCGCCGAGGACGTCCAGCACGGGGCGCCGGGGCCTGTCATCGGCTGCGGGGCCCTGCACGTGATGTGGGAGGACCTCGCCGAGGTCCGCTCGGTCTCCGTCGACAAGGGATACGGCGGACGCGGAATCGGGCACCGCATCGTCGCGCGCCTTCTGGAGACCGCACGGGAACTCGGCGTGCGGAGGGTGTTCTGCCTTACCTTCGAAGTGGAGTTCTTCGCACGCCACGGCTTCCAGCAGATCCTTGGGACTCCGGTGGCGCCAGAGGTGTACGAGGAGCTTCTCGGCTCTTACGACGAAGGCGTGGCAGAGTTCTTGAACCTCGATCGGGTCAAGCCCAATACGTTGGGCAATACCCGGATGTTGCTTCGCCTGGAGGACTGACCCAATGAGCGATTCCCCCCGCCGCGGGCGGCGGCGCCACCAGCAGCCGCAGGGCCAGGGTTCCTATGGCCCGCCGCCTCCGTATCAAGGTCCCCAGCAGCAACCCCAGCAGCAGTGGCAGCAGCCCCAGCAGCAGCAGTGGGGGGGCCAGCCAGCGTACAACCAGACGTACGAGGCGCCCTATGACCAGTACGCCGGCTCCTACGGCGGCCACCACGGCGGCGAAATGGCCCTCGCCCCGATCGCGCGCCGGGCGGGCGCGCGTCTCATGGACAACGGGCTCGTCGCGGTCTTCGGCTTCGCGCTCGTCCTGCCGGTGACGATCGGTGCGTTCGGTCTGGGCAAGGCCGGCAGCAAGACCGAGGACGAGGGGGGTGTGTGGAACTGGCCCATCATCTTCACCCTCTTCGCCGTCCTGTCAGTACTGCCCTTCCTCTACGAGGCCGTTCAGTTGGCGATGTCGGGACGGACGCTGGGCAAGCGCATCATGGGCCTTGGCATCGTCCAGGCGCGTCCTGCTGGTGAGCCACTGACCATGACGCAGGCCATCTGGCGTGCTGGAATCACCCACATCGTCTACCAGGTCGGTGTTTTCTTCTTCCTCGTCCTGGCGGTGATGGTGTGGGACTACGCCGCGTACGGGATGGTGCTCGTGTGGGCGGGTGCGCTGATGGCCTACCTGTGGGCGATCTGGGATCAGCCCATGCATCAGGCGCTGCATGACCGTTTCTCCGGCACGATCGTCATCGATGAGCGCGTCGGACACGACGAGTACCACGAGTACGACGAGTACGCGGGATAAGGACGGATGGCGGCACAGCTCGCCGAGCCGGGGCAGCGTCTCCTGGCGCGCATCGCCGACACGCTCATCGTCGGCCTGCCGGTCATCATCGTCGTCCGCGCGCTGGTGTCCGGGCACACGGTGGACGTCGTCGCCCCGCCCGCCATGGCCGGCTCCATGCTGGTGTACGAGTCGATCCAGCTCGCCCTATGGGGCCGGACACTCGGCAAGCGCTTCGCCGGCATAGAAGTCATCGCGACCGCCCCCATCGAACAAGGCCCCGCCGCCGAGCGGGATCCCGGCGGCGAGGTCGGTGGGGGCGCTCGGTTGGGGGTTCCGCAGGCCGTTCTGCGGGCCGCGGTCTATTCGCTGCCGATCGCGGTCCGGCCGATTCCCGTTGTCGGGTTGCTCGCGGGCATCTTCTGGGTGGCGAACGCGGGGATGCTGTACGAGGGCACGCGCCGCCAAGCCCTCCACGACAGGTTCACAGGGACGGTCGTGGTAAAGCGGCCGCCTCCCGATTCCCCGGCCTTCTGAGGTCCTCTCAGCCCCCTTCAGGCGCACTCAGGGCGCTCATCCGAGGCGCTCTCGGCCCGCAAGTCCCTGCGGGGCGGGAGCGCTCGCACGTCCCGGAGGGGCTTTCGCGTAGATCCCAGCTCCGTTTCGGGCAGTCCGGGCCGCCCGGCGAATGCAGGCTGGATCCGGTTACGGCCCTGAATCGGCGCGGTATGTGTCTCGTCCCGGACGTGCCCTCCGCTTTGAGATGTGCATCCCGGGCCGTTGCCGTTCCGGCCATGGATCCGGTCACATAGGGCGTCGGACTTACTCCTGGATGAGATCCCACCCCGCCGGGAAGGGACCTTTAGCCCCACAACCCCACGCCATGGGTGCCTGACGCGCACCCGGCCCAGCTGTTGGACACCGGCCGGAAGAAGTGGTGCGGACGGTCGCGATTGTGCAGCAATCTCCCGATTTCGGGATGGACGACTGTCGACGGGCCCGCCCGGCGGATCGCGACCGGGAGACTTCCGGGCACGGGCGCGGCAGGCAACAGATTTTCGGTGCCGGGCAGTCGGCCGTTATCCACCCACATCCCCCGGTGGGGGCGGTGATCGCCCGTCATGCCGGGCTCCGAAGGTTCCCCGCTTTAGCTGGCACCCGGTGCGCTTAGTGCCGTTACGTCAGGGTTAATCGTTGGCCGCGGTGGAGGCGGGTCCGGCCTGTTAAGGTCGGCCGCAGGGCTCTTTTACTCCTGCCGCACTCGGGGACACCCGGCCGGCCCGAATGCCGGGACGCTTGCAAACCAGGACCAATGCGAGAGCACCCGCCCAGGTCAGCGCGGTGTGCCGTGACACCGGTCACGCCCGAAATCCGCACGGTGGTCCACGGACGGCGAAAAAAATCACGCGCCGCGACCGCCGTGGCCGCGCAGTGTCGCCGCGACGTGCCAGAAACAGCCGAGACCGATTACGCCCGGTCACGTCGGGAAGAGGACTTCGTGGAGACTGCCGGTTCAAGGGCTGTGTCGGAATTGTCATCGGCAGACTTCTCGGTATATCTTTGTCGACCGAATGTAGTTTGCTCAAGCCGAAAGGGTCTGTCCTCATGGCACAGAAGGTTCAGGTGCTTCTCCTCGACGACCTCGACGGTGGCGAGGCGGACGAGACCGTAGCGTTCTCGATCGACGGCGCCTCCTACGAGATCGACCTGAGTGGCGCCAACGCAGCGAAGCTGCGGGATTCTCTTCAGCCGTTCGTGGAGAAGTCGCGCAAGGCGGGAACGTCCTCCCGCAAGCGCCGGCAGCGCGGCGCGTCCAGCCGCGAGCGCAGCGCTGAGATCCGCGCCTGGGCCAAGAACAATGGCATCAAGGTCAATGAGCGCGGCCGGATCCCGGCCCATGTGATCGAACAGTACGAGGCGGCCAACTGATCCGGTTCACCCGCCGGCGGCCCGTCTCCCTTCGCGGGACGGGCCGTTCGCTTTCGGCGTAGCCGCCGGGCGGTTCGCGGCCCGCGCCGCGCGGTACACAGGGCGCGCGGGGTGCAACTTCACCCCCATTCGGCACTCTCGGCCCGCGCCTTGACCTACCTGCGAAAAGCCCCCGTTCGCTTGGGGCGTAGCGGGAACATGACGCACCGATGCGGTAGTTGGATGAGACTGAACAGCGCATAGCTGGGGAACGTCTCCTGGTGGGAGTGCACCGGGTGGCCTCCTCGGGGCGGGCTAGCATGCGGAAGGACAGTTCCGGACGTTCCGGACTCTGCCCAACCGCTCTGTGAGGAGCGACGAGATGTTCGAGAGGTTCACCGACCGCGCGCGGCGGGTTGTCGTCCTGGCTCAAGAAGAGGCCAGGATGCTCAATCACAACTACATCGGCACCGAGCACATCCTCCTGGGTCTGATCCACGAGGGTGAGGGTGTCGCTGCCAAGGCTCTGGAGAGCCTGGGGATCAGCCTTGAAGCGGTGCGCCAGCAGGTCGAGGAGATCATCGGCCAGGGTCAGCAGGCGCCGTCGGGCCACATCCCGTTCACTCCGCGTGCCAAGAAGGTCCTTGAGCTGTCACTGCGCGAGGCGCTGCAGCTAGGCCACAACTACATCGGCACCGAGCACATCCTGCTGGGATTGATCCGTGAGGGCGAGGGCGTCGCGGCCCAGGTCCTTGTGAAGCTCGGCGCCGACCTGAACCGTGTGCGCCAGCAGGTCATCCAGTTGCTGCACGGTTACCAGGGCAAGGAGCCGGCCGCCTCCGGCGGTCCCTCGGAGTCGGCTCCGTCGACGTCCCTTGTGCTCGACCAGTTCGGCCGCAACCTGACGCAGGCGGCGCGCGAGGGCAAGCTCGACCCGGTCATCGGCCGGGACAAGGAGATCGAGCGGGTCATGCAGGTGCTGTCCCGCCGTACCAAGAACAACCCCGTCCTGGTGGGCGAGCCCGGCGTCGGCAAGACCGCCGTCGTCGAGGGCCTCGCGCAGAAGATCGTCAAGGGCGAGGTGCCCGAGACGCTGAAGGACAAGCAGCTCTACACCCTCGACCTGGGTGCGCTGGTCGCCGGCTCCCGGTACCGCGGTGACTTCGAGGAGCGCCTGAAGAAGGTGCTCAAGGAGATCCGCACCCGCGGCGACATCATCCTGTTCATCGACGAGCTGCACACGCTCGTGGGCGCGGGCGCCGCCGAGGGCGCGATCGACGCCGCCAGCATCCTCAAGCCGATGCTGGCCCGCGGCGAGCTGCAGACCATCGGCGCCACCACGCTGGACGAGTACCGCAAGCACCTGGAGAAGGACGCCGCGCTGGAGCGCCGCTTCCAGCCGATCCAGGTCGCCGAGCCGTCGCTGTCGCACACGATCGAGATCCTCAAGGGCCTGCGGGACCGCTACGAGGCGCACCACCGCGTGTCGATCACCGACAGCGCGCTGGTCGCGGCGGCGCAGCTCGCCGACCGCTACATCAGCGACCGGTTCCTGCCCGACAAGGCGATCGACCTGATCGACGAGGCCGGCTCGCGGATGCGCATCCGCCGGATGACCGCTCCGCCGGACCTGCGCGAGTACGACGAGAAGATCGCCGACGTCCGCCGCGACAAGGAGTCCGCGATCGACGCGCAGGACTTCGAGAAGGCGGCCGCGCTGCGCGACTCGGAGAAGCAGCTGCTCGGCCAGAAGGCGCAGCGGGAGAAGGAGTGGAAGGCCGGCGACATGGACGTCGTCGCCGAGGTCACCGACGAGCTGATCGCCGAGGTCCTCGCCACCGCCACCGGCATCCCGGTCTTCAAGCTGACCGAGGAGGAGAGCACGCGCCTCCTGAACATGGAGGACGAGCTCCACAAGCGGGTCATCGGCCAGGAGGACGCCATCAAGGCGCTCTCGCAGTCGATCCGGCGTACCCGCGCCGGCCTGAAGGACCCCAAGCGTCCCGGCGGCTCGTTCATCTTCGCCGGCCCGTCCGGCGTCGGTAAGACCGAGCTGTCCAAGACCCTCGCGGAGTTCCTGTTCGGCGACGAGGACGCGCTGATCCAGCTCGACATGTCCGAGTTCATGGAGAAGCACACCGTGTCGCGGCTGTTCGGCTCCCCGCCCGGCTACGTCGGGTACGAGGAGGGCGGCCAGCTGACGGAGAAGGTCCGCCGCAAGCCGTTCTCGGTCGTCCTGTTCGACGAGATCGAGAAGGCCCACCAGGACATCTTCAACTCGCTGCTGCAGATCCTGGAGGACGGCCGCCTGACCGACGCTCAGGGCCGTGTCGTGGACTTCAAGAACACCGTCATCATCATGACGACGAACCTGGGGTCCAAGGACATCTCCAAGGGCGTCTCGATGGGCTTCGCCCGGCAGAACGACGAGCAGGGCTCCTACGACCGGATGAAGGCGAAGGTGTCGGAGGAGCTCAAGCAGCACTTCCGTCCCGAGTTCCTCAACCGCGTCGACGACACGGTCGTCTTCCACCAGCTCACGCCGGGGGAGATCATCCAGATCGTCGACCTGATGATCGCCAAGGTGGACGAGCGGCTGCACGACCGCGACATGGGCATCGAGCTGCGGCAGGAGGCCAAGGACCTGCTGGCGCTGAAGGGCTACGACCCCGTCCTGGGCGCCCGGCCGCTGCGCCGCACGATCCAGCGGGAGATCGAGGACAACCTGTCCGAGAAGATCCTGTTCAGCGAGCTCAAGCCCGGCCAGATCGTCATCGTCGGCACCGAGGGCTTCGACCTGGACAACAAGGAGGGCACGGCGGAGACCGCCAAGTTCACCTTCAAGGGCGTCCCGAAGCCGGACACCGTCCCGGACAGCCCGCCGCCCATCGAGGGCGCGGTCAACTTCAACAAGGACTGACGTCCGACCGGAAGGGCCCGCACCGGTTTCACCCGGTGCGGGCCCTTCCGCATGCCCGGGTCTCTTCACCGGCACGCAGGCCGAGGCCGTGACCGCGGTCGGTGCGGCCGGGGAAACCGAGAAGCCGCATGGGCGGCTGACTGATGCGCTGCTCAGGCGAGGAACCGTATGCGGATCGCTCCGGTGCCGTCGGTAGTCCAGCCGTCGGTAGTCCAGCCGTCGGCGGTCCAACCGTGGCCGGGCAGCCACACGCCCAGCCGATCGGCGGGTTATCCACAACCGGCGATTCGAGCGGAGTCCGTCGGACCCGGCGCATAGAGTTCGAACATGCGATCGAATGAGGTCGGTTCGGCGGCGGAGTTCGGGCGGCGCGCGGCAGGCGGCTCGACGGGTTACACACAAGTCACTCGCGCGTTCCTGCGGGACGTGCGGGCCCGCGCGCCGGCCCCGCTCCCGATCTTCCGCTCGCATTTGCAGGGCGAGCTGCTGGCGCGCCTGCTCCTGGGGCCGGAACGCGAGGCGTCGATGCTCGACCTCGCCGTGATGCTCCGCGTCGACCTGGCGTCCGTGATGCGCGAGGTGGAGCGGCTGGCGCGAGCGGACCTCCTGACGCTCCGCCGCACCCTGGCCGGCCGCCTCGTCACCCGGAACGCCGAAAGCCCCCTGTACGAGCCGCTCACCCGCCTGCTGATGCTGACGTTCGGCCCGGCGGCGGTGGCGGCGGAGGAGTTCGGGCACCTGCGGGCCGTCCGCGACGTGTACCTGTTCGGCGCCTGGGCGGCGCGCTACAACGGCGTCCCGGGCGACCAGCCGGCCGACGTCGAAGTCCTCGTGCTCGGCGACATCGACCACGCGACGGCCCACGACGCCGCCCAGGAGGCAGCGGCCCGCCTGGGCCTCCCCGTCCACCCGGTCGTCCGCACCCTCACCCAATGGCAGGACGACGCCGATCCCTTCCTCCGCGAGATCCGCGCCGGCCCCCTGACCAAGCTTTGATCACGCAGCCGATCGCCCCGCGCGGCGGCCCGCCACCGCGCGCTCCACCCGCGGCCACAGCACGCGGTCCTCCAGGTCGTGATGTTCTCCGGCGACTCGCAACGGCGCCCCGTCCGCCCGCCGACCGGGGGCGGTTCGACAAGAGGGCAGAACCGGAACGGCTAGCCGGCGCGACGGCGCCGGTGGGCACGCTGGCGGCAGGTCGGACCGCAGTAGCGGGGTGGCCGCCCGGTGGCATGGACGAGCAGCCGGGCGCCGCATTCCACGCAGTGGCTGAGGGCGGTGGATTCGTGACGTGCGGAGGGGGAGTCACGGAATGTTTCGTCTTTCGTGACGTCCCTGGCACGCAAGCCGTCCAGCAGCAGCCGCACCAGCCGTGTGCCGCGTACGCGGTCCCGGTGTGCCGAACGCAATGCCTCGCCGCCGACGGCCAGCGCGGACAGATCGTCGGCCCGTACGTCGGCGCGTATGGCACCGACCTGCTGCGCGTCGTGCAGCAAGCGCTCCAGCGCCGCACGGAACCGCTGCGTCGCGGCGGCCAGCACGGCGCGCGGCCAGCCTTGGTCAGCGGTGAGCGCATCGCAGAAGCTCCGGCCGCCCGCCGACTGCTCGATGACTTCGAGCAGGAACCCGAACAGCGCGTCACCGGGTGCGGCGCGGGCGGCCCACCGATCGGCGGCTGCCACCAGATCCTCGATGTGTTCGGCGAGCACCGCCTCGACCAGGATCTCTTTGCTCGGGAAGTGCCGGTAGACGGTTCCGGCCCCGACCCCGGCGCGCTGCGCGATCCTGCCGAGTGACGCCTCCGTCCCCTCCTCTGCGAACACGCGCATGGCCGTGCGGAGCACGATCTCCCGGTTGCGGTGGGCATCGGCGCGACCGGCACCCGCCGCACCCGGTGCTGCGTTCATGTCACTGAATCCTTGTCCGCGGCACTGAAACGGGTGGAACATTCCGGATCACGCGAACATCCTCCACCATCTCCGGAAAGGACACCATGACCATCGCGACACCGGTCGACCCCGGCTCCCCGATCCTCGTCACCGGCGCCACCGGCAAGCAGGGCGGCGCCACCGCCCGGCGACTGCTCACCGGGGGGTGGCGGGTGCGAGCCCTGGTGCGCGACGTGACCTCACCCGCCGCTGCGGAGCTGGCCGCCGCGGGAGCCCGACTCGTCCGCGGCGACTTCGACGATCCGGCGAGTCTGCAGCCCTCGACGGCGTCGCCGCCGTGTTCGGCATACCTCCCGTGGCCATCGGACCGGCCGGAACCGAAACGGATCTCGAAGTGACCCGCGGCCGGGCCCTGATCGATGCTGCGGCCGCCGCGGGGATCAAGCAGGTCGTGTTCAGCACCGTCGCCTCGACATCTGCGGCATCGCAGGGGTCGGAGGGCAAAACACTGATCGAGGAGTACCTGCGCGACCACATCGCGCAGCCCACCGTGCTGCGCCCGGTCCGGTTCATGACCAACTATCTCGGTGTCGGAGTGATCGGCTTCGACGGCATCTCCCACGGCGTCAACCGGCACGTCTTCCCTCCGCACGAGCCCACGCAGATCATCACGCTGGAGGACGTCGCCGAGTTCGCCGTGCTCGCGTTCGCGGACCCGGCCCGATTCGCCGGACGAACCTTGGAACTGGCCGGCGACGAGCCGTCTCCGACGGAGGCCGCCGCCGCGATCAGCGAGGCCACCGGCTTTCCGATCCGGTATGAGCAGCTCACCGACGCCGATGCCGCCGCGCTCGGCCCGCAGATCGCCGACACCAAAAGGCACTGGCAGGCCGGTCACCGCTGGCACGCCGACATCGAGTCACTGCGCGTCATCCACCCCGGACTGCGCACTCTCACCGACTGGCTCGCCGAATCCGGCGCCGCTGTCATCCGGGCCCATCTCACCACCACCTGACGCCGACGAGCACGGCACTGTATTGGCCTCCCAGATGTCGGGATCTCGCCCCGGGCCGGTGGTCGAGCACGAAGCCGGAGCGGTCCGTTGCTGGGGCGGTCACGGGGGGATGCGCTGCGCCGTGGCGACCATTGACCACAACTCCCCGAAGCTCCAATCAACGATCTAGGGGGTGGCCAGCCAGGCGTTGATCTGTGCACGGAGGCGGGTCTTGGTCTCGGTGGGGGCGAAGGAGGCGTCCACGCCCGCGTGGGCCAGGTCGGCCAGGACGGTGTCGTCGTAGCCGAAGGTGTCGCGGACGCGGGCGTACTCGGTGGCAAGAGGGGTGCCGATCAGGGCCGGGATGTCGGTGTTGAGGGTCACGATCAGACCCGCGTCACGGAGGCGGGGAAGGGGGTGGTCGCCGAGGGAGGGCGCGAAGCCCAAGGCGACGTTGGACGAGGGGCACACTTCGAGGGGGATCTTGCGTTCTCGTACCTCGGCCACGAGGTCCGGGTCGTCCAGGATTCGGATGCCGTGGCCGAGCCGTTCGGTGCGGCCGGGACCGAGCGCCTGCCGGATGCTGGCCGGGCCCTCGCCCTCGCCCGCGTGGTGGACGATGTGCAGCCCAGCGTCGTGGGCGGCGGCGAACACCTCGTCGAACGGGTCGCCGGGATGGGACTCGTCGCCGGCGAGGCCGATCGCCACCACGCGGTCGTGGTGGCGGGCGAGGTCGAGCGTCCGCCAGGCGCGCTCGACGGACCGGCGGCGGGAGTGGTCGAGGAGGATGCGGCATTCGATCCCGAACGCCTCCTGTCCGGCCTCCAGGCCCTCCAGGACGGCCGCCAGCGGCATTTCGAGGTCGCCGAGGCGCTCGCCATGGCCGGCCGCGGTGAACGACACTTCGGCGTAGCGGGTGCCTTGCGCGGCCTCGTCCTCGCAGAACTCGTAGGCGACCCTCCGGAAGTCGCCAGGGCGACGCAAACAGGCCCGGACGAGATCGTTCTGCGCGAAGAAGGCGGCGAAGTTCCCGAACGGAACATCATCCCCGGGAACGTCCAGCCCATTGGCGGCGCCGATCTCCCGAAGCGTGGCCCACCGCACGGCGCTCTCCAGATGGACATGCAGATGGGCCTTGGGCAACCTCACCAAGTCACGCACACCCGCACGCTACGACTCCACTCCACCACTTGACCACCCATTATTTCGCCCCACCCCACCTCCCACCGACACCCATGTCCGCGGCTACTCACTCGGTGTATGTATTGAGTGTATAGTGTGCCGCATGTCGACTCCGCTGGTTCTGCTCGCCTTGCTCGAAGGGCGGGCCAAGCACGGGTACGAGTTGAAGCGGGAGCACGACGAGCGGCTTCCGGGGGCCAAGCCACTGCCGTACGGGCAGGTCTACTCGACGTTGCAGCGGCTGGAACGCGATGGGCTCGTGGTCGTCGCCGAGGTCGTCCAGGACGGGGGGCCCGAGCGCACGCTGTACGAGTTGACCCCCGCGGGCACCGAGAGGATGCGGGCGTGGCTCGCCGAGACGGAGCCGCCCCTGCCCTACGTCGGCGGTGCGCTGTTCGCCCGGGTGATCATGGCGTTGGTGGCCGGTGGGGACGCGCGTGCCGCGCTGGATCGGCAGCGCGCCGCCCACCTTGACCGCATGCGTGAGCTGACCCGCGCGAAGGCGGACCCCGGCGCGTCCACGGCCGCGGTCCTGGCCGCCGACTACGCCCTGTTCCATCTGGACGCCGACCTGCGGTGGATGGAGCTGGCCGTGCACCGCCTCGCCGATCTGACCGAGGAGATCAGCCGATGAGCCCACTGCTGCAAGCACGCGATGTCAGCAAGACGTTCGGCCGGACACGGGCGCTGCGAGGCGCGTCCCTGGCGATCGGCACCGGAGAGATCGTGGCGATCTCCGGCCCGAGCGGCTCGGGCAAGAGCACGCTGCTGCACTGCCTGGCCGGGATCTTCGTCCCCGATGACGGCGAGATCCACTACGGCGAGACGCGCCTCGATGGGCTGGACGCGGACGCCCGGACCCGGCTGCGACGGGAGGCGTTCGGCATCGTCTTCCAGTTCGGCGGGCTGGTTCCGGAGCTGACCGCCGCGGAGAACGTGGCCGTCGCGCTCATGTTCGGCGGGGTCGGCCGGGCGGAGGCGTCCGCGACCGCGCTGGACTGGCTGGGCCGCTTCGGGGCGGACGGCTGCGCGCGACTGCGGCCCGGCGATTTGTCCGGCGGCCAGGCGCAGCGGGTCGCCATGGCGCGGGCGCTGGCCCACGGACCCAAGGTGGTCTTCGCCGACGAGCCCACCGGCGCGCTCGACAGCGTCGCGGGCGAGAAGGTGCTCGGACTGCTGATCGGTACGGCGAGGGAGCGCGGCGCCACCGTCGTCCTGGTCACGCACGACAACCGGATCGCCGCCTTCGCCGACCGCGAGATCGTGGTGCGCGACGGCACCGTGGCCGAGGCGCCGGCGGTGACCCGATGACCGGGGGCGGGCCGCGCGTCCTGTTCGCCGTCGCCGCGATGCTGGCCCGCGGCACCTCGCGCGCCGAGCGGCGGCGGCGCCGGCTGCTGACCTCCGGTGCGGCCCTGGCCACGTTCTTCCTGCTCGGCGCGGTGAACCTGCTGCTGATACGGGGCACGACCCAGACCCGGTGGGCCGGCCTGGTCAGCGAGGAGGAACTGCGGCCGGGCACCGCGTTCGCGCTGGCGCTGCTCGTCGTCCCGGTGCTGGCGCTGCTGTACCAGGCCGGACGGGTCGCGCAGGCCACCCAGGAGCGGCGGCTGGCGGCGCTGCGGCTCGCCGGCGCCACACCGGCGGACGTCCGCCTGCTGGGCGCGGTCGAGGCGCTCCGCGTCGGCACGGTCGGGGCGGTCGTCGGCGGTGTCGCCTACGTGTCCGGGCAGCAGATGACGATGGCCGCACTCGGCGTGCGCGATACCGCCAAGTACGCGATCCCGCCCTGGTCGGTCCCGGCCGTCCTGGTCCTGGTGGTGGCCGCGGCGGCGGCGATCAGCCTGCCGGCGTCCCGCCATGTCGTGGTCTCGCCGCTGAGCGTCGCCCGGCGTGCGTCCCGTCCCCGGCCGTCCGCGTACACGATGCTCCCGCTCGCCATCGGGGTGCCGCTGATGGTCGCGGGCGGGTTCGCCGGGGGCGTGGACAAGGTCGGGGTGCCGCTGTTCTTCCTCGGCGCCGTCGCCACCGTCGTCGGCGCGGCGGCGGGCGCCAGCCGGGTGATCCTGGAATCGGCCCGCCTGGCCGGCCGCTGGGCCCGTACCCCCGAGACGCTTCTGGCGGCGCGTGCTCTGGAGGCCGACCCCCGCGCCGTGGGCCGCACCATGGCGGTCGTCGGCCTGGTCGTCGCCTTCGGCGCGGGCACAGGTGCCTTCACATGGGAGGTGATCCGGACCAGGGACATCTTCGGCGACGCCGCTGAGAGGTTCTGGCTGGTCAGCCTCGGCCTCACCTACCTGGCGCTGCTGTTCGCCCTGCTCGTGGCGGTCACCGCGCTGGTGGTGCACCGGGCGGAGACGCTGCTGGAGGGCGGCCGCTCGACGGCGGCCCTGGCCGCGATCGGGGCCCCGGTGGCGTCCCTGCGCCGGGCGGCGCTGCGCCAGACGCTGATCGCGGCGACCCCGGTCTGCGCGATCGGCGCCCTGAGTGCGTCCATCGGTATGACACCGGTCAACTTCGCGGACCCCGACCTGCCAACGATCACCTGGGCCGCCGGTCACGCCCTGCTGATGATCGTGCTCGCGGTGACGGCCGCGGCCGCCGTGACGGCCCTGTCGAGCCGTCTCCTCACCCGCGCCGCAGCCCCGACCCACCTCCGCACCGAATAACAGAACCTCGCACCGAAGAGCCGGAATCGCGTCGGACGCCTGACCGTCGCGCCGGATCGGCGGGCGCCGTGCCGTGAAGCCGGACGCACGCGGGGATCTCCCACCCCGGGCTCGTCCACGAAAACCAAAAAAAATCTGGGTGAGGATGTCGAGAACCCGCGGGCGGCTTCGTCCCCGGTGTGAACGCGGCCAGAATGGGCGCATCAGCACTGGGGAGAACACGATGGCTAAGTACCTGCTGCTCAAGCACTACCGCGGCGCTCCGGCTTCGGTCAACGACGTGCCGATGGACCAGTGGACGCCGGAGGAGGTCTCGGCGCACGTCCAGTACATGAACGACTTCGCGGCCCGGCTGGAGGAGACCGGCGAGTACGTCGACAGCCAGGCTCTCGCGCCCGGGGGGACGTTCGTCCGGTACGACGGCGAGGGCCGGTCACCGGTCACCGACGGCCCGTTCGCCGAGACCAAGGACCTCATCGCCGGCTGGATGGTGATCGACGTCGACACCTACGAGCGGGCCGTCGAGCTGGCCGGTGAGCTGTCGGCCGCTCCCGGCGCGGGCGGCAAGCCGATCCACGAGTGGCTCGAACTGCGTCCGTTCCTGACCGAGCCGCCCACCATCACGGAGTGACCGCTCGCATGGACGAGGCCCTGCTGAGGAGCCTCACACCGGACGTCCTCGGGATCCTCGTCCGCCGCGGAGCCGGCTTCGCGGCGGCCGAGGACGCCGTGCAGGACGCCCTGGTCGAGGCGATCCGGGTCTGGCCGGACGACCCGCCGCGGGACGCGAAAGGCTGGCTGATCACCGCGGCCTGGCGCAAGTTCCTCGACGCGACCCGGGCGGACGCCGCCCGCCGCAGGCGGGAGGACGCCGTCGACGAGGAACCGGCGCCGGGCCCCGCGCCCGAGTCGGACGACACGCTCCAGTTGTACTTCCTGTGCGGCCACCCGTCGCTGACGCCGTCGTCCGCGGTCGCGCTCACGCTGCGCGCCGTCGGCGGGCTGACCACCCGCCAGATCGCCCAGGCCTACCTGGTGCCGGAGGCGACCATGGCGCAGCGCATCAGCCGGGCGAAGCGCACCGTCTCCGGCGTGCGGTTCGATCAGCCCGGCGACGTCGCCACCGTGCTGCGCGTCCTGTACCTGGTCTTCAACGAGGGATACTCCGGTGACGTCGACCTGGCCGCCGAGGCCATCCGGCTCACCCGGCGGCTCGCGGCCACGATCGATCATCCCGAGGTGGCGGGCCTGCTCGCCCTCATGATGCTCCACCATGCCCGCCGCGCCGCCCGGACCGCGCCCGACGGCTCTCTCGTGCCGCTCGCCGAGCAGGACCGCACCCGGTGGGACACCGACTCGATCGCCGAGGGCATCGAGATCCTCCAGGCGGCCCTCGCCCGCGACAGGCTGGGCGAGTTCCAGGCCCAGGCCGCCATCGCGGCACTGCACGCCGATGCGCTCACCGCCGAGGAGACCGACTGGGTACAGATCGTCGAGTGGTACGACGAGCTCGTGCGCCTGACCGACAGCCCGGTCGTCCGGCTCAACAGGGCGGTGGCCGTCGGCGAGGCCGACGGACCGCGCGCCGGCCTGGCCGCGCTCGCGACGCTGGACGACTCATTGCCCCGCCACACCGCGGTGGCCGCCTACCTCTACGAGCGCGACGGCGACCTTGAGAAAGCGGCACGGCTCTACGTCGAGGCGGCGGAACGGGCACCCAACCTGCCCGAGCGAGCCCACCTGACCCGCCAGGCCGCCCGCCTCAACACCGATCGGAGCCGCTGACGGCCCACGCTCAGCGACTCAAGGACTTGACGTCGATGTCCATCGGGAATGGAACGTCGAGTTTGAGCCGGTCACGAGCGATCGCGGTCTCCACATAGGCGCCGATCGTGCCGAGTTCCAGGACGTGGATCACAGGGTTACCAAACTCGTTCTCCACCAGCCAGAAGTGCTGAATGCCGGCCTCGGCATACTTGTCGCGCTTGGTCGTGCGGTCACGCTCCTCGGATTCCTTGGAGACGATCTCAACGACCAGGACGACCTCTTCCGATAGGAAAAAGGTCCGGCGTCCCTCCGGGTCCGCCACTTGAGGACGAATCGCGATCACGTCGGGTTCCGGGCGCTGGCGACGACCGAGTTTGACGGTCATCTCCGTGTTGATCTCGACATCACCGGGGGCGTGGTCTCGCAACGCGGCCGCGAGCTGCCACATCACTTTGCTGTGGAAGTTCGTCCGGGGGGACATCATGATGAGCGCTCCGTCGATCATTTCCATGCGTGGCGCGCTGGGGGGCAGCTCATCCAGGTGCTCGGCGGTCCACCCTTCGGGCGGGGGGCGTAGCCACTCAGGAATCGACTCGGCGTCGATAGCCATGACATCCTCCTACGTCGTCAAAGCGATCGTACGGTGACACGCCGTGTTCAGATCCGGTGTCGGCGCGGCCGTGGTCAGGTGGGGAGGGCGTAGCGGCCGTCGTCCAGGGGGTCTACCAGGCCGTCGGCTATCAGGGCGTCCAGGGCGCGTTCGCGTTGGGGGGCGTCGGACCAGACGACGTCCAGGGCCGGTTTGGTGACGGGGCCTTCGGCGTCGCGGAGGACGGCGAGGATGCGGCCCCGGCACTGCCGGTCGGTGCCCGCGTACGTCTGGCCCCGGCGCGGCGGGCCGTCGTAGGCGGGACGGCCGGCCAGCCGCCACGCGCACGCGTCGAACACCGGGCAGTCGGCGCAGCGGGGCGTGCGGGCGGTGCAGACCAGCGCGCCCAGTTCCATGACGGCGACGGCCCAGCGGGCGGCGGTCGGGGGATCGAGGGGGAGGAGGCCCTCCGCGAGCTTCACCTCGGCCCTCGTCTGCGACTTCGGCGGGTACTCGTCGCCGGACAGGAGCCGGGCCAGGACGCGGCGGACGTTGGTGTCGAGCACGGCGTGACGCTGCTGGAACGCGAAACTGGCGACGGCGGCGGCGGTGTAGGCGCCGATGCCGGGGAGCGCGAGGAGGTCGTCGTGCGAGGAGGGGACGTCGCCGCCGTGCCGTTCGGTGATCGCGCGGGCGCTCTCGTGCAGGCGCAGCGCGCGGCGGGGGTAGCCGAGCCGCCCCCATGCGCGGACGGCCTCGCCGGAGGGCTCGCCCGCCAGCGCGGCGGGGGTGGGCCAGCGGGCCGTCCAGGCGTGCCAGACGGGCAGGACGCGGGAGACCGGGGTCTGCTGGAGCATGATCTCGCTGACCAGGACGCCCCAGGGCGTCGCGTCCGGTGCCCGCCACGGGAGATCCCGGGCGTTCGACTCGTACCAGCCGAGGATCGGGGCGGTGTAGGCGGAGTTCGGTTTCATGGCGCGCCGCCATTGTGGCAAGCGGCGGGTCGTCCCCTCTTTCCGGATCGCTGATTGCATACTTAACGTATGGGGGCAGGTACTGGACGTGACACGGACGGTTCTGGACTTGATCGATACTGGCGGCGTCGCGCGCTGGCCCTGGCCGGCGTGCTGTGCGGCGTCGGGCTACTGGCCTGGACCTGCACCGGGGACTCGGACGAACCGGTCCAGAACGCGGGCGCGGTCGAGAGCACGAGCCCGCCGCCACCGCCGACCGTGATGCCGACCGTCACCGTCACCACGACGGCCACGCCCGAGCCGGAAGCGGCGGACGACGGCGGCCCCTGCGAGGAGAAGAACCTCGTCTACAGCATGTCGGCGGAGGGGAAGACGTACTCGGGTTCGAGCAGTCCGGAGTTCCGGGTCACGGTCGTGAACACGGGGAGCGGCTCCTGCCAGTTCGGCCCGGAGTCGCTGGACGTGCGCATCACGTCGGGTTCGGACCGCATCTGGTCGTCCGCCGAATGCCGTGACGGGGACCCGTCCAAGGAGACCCTCAAGAGGGGCATCCCCTACGTCCAGACCGTCACCTGGGACCGCAAGCGGGGCTGCGACGGCGAGAGCACCGCCCGCCCCGGCACCTACGTGGCGGACCTGAAGGACAAGAAGACCAAGAAGCAGATCTTCCACCTCCGCTGACCTCGGCTAGACGTAACGTTCCAGGATCGAGGATTCGGCCAGGCGGGAGAGGCCCTCGCGGACGCTGCGGGCCCGGGATTCGCCCACGCCGCCGACGGCCTGGAGGTCGTCGATGCTGGCGGCCAGGAGTTTCTGCAGGCCGCCGAAGTGCTCGACGAGGCGTTCGACGACCATGCTCGGCAGCCGCGGGACCTTGGCCAGGAGGCGGAACCCCTTGGGGCTGACGGGCAGGTCGAGGGCGTCGGGGCCGGCGAAGCCCATCACCTCGGCGACGGTGGACAGGTCGAGCAGCTCGTTGGCCGTCAGCGTGTCCAGGGCCGAGAGGATGGCGGCGACGCCGCGGGCGCGGGTGTCGTCGGACGGGTAGTCGCGGACGATCAGCTCGCGGTCGACGTCGACGCCGGAGACCAGTTCGTCGAGCTGGAGGGACAGCAGCCGGCCGTCCGTGCCGAGTTCGACGACGTAGCCCTCGATCTCGTCGGCGATGCGGCGGACCATCTCGAGGCGCTGGACGACGGCGCTGACGTCCCGGACGGTGACGAGGTCCTCGATCTCCAGCGCCGAGAGGGTGCCGGACACCTCGTCGAGCCGCAGCTTGTAGCGCTCGAGCGTGGCGAGGGCCTGGTTGGCCTTGGACAGGATCGCCGCCGAGTCTTCGAGGACGTAGCGGATGCCGTCGAGGTACAGCGCGATGATGTGCATCGACTGGCTGACCGAGATGACCGGATAGACGGTCTGGCGGGCGACGCGTTCCGCGGTGCGGTGGCGGGTGCCCGACTCCTCGGTGGGGATGGTCGAGTCCGGCAGGAGCTGGACCGCGGCGCGGACGATGCGGCTGTGGCTGCCGTCGAGGACGATCGCGCCGTCCATCTTGGCGAGCTCGCGCAGCCGGGTGGCGGAGAACTCGACGTCCAGTTCGAAGCCGCCCGAGCACAGTTCCTCGATCGTCTTGTCGTAGCCGAGCACGATCAGGCCGCCGGTGTGGCCCCGCAGGATCCGCTCCAGTCCGTCGCGAATCTGGGTGCCCGGGGCCACCGCGGCCAAGGTGGCGCGGCGTCGCTCGTCATAACCCTTGTCGTGTGCTAGCACCTGACCCCCGGAGGTCGCTGGACGGCGCCAGTTTACCGAGGAGGGCGGCGCGCCGGTTCCTCCCCTGGTCGCAAGCGTGGGCCGCGTGGAGTAATACTCTGGCGGGACCCACGTTACGGGGCCGTAAAGGAGACCTGCAGAGCCTGGGCCAGGCTGTCGACCTCCATCACCTTCATGCCCTCGTAGCTCGTGAGCTGCGGGTCGGCGCGTTTCAGCGGGGATCCGTCGGCGAGTTCGAGGGAGCCGCGCGGGACGACGGCGTGCTTGAACCCGAGCCGTGCCGCCTCGGCGAGCCGCCGCTGGACGCCGGGCACGACGCGGACCTCCCCGGCCAGGCCCACCTCGCCGAGCGCGATCAGGCTGGTGGACAGGGCCTGCTCGACCGAGGCGCCCGCGACGGCGAGCGCGAGGGCGAGGTCGACGGACGTCTCGGTGAGCCGGACGCCGCCGACGGTGGAGACGTACACGTCCTGTTCGTGCATGGAGATCTTGCAGCGCTGGGCGAGGACGGCCAGGACCATCGCGACGCGGGAGGTGTCCAGGCCGGACGTGGCGCGGCGCGGCGCGGGCAGGTGCGATTTCGCGACGAGCGACTGCACTTCGGCGACCAGGGGGCGACGGCCCTCCAGCGTGACGGTCACGCACGTGCCGGGGACGGCCTCGTCCCGCCGGGTGAGGAACAGCCCGCTGGGGTCGGGGAGGCCGACGATGCCGACCTCGGAGAGGTCGAAGCAGCCCAGTTCGTCGGTCGGCCCGTAGCGGTTCTTCACGGCGCGGATCATGCGGAGCCGCGAGTGCCGGTCGCCTTCGAAGTACAGGACGACGTCGACGAGGTGTTCTAGGAGCCGCGGCCCGGCGATCGCGCCCTCCTTGGTGACGTGCCCGACGAGCACGACGGTGATGCCGCGTTCCTTGGCCACGCGGATGAGGTTGGCGGCGACCTCCCGGATCTGGGTGACGCCGCCGGGGGCGCCGTCCACCTCGGACGTGCCGATCGTCTGGATGGAGTCGACGACCAGCAGGCCCGGCTCCACGGTGTCGATGTGCCCGAGGATGGCGGACAGTTCCGACTCCGCCGCCAGGTACAGGTCGTCGGTGATCGCCCCGACGCGGTCGGCGCGCAGCCGCACCTGCTCCGTGGACTCCTCACCCGTGACGTACAGGACGCGCCGCTCCTCGGGCTTGCCCGGCTTGTCCTGCTTCTCCGGCTCCTCCGGGCCGCGCGGCTCCGGGACGCCGGACTGCGTCGAGGCCAGCGCGGCGACCTCCAGCAGCAGCGTCGACTTGCCGATGCCCGGCTCGCCCGCCAGCAGCACGACGGCGCCGGGCACGATGCCGCCGCCGAGCACCCGGTCCAGCTCGTCGAGCCCGGTCGGCCTCGTCTGCGCCGACCGCACGTCCACCTGCCCGATCGGACGCGCCGGCGCGCTGACCGGCCCGGCCGTCACGACCCGCGCCGGCGTCGCGGACGCGCCCTCGGTGATCGTCCCCCACGTCTGGCACTCCCCGCAGCGACCCACCCACTTGGAGGTCTGCCAGCCGCATTCCGAACACCGGTAGGCCGCCTTCGCGGTCTTAGCCTTCGCCATGTGCCGAGAGCCTAGAGCCCGCCTGTGACAACCCGCGTCAAGCGGCGATGGACTTCCGGGCGCGTTCGATCAGATCGCCGAGGTGGTCGGCGACGATGCTGGGACGTTCCATCATGGCCATGTGGCCGGCGGACGGGACGACCTCCAGCCGGGACTCCGGCAGGCAATTGGCGATCTTGAGGCTGTGCTCGACGGGGGTGAGCATGTCGTTCTCCGCGCCGATGATCAGGTTGCGGGCGCCGGTGAGGGACGTGCAGTCGCTGATCACCTCGGTCGTGATCATCGAGCGGAGGTAGTCGACGAAGGCGTCCATCCGGGTCTCGGTCATCATCTGCTCGGCGAACGCGACGGCGGCGGGGCTGGCGTCGGGGCCGAACGCGATCAGGTCCTCGATGAGCGTGGCGGCTTCGCGGCCGAGGTGGCGGACCTTCTCGACCGCTCCGGAGCCGGCGCCGAGGGCGCCGAGGGCGCGGGGGAGGAGCGGGCGGCCGGCGCGCGCGAGGAGGGCGGGCATGCCGAGGGTCAACTCGCCGAGGCCGCCGGAGGACGTGCAGATCAGCCCGGTGGCGACGATCTTGCGTCCGGCGAGGCCGGGGTTCTCGTCGGCGTAGCGCAGGATCGTCATGCCGCCCATGGAGTGGCCGACGAGGACGACGGGCGTCTCCTGCGGGACGGTCGCGTCGATGACGGCGGCCAGGTCGCCGGCCAGCCGGCCGAGGGTGTAGCCGTCGCGGGCGCCGCCGTCGGAGCGGCCGTGGCCGCGGTGGTCCCAGAAGACGAGGCGGCCGAGTCCGCGCAGGGCCTTGCGCTGGAAGTGCCAGGAGTCCTGGGTGAGCGTCCAGCCGTGGCAGAACACGACGGCGAGGTCGGTGCGGTCGTCGCCGTCGATCTCGGCGTACAGGCGCGTGCCGTCGTCGGCGCGGACGGGGACGGGACGGCCGCGCAGCGACCCGAACGGCTCCCCGGCGTGCGGGTCGGGACGCAGTTGGAGGCGGCGCATGGCCCTGCGCTGCGCGGCGAGCCCGGCCCCGGCACCGGCCGCGCCGAGTGCCGTGACGGCGAGGAGGCCGCGAATGCTCCCCCGGGGAGCGGCACGGCGCCGTGGGGGCGTCCCCTCAAGAGCGACATGGCTCGTCCTGGTGGCACGGCCCATGGTCGGTTCCTCTCGTTCCGGCGGTGACCGGATCCCGGCGGTGACCGGTTCCGGCATTGGCCGACCAGTCGGTAACTTCAGGGGCAACGCCACCACAAATTGACGGCATAGTCCACCTCAAGGGGAGTCCGGCCCTCGTGCTCGCTCCCCTGCCCGACCCCGTCCTGCCCGCACCCGTCCTGCTCGCGCAGGCAGGCCTCGGCCAGGTCGGGCGGGAACTCGATCCGCAGTACGGCCGCGAGGTCGTCCCGGCGCTGGAACGACCAGCGGATCGTCAGCGGCTCCCGGGCGAAGCCGCGCCGCGTCCAGAACCGCTCCACGGCTTCCGGGTCGTACTTCGGCAGGCTTCGCCGGAACCAGCGGCCGAACGTCGACCGGGTGGCGTCGTTGTCGATGATGAAGATCGCGCCGCCGCGCCGGACGACCCGTTCCAGTTCGGCCAGGCCCGGTTCGCATCCCGGGCCGAAGAAGTAGGCCCACCGGACGTGGACGACGTCGATCGAGGCGTCCGGAAGCGGCAGCGCCTGGGCCGCGCCGACACGAACGGTGACGTTGGGGAGGTGCCGGGCCCTGCGGGAGGCCGCCGACGCGAGGCCGGCGTGCGGCTCCACGCCGATCACCCGGTTCGCGTCCTCGGCGAAGAACGGCAGGTGGAAGCCGGTGCCGCAGCCGAGGTCCAGGACGTCCGCCCCTTTCCACGGGCGGATGGCGCGCATCGCCTCCGGCAGGACGCCGTCCGGGTCGACGGCGCGGTTCTCCAGCTCGTAGACCTGGGGGGAGTTCCAGATGTTGGGGCTCGGTACGGCGCCCCGGGCGATATCGGCCACGGGTACAGAGGGTAGCCAGAGCAATCAGGATCACGCGGGGCGAAGGTTTCATCACCGCCGCGGCCGCATAGGCTTTGCCTTGCGAGCATCGCCCTACGAACACCACCGAACGACCATTCTCGGCGAGGAAGCCTTGACTCCGCAGCACAACGGTGTCTCTTCACCGGCGCTCCGCGTTCCGGACGCGCCGATCACGCTCTCGACCGCCTCGGTGTACCCGGAGAAGGTACCGAGCGCCTTCGAGATCGCCGCTCTGCTCGGGTACGACGGCATCGAGGTCATGGTCTCCACGGACGCCTCGTCCCAGGACCTCAACGTCCTGCGGCGGCTGTCCGACTACCACCAGGTCCCCATCAAGTCGATCCACGCGCCCTGCCTGCTGCTCACGCAGCGCGTGTGGGGACGTGAGCCGTGGGGGAAGCTGGTGCGGTCCAAGGAGGTCGCGGAGGAACTGGGCGCGGACGTCGTCGTCGTGCACCCGCCGTTCCGGTGGCAGCGCGACTACGCCAAGGAGTTCGTGGAGGGCCTCGCCCGCATGCAGGACGAGACGGACGTGCTCTTCGCGGTCGAGAACATGTTTCCGCTCAAGGCGCGCGGCGCCGAAGCGGGCATGTACCTCCCCGACTGGAACCCCGTCGACCAGGACTTCCCCTACGTGACGCTCGACCTGTCCCACTCCGCGGTGTCGGGCTCCGATCCCCTCGAGATGGCGGGGAGCCTAGGCGACCGCCTGAGGCACATCCACCTCGCCGACGGCGTGGGCATCACGAACAAGGACGAGCATCTCGTCCCCGGCCGGGGCGGCCAGCCGTGCGGGACGCTGCTGGAGAACCTCGCCGAGGACGGTTTCCGCGGGCACATCGTCCTAGAGATCAACACGCGCCGGGCGTCCAGCCGCGTCGAGCGGATGGAGGACCTCGCCGAGGCGCTGGCCTTCGCCCGCCTGCACCTCGCCGCCGCCCCCCACACCTGGGAGGTCACCTCGGCGGGGGAGATCACCCGCCGGGGCGTGCGGTGACCGACGCGGTGCGTCCCGGGAACGGCGCCGCGTCGCGCGGGCGCCGTCCCGGTCCGACCGAGACGCGCGAGAAGATCCTCGCCGAGGCGCGCGAACTGTTCGCCGAGAAGGGCTATGACGGCGCCTCGCTGCGCGCCATCGCCCGCGCCGCCGGCGTCGACCCGGCCCTCGTCCACCACTTCTTCGGCAACAAGGAGGGCGTGTTCGTCGAGGCGATGCGCTTTCCGCTGGATCCGTCGACCCTGCTGCCGCGCATCATGGCCTACCCCAGGGAGCGGATCGGCGAGGCGATGGTCCGGACCTTCCTCGAGGTGTGGGGGGACGATGAGCGCCGCGCTCCGCTGCTGGCGATGCTGCGCTCGGCGATGACCAACGAGCGCGCGGCGGCGATGATGCGCGAGTTCATCGCGCAGGCCCTGTTCGGGCGGGCCAAGCAGGCGACGGGCGCCCCGTCCCTGGCCATCCAGGCGGCGGCCGGGCAGATGATCGGCATCATGATCATGCGCTACGTGCTGCGCCTCGAGCCGATGGCGTCCGCGTCCGAGGAAGAGCTCATCGAGCTGGTGGCCCCCACCCTCCAGCGCTACCTCCTGCCCTGACCCGCGGGAAACCCGTTCACCCACTTGACCTGACCTTCGTGTCCGCATAAATTCAACACATGATGAGTTCTAGTGTTGCGGTGAGCGTGCGGGACCTGCGGGTCGCACGCGGCGGCCGGGAGGTGCTGCACGGGCTCACCTTCGACGTGCCGAAGGGCTCGGTCGTGGGACTGCTCGGCCCGAGCGGCTGCGGGAAGACGACGCTGATGCGGGCCCTGGTCGGCGTCCAGATCGTCAAGGGCGGCACGGTGACCGTCCTCGGCGACGACGCCGGCTCGCCGGGCCTGCGGCGCCGCGTCGGATACGCGACGCAGTCGCCGGCCGTGTACGCGGACCTGACCGTCGCCGAGAACCTGCGCTACTTCGCGTCCGTCCTCGGCGCGCCGCGCACCGACGTGGACCGCGTCATCGACGAGGTCGGGCTCGGCGCGAGCCGCGACCAGACCGCGGCGACGCTGTCGGGCGGCCAGCTCAGCCGCGCCAACCTCGCCGTCGCGCTGCTCGGCACGCCCGAGGTCCTCGTCCTGGACGAGCCGACCGTGGGCCTCGACCCGGTGCTGCGCCAGGAGCTGTGGGAGCTGTTCCGCGAGCTGGCCGGACGGGGCGTCACGCTCGTCGTGTCCAGCCACGTCATGGACGAGGCGGGCCGCACCGACCGGCTCCTGCTCATGCGCGACGGCCACATCCTCGCCGACGGCACCCCGGACGGCCTGCGCCACCGCACCGGCGCGCAGGACCTCGAAGAAGCGTTCCTCCACCTGATCGCCGAGAAGGCAGGGAGTCCGGCATGAGCGCCGCGATCACGCTGGCCACGATGCGGCGCATCCTGGCGCAGCTCAAACACGACCACCGCACGCTCGTACTGCTGATCGCGGTCCCGGCCCTGCTGATGGTCCTGCTGCGGTACGTGTTCGACGAGCCGATGCTCTTCGACCGGCTCGGGCCCATGCTGCTCGGCCTGTTCCCGTTCATCGTCATGTTCCTCGTGACCAGCGTCGCCACGCTCCGCGAGCGGACGAGCGGCACGCTGGAACGGCTGATGACCATGCCGCTGGCCAAGCTCGATCTGCTGCTCGGCTACGCGCTCGCGTTCGGCCTGGTCGCGCTCGTGCAGGTCGGCGTCGTCCTGCTGGTCTCGCTGACCTGGCTGGGCCTCGACCTGAACGGCTCGCTCGGCTCGCTGGTCCTGGTCGCCCTGCTGAACGCGCTGCTCGGCATGTCGCTCGGCCTGTTCGCCAGCGCGTTCGCCCGGACCGAGTTCCAGGCCGTCCAGTTCATGCCCGCGTTCGTCCTGCCGCAGCTCCTGCTGTGCGGGCTGATCATGCCGCGCGACGACATGGCCTCCTGGCTCCAGGCGATCTCGGACGTCCTGCCGCTCACCTACGCGGTCGAGGCCATGCAGGAGATCAGCGCCAGCGCCGACTTCACCGGCGCCCTCGCCCTGGACATCGCCGTCATCGCCGCCTTCACCGTGGTCGCCCTCCTCCTGGGCGCCGTGACACTCCGCCGCCGCACCGTGTAGGCCGGGAACGACCCCTTGGGGCGGGCTGCGGTTTACACGGAAGGACAGTCCGCCGCAATAGGACACCTGGGCCTAAGTAGGCCATCTTGCGCGGATCAGGCTGGTAGCTTCAGCGCCATGACCCCCGGAGATCTCCCTGGCCCGCCCGTGTCGCAGCCGCCCGGCGGGGCCTCGCGACCGGCCGGGCCCGGCGGCCCCGAAGCACCGCAGGCCCCGCGGGGCCCGGGCGGGGCGGCGGGCGCCGGGAACGCCGGGGCGCCGCCGTACCCCGGCCCGGGGAGCGGCGGCGCGGGCAACGGCGAGTCGGGCAACGGCGAGTCCGGGAACGGCGACGCGGAGAACGCGTTCTGGGGCGGCACGGACGGGAACGGCCCGCTCACGCGCAAGCGCCGCTGGCCCCGGGTCCTGATCGCGATCGGCGTGTTCGTGGCGCTGATCGTCGCGGGGCTCGGCGGGCTGGCGTGGCAGCGGCAGTCGTCCTACAACGGCAACATCGACCGCATCGAAGGCGTGATGCCGGACGACGGGGCGAACAGGCCGGGCCCGAACGTGGAGGGCACCGAGAACTGGCTGCTCGTCGGATCGGACTCCCGGGCGCAGAACGGCACCACCGGCCAGGGCAGCCAGGGCTGGAAGCCCGGCCAGCAGCGCACCGACACGATCATGCTGCTGCACCTGCCGGCGGACCGGAAGAAGGCCTACATCGTCTCGTTCCCCCGCGACTCGTGGGTCGAGGTCCCCGGCTACGGCAACCAGAAGATCAACGCGGCGTTCTCCTACGGCGGGCCGAAGCTGCTGATCGAGACCGTCGAGGGCCTCACCGGCATCCGGGTCGACCACTACGGCGCGATCGACTTCGAGGGGTTCAAGTCGATGACGGACGCGCTCGGCGGCGTCACCGTCAACATCAAGCAGAGCGTGTACGACCCGGCCCGCAAGAAGAACTGGGCGGCGGGCAAGCAGAAGCTGAACGGCGAGGAGGCGCTGCTGTTCGTCCGGCAGCGCTACAACCTGCCGAACGGCGACTTCGACCGGATCAAGCGGCAGCAGGCGTTCCTCGGCGCCCTGGCCAAGCAGGCCGCCGACCGCGGGACGCTCACCAACCCGCTGAAGCTCGACCGGTTCCTGTCGGCGCTCACCAAGTCGATCAGCGTGGACGAGGGCCTGTCGGCGGGCGACCTGCGCTCGCTGGCGCTGAGCATGCGCAGCGTCCGGGCGTCGGATGTGATGTTCATGACGACGCCGCACAAGGGCACCGGCATGCGCAGCAAGCAGAGCGTCGTCTTCCTGGACGCGGCGAAGGCGAAGGCGCTGTTCGAGGCCGTCAAGACCGCCAGGATGCCCGAGTACGTCAAGCAGCACGGTGGCGGGAACAGCCTCGGCACGGTCTCGTGATCGCGGCCCCGGCCGGGCATAACCTGGACGGACAGGGCAGTTTCACGAGCCGGCGGTTTCACGAGCCGGCAGGGTCCACCGAGGGGTTCGCACAGTGCTTCGTCAGGCGTTGCTCGTCGCGTCGCGCAGCGGCGGCGCGCGCAAGGTCGTGGAGACCGCGCCGTTCAGCGGCGACATGGTCCGCAGGTTCATCGCCGGTGAGACGATCGAGGACGCGGCGCGCGTCACCGGTGAGCTGACCGGCGAGGGGCTCCTCGTCACCCTGGACGTCCTGGGCGAGGGCACCCATGACAAGGGGCAGGCCGAGGCGAACGTCCAGCACTACGTCGAGCTTCTGGAGCGCCTCGGTGCCGCCGGTCTCGGCGCACGCGCCGAGGTGTCTCTGAAGCTCTCCGCCGTGGGGCAGACCTTCGACGAGGACCTCGCCCTCACCAATGCGCGCCGGATCTGCACGGCCGCGCGTTCGGCCGACACGACGGTCACTCTCGACATGGAGGAGCACACCACCGTCGACTCGACGCTGGGGGTCGTCCACGAGCTGCGGCGTGACTTCCCAGATGTCGGGGCCGTGATCCAGGCGTACCTGCGTCGTGCAGAGGAGCACTGCGCGGATCTCGCCTACGAGGGTTCGCGCGTCAGGCTGTGCAAGGGCGCCTATGCCGCTCCCTCTGCGGTGGCCTTCACCGACAAGGAAGAGATCGACAAGTCGTACGTGCGGTGCATGAAGGTGCTGATGGCCGGCAAGGGCTACCCGATGCTCGCCACGCACGACCCGCGGCTCATCGAGATCGCGGGCGCGCTGTCGGTACTGCACGACCGTGACGCCGGCTCGTTCGAGTACCAGATGCTCTACGGCATCCGCCCGCAGGAGCAGCGGCGGCTCGCGGCGCACGGCGCACAGGTCCGCGTCTACGTCGCCTACGGCCGGGAGTGGTACCAGTACTTCATGCGCCGTCTCGCGGAGAGGCCCGCCAACCTCCGCTTCTTCATGCGCTCCCTCGTCGGCCGGTCCTGACCCGTCCCGGCTGGGGGCCGCCCCGGCTATAGGCTGGACCGGTTGCCAGGAAACCCCACGTCAAGGTGTGTCGATGATCGCGATTCTGGGTGCCGGGAAGATGGGCGAGGCGCTGCTGTCCGGGGTGCTGCGGGCCGGACGCCGCCCGTCCGAGCTGATGGCCACCGTGCGCCGCGAGGAGCGCGGGGCGCTGCTGCGGGAACGGTACGGCATCGAGATCGTGCCGAACACGGAGGCCGCCGCCAAGGCCGAGACGCTGATCCTCGCGGTCAAGCCGCAGGACATGGGCGTCCTGCTGGACGAGATCGGGCCGCACGTCCCGCCCGGACGGCTGGTGATCTCGATGGCGGCGGGCCTCACGACCGGCTTCTTCCAGGACCGGCTGCCGGAGGGCGTGCCCGTCGTCCGCGTCATGTCGAACACGCCCGTCCTCGTCGACCAGGCGATGAGCGTGATCTCGGCCGGATCCCACGCGGGGGAGGAGCACCTCAAGCTCGCCGAGGAGCTGCTGAGCCCGGTCGGGAAGGTGCTGCGGATCCCCGAGTCGCTCCAGGACGGCGCGACGGCCCTGTCCGGCAGCGGCCCCGCGTACTTCTACTACCTGGTCGAGGCGATGGTGGACGCGGGCATCCTGCTCGGCATGCCGCGCGCCGCCGCGCTGGAGATGGTCGTCCAGTCGGCCGTGGGCGCGGCCGTCATGCTCCGCGACTCCGGCGAGCACCCGGTGATGCTGCGCGAGGCGGTCACGTCCCCCGGCGGGACGACGATCTCGGCGATCCGCGAGCTGGAGCGGCACGGCGTCCGCGCCGCCGTCGTGGAGGCCATCGAGGCCGCCCGGGACCGGGGCCGCGAACTCGCGAGCGGCTGATCCCGGAAAGTTCAGCTTTGAATTGATCCTGTACCGGATTTCGTCCGTGCTAGGAAGTATGGGACTTATTCTGCGCCTGCTCGTCGCCGCGGGACTGGCGGCCGACGCCTACGTGCACTGGGTGTTCGCACCCGACATGGCCTTCGTGCAGGGCGGCGCCATCGGGGGAGACGTGCTGTTCCGCGTCCAGGCCGCGGTCGCCGGAGTGGTGGCCGTGGTGGTCCTCACCTACGCGACCCGCTGGGCGTACGCGCTGGCCTTCCTGGTCGCGAGCAGCGCCGTCTTCGCGCTCCTTCTCTACTACTCCTTCGACGTCGGGACGCTCGGGCCGCTCCCCGCCATGCACGAGCCCGTCTGGTACACCGAGAAGACGATCAGCCTGGTCGGTGAGGGCGTCGCGGCGCTGGCGGCGCTCGCCGGCTTCTTCACCGCCGGACGCGGGAAGCGCACGGACGACGAGGTCCCCGAATCCGAGCACGCGGCCCGGACGCCTTGACTTGCGGCGTGTTGCCCCTTCGGCCGCGCTCGTAAAGGCAACGCCACAAGCGAACGGCGCGCCGATCGGGGACGTCAGGCGGCTTGCCCTTCTTGGCTGGGCCGCTCCTCGGCGGGGGCCGTGACCTTGCGGATGAAGCGGTCCGCGTCGCGCATCGCCGCCGCGGCCTCCGGCAGGACGCGGTTCAAGATCTGGAAGACGTGCATCTGCCCGTCCCAGACCTGGAGTTCGCAGTCCGCCCCGGCGCGGGTCAGGGCGTCCGCGAGGGCCTCGGCCTCGGGGCGCAGGACCTCGTCGCCGCCGACCTGGATGAGGACGGGCGGCGTGTCCGTCCAGGCGCAGGTGAGCAGGGCCAGCCGCGGGTCGTCGAATCCGGCCGGCCCCACTACGAGGCGGGCGACCCGGCGCGCCGAGACGGCGCTGATGTACGGGTCGCGGGCGCGGCGCTGCGCGCGGAGGGAGAGTTCGCAGGTCAGATCGACCCAGGGGGAGAACAGGACGAGTCCGGCGGGGCCCGGCAGCCCGAGGCGGCGGATCTCGCCCGCAAGCGTCGCGGCGAGGTGGCCGCCCGCCGAGTCGCCCGCGAGGACGATGCCGGACGCGGGGACGCCGCGGGCGAGGAGCCAGCGGTACGCGGCGACGGCGTCCTCCAGCGGCGCGGGGAACGGGTGCTCGGGCGCGAGGCGGTACCGGGGGACCAGGACGGGCAGGCCCGTGTCGAGGGCGAGCCGCGAGGTGATCGGGCGGTGCGTGCGCGGGGAGCAGACCACGTAGCCGCCGCCGTGCAGGTAGAGGACGGCGCCTTCGGAGGCTCCCTCGGCGTCCCGGGAGACGACCCATTCGCCGGTGACGGGACGTTCGTCCCGGCCGGTTTCGAGCTGCGGGTCGTTCAGCGGAAGGACGCGGACGCGGGGACTCGGCCGCATCAGCAGCGACGCCGCGTCCACCGTCGAGCGGGCGGTGCGGATGCCGCCGGGGTGGCCGGGGACGCGGTGCAGGATCGGGCGGACGCCCAGGCGGAGCGCGCTGCTGATCGCGCGGCTGCGAACGCTCGGGCCCATCTACACCCCAACTGTTGGTAAATGTCCTTTTATCGGTATGCCCATATCTGACGTGTTATCCACGTCACAGGTTCGTCGCGGGCACCGGCCCCTTCCCGGCGGTATGCGGCGCCATCCTGTGAGCCGGGCCACGTGACGGAGGCGATACCGTGAGGTCATGAGCAGTCCCGCGTCCTCCCCGCCCTCC
>NZ_SMKK01000081.1 GCF_004348425.1 Actinomadura sp. 7K507
AAGGCCCCCAAGAGACGATTGGGTTGATAGGCCGGGGATGGAAGCGCGGTAACGTGTGGAGTCGACCGGTACTAATAGGCCGAGTGGCTTGAACACACACAACGTTCAATCCAAATCGCTGCATGAGATGTTCGCGTCCCTGTGTGGTTCCCAGGAAACAACTGGGCACCCGCACAAAACTATAGAATTTTGCCGAGCCTGCTCGGACGAGTCTTCCCGCACCCGCCGCTGGTGGGTGTTTGGGGGTTGGTCGTTCGGTGGTTTTGGCGAGGGGGAAACACCCGGTCCCATCCCGAACCCGGAAGTTAAGCCCTTCAGCGCCGATGGTACTGCACGGGAGACTGTGTGGGAGAGTAGGACACCGCCGGACTCGTATTATGGAAAGGGCCCCGCCGACACCGGCGGGGCCCTTTCTCATTTCTCGGGCTGCTCAACCGTCCATGAGTGCTTTTGCGTAGTTGGAAAGCGAGCGGTTGTACTGCGGCAGGTGGCGCGAGAGCGCGTCGAGTGCGAGTGATACAGCCTCCCGGTCGCGTCCAAGGTCGGTAAGGGCGAGTGCCAGGAACGCGGTGACGGCGTCGTCGAGTTCATCGGAGACTGCGTCCCGTTCCGCGGTCAGTAGATCGACGCTCTCTTCGGCTCGCCCGAGGTTGCGTAGGGTGCTCGCGAACTGGATCGTCGCCTCACGGCGGCGTGGGCCGGTGAGCCCGGCGTCGAAAGCCGACCTGTAAAGGCGGCCTCCGCCTCGTTGCCGATCGAGTCGTGCGCCGATGCCAGCTCGTAGTGTGCGACGGCGTCACCGGCCGGAAGCTCGTCGGTCAGTTCCTGGACCTTCGAGAGGAAGTCTTCGGGGTCGTGGTCATCGAAGGTGGCCCAGAGTTCGGCGACCCGCCGTTCCCACGCCGGCTCTGTGTTGATCATCAAGTAAGGATAGGCGAGGCCGGCCGCATGCGCTGCTGCGGGCTAGGGGTGGGCAGCAAGCGCAACGCCTGTGCAACGTGCGATGAGTGAGAATTGATCTAGTTCGACATTGGTCGGAACCATGGTCGCGCCGGTGCCAACCCACACATCTGCACCGGCGCGGCCACCCCGTCCAGCCGCCCCCACGTCTTGCTTCCCTTCGTCTGCAGGCTGTCGGCGGCGCCAGGACGCTGGCCTGCACGAGCAGGCAGCACCGATATGCGGCTGCGACCACGAATCAGCAGCGGAATCGCGAGAACCAGATGTATGGGACGTGCCGACCCGGCGAGCGTCAGTCCGGCGACCGCCGAGGTGAAGACGGTGACGGCCAGCGCGAACGTCCTTCCTCGGCCGGCCGGAACGGTCGAGCACGGTTCCGGCGAGGCGGCGCAGCCGCGGTGCCCGCGACGCCGGTTCACCACCGAGCAGACCGCCCAGTCCGGCTGGTGCCACCCGCCACGCCTGCCACGAAGGGCGCGGGATAGGTCTTGATCGTCAGGTTGCCCAGGACGGCGACAAGGACCACCGGCCACGAAGGCGGCCCGCCACCCGAACGTGGCGCTGAACCACGCGCCGAGCGGGCCCCGGGCGACCACGGCGCCCCTCAACTCGGCCATCGAACCACGGAGAGGTCGCTGCCCTGCCGGGCGGGCGGGAACGCGCGGCCTTGACCGCGAACACCATCGGCAGGACGGCGGTGAACGGGGCCAGGACCCGCAGCGTCATCAGCGCGGGGGTGGGGCCCAGCGAGCAGGACGGCGAAGTGTCGGTTCGAAGGAGGTCGCCCGTGGCCAGGCTGCGTGACCCGCATCACCGCACCGAGATAGTCGACGCGGTGCTCGACCATCTTGCCGAGCACGGGGTGAGCGGCCTGTTGATGCGTCCATCGCCCAGGCGCTGGGGCAGAGGATGCGCGAGACCTCGTCCGGGGCCAGGTGACCGAGCCTCCCTCCGCCGACCACTTCCGCGATCTGTCCGCCGGCAGCGACGGGGTCACGCTGGCTTTGTGACCATGGCTTGCGAGGAGGCCGTGCCGCACGACGATGGCAGCAGGGACTGGGCCGCCGCCGGCTTCACCGACGGCCCCCTGGCCGTCCCCCTGGCCCAAGAGATCACCACGCTGATCAACGGCCGCTGACTCCGTCCGGCAGCGGGCGATACCGGCGCCGCCGGCTCATCAGACGGCCTATTTCGGATCACTGATCCGAAATAGGTTATTCTGGCTGGGTGGGACGGAGGAAGAGGCGCACCGATGCGCTGCGCGGCGAGTTGCTCGCGGTCGCGGCGGGTTTGCTGGCATCGGGGGGGAGCGGCGCTGTGACGACCCGTGCCGTCGCCTCTGGGGCCGGTTCGTCGCAGGCGGCCGTGAACGAGCTCTTCGGCGGCAAGGCGGGTCTCGCACGCGCGTTGTTCGCCGAGGGGTTCGCCCGGCTGGCCGCCGAGCTGCGGGCGCTGGAGAGCACCGGCGACCCCGAGGCGGACGTGCTGGAACTGGCAATGGCCGTTCGCTCGTTCGCGCGCCGGAGTCCACATCTCTACGAGGTCATGTTCTCCAGGCCGTTCGCCGAGTTCCGGCCCGGCCCGCAGGACGCTCGCGCCGCCGAGGAGATCTACGGACTCGTGCTCGGCCGGGTCACCGTCCTGCTGGGGCCTGACCGCGCTGAAGGGACGGCGAAGGACGCGGCCATCGGGTTGTTCGCCACCGTGCAGGGTCTTGTCGCCCATGAAGCGTCCGGGCTGCTCGGCAGTGGCCCGGAGTCGGCGGATCGCCGCTTCCGCTTCGTCCTCACCGCGGCACTGCGCGGCCTGGCCGCCGCGTCAACGACGGCCCCCGAGAGACCTGACGCGTCATCCCGAAACCGACACCGCCCGGAGACGACATGACCGACGAGCGATTCATCCCTTGGGATCGTCCCAGCCCGCTGCTCACCGCCATCGGCGGCTTCGCCCGGCATGCCACCGACCCGCTCCGCGCCGGCTTCACCGTCGACGCGCCGAAGACGAACGCACGGGGCTTCCTGCACGGCGGCGTGATCGCCGCAGTCGGTGACGTGGCCATCGGTTACGCCCTCGCCGTCCAGAGCGATCCGCCCGCAGGTCTGGTCACCGTCAACCTCTCGTGCGACCTTCTGGGCACCGCGAGGGAGGGGGACTGGGTCGAGGTCGTGGTCACGCCGACGCGTACGGGGCGGCGACTCGCGGCCGGGACGGCCACGTTCACGTCGACTCGCGTCATCGCCCACGTCTCCGCCTTGTTCATGCCGTCCGTCCCGGCGTCCGCGGCCGGCGCCACCGGTGATCGCGCGGCCGTCACGCCGACCTGACCGGTTCGGGGCTACCGGTACCAGCCGTCGTCGGCCCGGCCGAGGGACCGGTTGAGGTAGTCCAGGAGACTCCCGGCCACCCAGCGGCGGCTGTCATCCTCGTGTTCCCAGACGAAGACGTCCGGTCGCGGCGGCGTCTGGACGAAGGCGAACTGGTCACCGCCGCCGTTGTCGCCGAAGAAGAACAGCGCGTCGAAGGGCATGTACAGGTCGGCGAACGAGTCGTCCGACCAGAACTGGAGGTTCTGCTCGACGATCTGCTCCAGCGGCCAGACGGCGTCCACCCCGTGATGCCCGACGATGCCGTTTGTTTCCAGGAGCAGGCCGGTGAGCTCGGACGGCAGCGAACGCCCCAGATGCCGTTCGGCCGCCGTCAGCGCGGCAGCGTTCGCGGGCACCCTGAATTCGACGTCCGTGTATGCCCGGGATGCTGCTTCTCTCCACATGGAGGCAGCTTAGAAGGGGTTGCGTCTCCTGTTGGGGGAGAGGACAAGATGAAGGCTTGGCCCCGCAGGGAGCGCTACCTCCGGCGTGCTCTCGGTGATCATCGCCTGGCGGCGTCCGGACGACCTGACCCCAGCGCTCGACCGGTCCGCCGGCATCCTGCGAGCCCACCGTCCCCGTTCCGATACCTCTGGGTCGCGCTGGATCCACCACCGGGTGCCGGCTCAGCCAGTACTAGCAACGACGTGCCAGACTGCCTGGTATGTCTGGACCGGATCCCAAGGCGGACCTTCGGCGTTACCTGCAGGCTGGACGGGACGCCCTGGTCTGGAAGATGGAAGGGCTCTCGGAGTACGACATCCGCCGCCCGGTGACGCCGACGGGTACCAACCTGCTGGGTCTGGTCAAGCATGTGGCCTGCATGGAGCTGATCTACTTCGGCGATACGTTCGGGCGGCCGTCCGGCGAGGCCATGCCCTGGTTCGACGAGGGCGCCGAACCCAACGCGGACATGTGGGCGACCGCCGATGAGCCGCGTGATCAGATCACGGCGCTGTACCGCCGGGCATGGACGCACTCCGACGCCACGATCGACGCACTGGCGCTGGACGCGCCCGGCCGGGTACCGCACTGGCCGGAGGAGCGGAGTGCGGTGACGCTGCACAGGATCCTGGTGCATGTGATCGCCGAGACCGACCGGCATACCGGTCACGCCGACATCGTCCGGGAACTGATCGACGGTTCCGCGGGGCTCCGGGCCGACAACGCCAACATGCCGCCGGGAGACAGGGCCTGGTGGGAGGACTACCGGGACCGGCTTGAGCGCGTGGCGCGGGAGGCAGGCCGAGGCTGATCATGTCGGCGAGATGCAGGGACGGCGGAGCCGGTGCAATGGCCGTCACCCAGGTCGTGGCCCTGCTTTGCGTCGGGATCATTCACGGTGGTTCGATCAGCCGAGGATGAGGGGGAGCTTCGCGGGGATTTCGCTCAGCGTAGCCGTCTCCGTGCCGGTCGGTGTGCGGCTTCCGGTGCCGACCAGTAGCGCGTTCTTGTCGGAGAACGAGGCGGGGAACGGGGTTCCGGCGATCTTCTCCAGTGCCGCGCGTGCCGCCGCGAGGGTTTCGGCGGGCGGGACGGCGGCCGACGGGAGGTGCGCGATCAGGTCGAGGTGGTGCAGGGTCCATTCGAGCACGTACGCGGACAGGTAGTCGCCTACGGTCAGCACCTTGTCCTGGGTGCTGACGCGGGCGTCGGGATCGGCGAGTCCGGCGGCGCGGCCCGCGGCGGATCCGACGTCGTCGAGGTGGAACTTGAGCAGCCGGGGCTCGACGTATGCGGCGGCCAGCCGGGGGATCAGCGCATCGAGCGGGTCCTCACCGGTCGGGGGCTCGACGAGGTCCCAGTAGGTGACCGCGTCCGCGGTCGGTTCGGTTTCGGCGGGCGTGACCAGGGTGATCAGGACGTCCTGGGCGTCGATGACCAGGTGGCACACGAGGTCCCGCACGAGCCATCCGGTACAGCCGGACGGCCGCTCGTAGTCCTCGTCCGGGGTTTCGGCGACCGCTGTGCGCAACGCTGTCCAGGAGCGTGAGAAGAGATCCACTTCGTCACGCTAGTGCCGGACCGGAGGGGCGGACAAAACGCTTTCGGGTCGGGCGTGCGGCGATGGGGGATGCGTTCAGTCGGGCAAATTCCTTGCCAGTGTTCACTGGCCAGATTCAGCCAGATGGCTTTACCTGATCATGGTCGGGATGTTTGTATCCATTGCACTGCAGAACAAGAAAGGAGCTGAGTCGCTCCGCGTGCAAGTCGGATGATGTCGATGTCATCTCCGCTCCTGGCTGTTTCCTGAGCAAGTGGAAGGTGTCCCCACCATGACCAGATTCGCCATGCGTTCCGTTCTTGTGCTGCCCTCGGCCATTGCGCTGACGGCAGGAATCCTGGCGGCGCCGGCCGCTGCGGCGGGTGTCGCCGATGGCCCCCGCGCGAGCGCCGCCGCCCTGCCGAGCTGCACTCATTTCACCGACATAAAGGTGAGCAAGGGCGTTGTCCGCTACCCGTCCGTGGGTGCGAACACGAAAGATATCAAGTGCAAGCTCCAACTGGGCGACCACAACTGGGGCGTGGTGGCCCTGCAGCAATGGCTGCGGTTCTGCAATGATGCCAAACAGGTCGAAGTCGACGGCATCTACGGCCCCGTCACCCGCGACGTCATCCTCTGGCTTCAGGCGTCCAAAGGCATACCCGCGGACGGCGTCTACGGCCCGCAGACGATGGAGATCCTCGGAAAAGCGGTGTACCAGGGCAACACGCGTGTGGGCTGCAGCGCTTGACGCTCGTCACCGGGTAGCCGGGCGTGCGGGCACCGGGGCCCGGCGGGGAGAGCGGGCGCGGGCTGATGATCGTCACCGGGGTGGCGGAACGCTGGGTGCGGCACGCGGAGACGGGCACCTGCGTTCGGGCGGAGTTGGTCCGTAAAGCGCTGGTTCGCGGTGAGTTCGCCGACCGGCCGTCTCCGACGACGTAGGCTGCTCGGGTGGCTGAGAAGTTGTGGCAGATCGAACCGTCAGGGCCGCTGCGCGGCGACGTCACCGTGCGGGGGGCGAAGAACGCGGTCAGCAAGCACATGGTCGCGGCGATGCTGGGAGACGGGCCGAGCACGATCGGCAACGCGCCGGACGTCGGCGAGGTCGGGATCACGGCCGGGATGCTGGAGCACGTCGGGATGACCGTGGAGCGGGCCAACGGCGACGTGACGGTCGTGCCGGGGCCCGTGACGGACCCGAGCGTCGGCAAGGCGTTCACCGGGTTGAACCGCATCCCGATCCTGATGCTGGGGCCGCTGCTGCACCTGACTGGTGAGGCGTTCGTGCCGCTGGTCGGCGGCGACCCGATCGGCAGACGGCCGGTCGACTTCCATGTGGACGCGCTCAGGGCCTTCGGGGCCGAGATGACGCACGCGGCCGACGGGATCCACGCGCGGGCTTCGCGGCTGGTGGGGGCGCGGATCGAGCTTCCGTACCCGAGTGTCGGCGCCACCGAGACGGTGCTGCTGGCGGCCGTGCGGGCACAGGGCAAGACCGTCATCCGCAACGCGGCCACCGAGCCGGAGATCATCGAGCTGGCGCTGTTCCTGCAGCGGATGGGCGCCCGGATCTCGTTCGCGCCCGACCGCCGGATCGTGGTGGAGGGCGTCGAGCGGCTGAACGGCGCGCTGACGCGGCTGGAGGGCGACCGGATCGAGGCGTTCTCCTACCTGGTGGCGGGGCTGGTCACCCGGGGCGAGGTGCGGGTGCACGGGTGCCCGCAGGACCGGCTCGTCACCGCGATCACGACGCTGGCCAGGATGGGCGCGGAGTTCGAGATCACCGATGACTGGATCATGGCGTCGGCGCCGGACGGGCTGAGCCCCGCGGCGGTGCAGACCGACACGCATCCCGGGTTCGCGACGGACTGGCAGACGCCCCTGATGGTGCTGTTCACGCAGGCGGAGGGCATGTCGGTCCTGCACGAGACCGTGTACGAGAACAGGCTCGCCTACGTGCCGGCGCTGCAGAGCATGGGCGCGGAGATCGAGGTCTACGACACCTGCCTGGGCGGACCGGCGTGCCGGTACCACGACACGGCGGCTCTGCATTCGGCCGTCGTGCGGGGAGTGAGCAAACTGCGCGGCGGTGACGTGACCATGCCCGACATCCGGGCCGGGTTCTCGGCGGTGCTGGCGGCGGCGGTGGCCGAGGGGCCGTCGACGCTGCGGGGGGTGCACCACATCGAGCGCGGCTACCACCGGCCGGTGGAGCAGTTCCGGGCCCTGGGGCTGGCGCTCCGGGCGGGCTAGCGGACGACGTTCACGGTCGTGTCCGGCCAGGTGAAGGTGAGCGCGCCGCCGACGGGCAGGTCGCGCCAGAGCGGTGCCAGCTCGTCCAGGTGGCTCAGGATGCGGTCGACGGTGGGCAGGTCCTCGGGCGGGACCGGCTCGCGGGCGGCCCACTCGGGTGTCTCGGCGCCGGCGCGGCGGCGCCAGACGATGTCGCACAGGCCCGCGAAGTACTCCGAGCGGGCCATGTCACCGCGGTCCGCCCTGGCCAGGGACGCCTCGCGCTTCTTCAGCCTGCGCTGCTCCCGGGCCCGCCTGCGCGGGTCGCCGGGCGTGGCGTCCGTCTGCACGAAGCCGCCCCCGCCCGCCGCGGCCCGCCCGTAGACGCCGGATGTCAGCCCCAGCTCCGCCTCGGCCAGGTAGTGGACGAGGTCGTGCGGGATGTTCTCGTCGTATCCGGGAGCGGGGTCCATCCGGCGGGGACCGCGTCCCGGAAGGGTGATGACGGTCGCGTACCGCCGTTCACCTGTGCGTTCGAAGGTGACCTCCATGCCGCCAGGCTAGGCCGGGTGATTCACCGTGCGCATTCCCTTTTCTGGCGGTACTACGGTGGGTTGATCACCGGCGTGGAGGGGGCGATCGTGGACTTCGACCGGCAGGACCCCTACCCCCATTACGCCCACGCCAGGGCGGCGGACGGGCTGAGGTTCGTCCCCGGCCTGGGCGCGTGGCTCATCGCCCGGCACGCCGATGCGCGGACGGTGCTGCGCGATCCGGAGACCTTCTCCTCCGCGAACGCGATGCGGCCGGAAGTGATACCTGGGCCGGAGGCGATGGCGGTGCTGCGGTCGGTGCCGGAAGGCGGGCCGGTCGTGGTCACCGCCGACGGCGACGATCACCGCCGGGTGCGCGACCCGCTGTCGAGGGGGCTCTCGCCGAAGCGCGTCGCGGCGGCCGTCCCGTTCGTCACCGGACGGGCGGAGGAACTGGTCGCCTCGTTCAAGGCCGATCGTCGCGTCGAGCTGATGGGACGGTACGCGCGCGTCCTTCCGGGCGAGGTGATCGGGCATCTGCTCGGCATCGGCCCCGCGGACGTGCCCGCCCTCATCGAGGGGAGCTACCGGGCCGAGGACCTGATCTTCCGCGAGATGGACACGGACGAGCAGGTCGCGGCGGCCGAGGACGTCGCCGGGATGAAGCGGGTCCTGGACGCCGTCGTGCGCGGCCGCGGCGGGGAACCGGGGAACGACCTGTGCGGCGAGATGATCAGAGGGATCGAGCCGCATGCCACGCTCCTGTCGAACCTGCAGAACCTGCTGCTCGCCGGGCACATGACGACGACGGCGCTGATCGGCACCGCCGTGCTGCATCTGCTGCGCGACCGCGGGCAGTGGGAGACGATCTGCGAACGGCCCGAGCTGATCCCCGCCGCGGTCGAGGAGGCCGCCCGGTACGACGCCGCCGTCCAGGGCTTCCGGCGGGTCGCCACCCGTCCCGTCACGCTGGCGGGGACCGACCTGCCCGAGGGCGCCGAGCTGTTCGTCGCGTTCGGCGCGGCCGGACGCGACCCGGACGCCCACGAGCGTCCCGGCGAGTTCGACGTCACGCGTAAGCCCGCGCGGCACCTGGCGTTCGGGCACGGCGTCCACGCGTGCCCCGGCGCGCACCTCGCCCGCGAGCAGCTCCGGATCACCCTGGAGACGCTGACCAGGGAACTGCCCGGCCTGCGGCTCGAAGGACCGGTGGAGATGCTGCCGAACCTCATCCACCGTTCGCCCAGGGAGCTGTTCCTTACCTGGTGATGGCCGAAAGCTGCAAGACGGATGCGCAGGCGGCGGTCACGCTGGAGCCATGGATATCAACAAGGCATCCGACTTCATGGCCACGCACGCGCGTACGCTCGACCGCCGCCGGTTCGAGGTGCTGACGGGCGAGGGCGACCGGGACGCGCTGCTCGCCGCACTGAACGCCTACCGGAATCCCGACGGCGGATACGGCCACGGCCTTGAGCCCGACCTGCGGTCGAGGACGAGCCAGCCGGGGCCCGCCCTGCACGCGTTCGAGGTCTTCGCGGAACTGGCCCCCGTCGCGGCCCCCGAGGCCGTCGCGCTCTGCGACTGGCTGGAGTCGGTGACGCTGCCGGACGGCGGCCTGCCGTTCGCGCTGCACATCCCGGACGCGGCGGGGTGCGCGCCGTTCTGGGCGGGCGCCGATCCGGAGACCTCCTCGCTGCAGATCACCGCGGTGGTCGCGGCGAAGGCCCAGCGCGTCGCCGTCCATGACGAGGCGGTCGCCGGCCATCCCTGGCTCGGCCGCGCCACCCGCTACTGCCTCGACACCGCCCGGACGAAGGACGAACTGCACGCCCTTGAGCTGGAGTTCACCTTGTGGCTGGCCGACGCCGTCCGCGACACCGAGCTCATCGACCTGCTCGGCGGGCACATCCCGGAGACCGGTCTCGTCCATGTCCAGGGCGGGCTGGAGGACGAGATGCTGCGGCCGCTCGACTTCGCGCCCTACCCCGGCCGTCCCGTCCGGGCCCTCTTCGCGCCCGAGGTCGTGGCCGCCGAGCTGCGGCGCCTCGACGAGCGGCAGCAGGACGACGGCGGATGGCGGGTCGACTTCGCCAGCTACTCGCCCGCCGCGGAACTGGAATGGCGCGGCTACGCGACCGTCGATGCCGTCTCCGTCCTGACCGCCGCCACCGGACGCTGAGTCCGGCACGTCGGGGCGCCGCACCCGGTGGCGGGCCGCGCGTTCGTGGGATGATTGAGACGCAGGTCACAACCACTCCCGCGGCACCGGAGGCTCCCGATGGACGACGGCCCTGGCCACACGGCGCTCACCCCCCTCGCGTTCCTCAAGCGGTCGGCGGAGGTGTTCCCCGGCAAGACCGCCTACACCTACGGGGACCGGCGCGCGACCTACGCGGAGTTCGCCGCCGAGGCGACCCGGCTCGCGCACGCGCTGCGGGCGTCGGGGGTCGGGCCGGGCGACCGGGTGGCCTACCTGGCGCCGAACATCCCCGAGCTGCTGGTGGCGCACTTCGGCGTGCCGCTCGCCGGGGGCGTCCTCGTCGCGGTCAACACGCGGCTGGCCCCGGAGGAGATCCGCTACATCCTCGGCCATTCGGGAGCGAAGGCACTGGTCGTGGACGCGGGCCTGCATCCGTCCGTGGCGCCGCTCGCGGGCGCGCTGCCCGAGATCGTCACTGTCCCGGCCACCGGGTGCGAACCGGATCCGGCCGTCGGCGGCATCACGTACGGGGACCTGCTGGCGCGCGGCTCGGACGACCCGCTGCCCTGGGAGGCCGGCGACGAGAACGCCGCCATCTCGATCAACTACACGTCCGGCACCACGGGACGGCCGAAAGGCGTCGTCTACACCCACCGCGGCGCCTACCTCAACGCGCTGGGGGAGGTGACGCACTCGCGGCACACGCCCGAAAGCGTCTACCTGTGGACGCTGCCGATGTTCCACTGCAACGGGTGGTGCACGCCGTGGGCGCTCGCCGCGATCGGCGGGACGCAGGTGTGCCTGCGCGCCGTCGTCGCCGGCGAGGTCTGGCGGCTGATCGGCACCGAGGGCGTCACGCACCTCAACGGCGCGCCGACCGTGCTGGTGACGATCGCGAACGCGGCCGAGGCGCGCCCGCTGGAGCGGCCGCTGACCGTCACGACCGCGGGCGCGCCGCCGAGCCCCACGATCATCGGGCAGATGGAGGCGCTCGGGGCCGGCATCGTCCACGTCTACGGGCTGACGGAGACCTACGGGCCGTACTCGGTGTGCGAGCCGCAGCCCGGATGGCCCGCGATGCCCGCGCCGGACCGGGCCCGGCTGCTGGCCCGGCAGGGCGTCGGCATGATCCAGACGGACGGGCTGCGCGTCGTCGACGAGGACATGGACGACGTCCCGGCGGACGGGGAGACGCTCGGTGAGATCGTCATGCGCGGCAACAACGTCATGAAGGGCTACCACCGGGACGAGGAGGCGACCGCGAAGGCCTTCCGCGGCGGCTGGTTCCACTCCGGCGACCTCGGTGTCCGCCATCCGGACGGGTACGTCGAGCTGCGCGACCGGTCCAAGGACATCATCATCTCAGGCGGCGAGAACATCTCGACCGTGGAGGTGGAGCGCGCGATCGACTCGCATCCGGCCGTCCTGGAGGTCGCGGTCGTCGCGGTCCCGGACGAGAAATGGGGCGAGCGGCCCAAGGCGTTCGTGGTGCTGCGCGACGGGAAGGCCGCGACCGAGGCCGACCTGATCGGGCACGTCCGGGAGAGCCTCGCCCGGTTCAAGGCGCCCGACTCGGTGGAGTTCGTGGCCGGGCTGCCGAAGACGTCCACCGGCAAGATCCAGAAGTTCCAGCTCCGCGAGAAGGAGTGGGCGGGCGCGGACCGCCGCGTGCGGGGCTGACCGGCGGCGGGAGGAAGCGGCGAAAACGCCCGCCGCGCGGCGTCTCCGGCAGGTGAGGACCGGCGGTTCGTGGGAAGTGTTCCCAGGGCGAGGGGCCGGGTCTGCGGCCGTCGAGCGCGAGAGGGGAGCGGGATGTCGCCCACGGGTAAGCCGGCCACCGGGAAGCCCACCATGGGGAAGCCGACCGGGAACGTGCTGATCGTGGGGGCGGGCCCGACCGGTCTCCTGCTGGCGGGGGACCTGGCCGCGGCCGGGATCGGCTGCACGGTGCTGGAACGCCGCGACGAGGAGACGAGCAACCTGACGCGGGCGTTCGCCGTGCACGCCCGCACGCTGGAGATGCTGGACGCGCGGGGCGTCGCGGACGAACTGGCCGCGACGGGCGAGCGGGCCGGTGCCGTGCAGGTGCTGCGGACCACGAGCCTCGACCTTTCGCGGCTGCCGGGCCGGTACCCGTACGTGCTGGTCACGCCGCAGTACGAGACCGAGCGCGTGCTGCGGGAGCGGGCACTGGCCGCGGGCGCGGAGATCGTGCACGGTGCCGAGGTCACCGGGCTCCGCCAGGACGCGGCGGGCGTCGACGTCGACGTGCGGATGCCGGGCGGTGAGCAGACCCGCCGCGCATCCTACGTCGTCGGTGCCGACGGGGTCCGCAGCATCGTCCGGCGTTCGCTGGGACTGCCCTTCCCGGGCCACTCTGCGGTGCGGTCGGTGATGCTGGCCGACGTCCGGCTGGACGAGGCGCCCGCCGGCGTCCTCACGGTCAACGCGGTCGGCGACGCGTTCGCCTTCCTGGCGCCGTTCGGGGACGGGTGGTACCGGGTGATCGCCTGGAACCGGCGCCACCAGCCGCCCGACTCCGAGCCCGTCGACATGGACGAGCTGCGGGAGGTGACGCGCCGCGCCTTCGGCACCGACCACGGCATGCACGACCCGCGCTGGACCTCGCGCTTCCACAGCGACGAGCGGCAGGTGCCGAAGTACCGGGTGGGCCGGGTGTTCCTCGCGGGCGACGCCGCGCACGTCCACACGCCCGCGGGCGGGCAGGGCATGAACACCGGGATCCAGGACGCCGCGAACCTCGGCTGGAAGCTGGCGGCGGAGCTGTGGGGCTGGGCCCCGTCGTGGCTGCTCGACAGCTACCACGAGGAGCGCCATCCGATCGGGCGGCTCGTCGTGCGCGGCAGCGGCGCGGCGCTGCGGTTCGTCCTCACCGAGCCGCTCTGGCTGCGCAGGGCCCGCACCGCCGCGGCGTGGGCGGCGACCCGCACCCGGCCGGTCGCGCGGCGGCTGGCGGGCGCCGTGTCCGGCATCGACATCGCCTACCCGGCGCCGCGCGGATCCCACCGCTTGACCGGCAGGCGCGCACCGGACGTGCCGCTGGCCGGAAGCCCGGGACGGCTCTACCGCCTGCTCGGCGACGGCGCCTTCGTGCTGGTGGTCGCGGCGAACGACCCGGCGGTGACCTACCTGGCGACCAAGCGGTGGGCGGGCCGCGTTCACTGCGCGCTGGCCGGCGCCGCGACCCGCACGACGGCGCTGGTGCGGCCGGACGGCTACATCGCGTGGGCGACCGACGAAACGGCGCCCGACCGGCGGGCCGCGGCGATCCGCGACGCCCTGAACCGGTGGTGCGGGCAGCCCGCCGACCGGGCCGTCCACGAACCACAGCCGATCGACGGAGGGCTCGAACCATGACGGACGGCACCGTGGGACCTGACACCGGGGGACCTGACACCGGGGGACCTGACACCGGGGGACCTGACACCGGAGGACCTGACACCGGAGGACCTGACACCGGAGGACCTGACACCGGAGGACCTGACACCGGAGGACCTGACACCGGAGGACCTGACACCGTGGGATCCAACACCGTGGGATCCAACGCGGGGGAACGCGCCGCGGGGGGCCGGAACGTCGCCCGCAAACTGATCGCCTCGCATCTGGTGAGCGGCGAGATGGCGCCCGGCCGCGAGATCGGGATCCACGTCGACCAGACCCTCACCCAGGACGCGACCGGCACGATGGTGATGCTGGAGCTGGAGGCCCTCGACCTGGACCGGGTCCGGACGGACGTGTCGGTCCAGTACGTCGACCACAACCTTCTCCAGGCCGACGAGCGCAACATGGCCGACCACATCTTCCTGCGGTCGGCGTGCCGCCGCTACGGCCTCTGGTACTCCAAGGCGGGCAACGGCGTCTCGCATCCGACGCACATGCAGCGGTTCGGGGTGCCGGGCGCCACGATGGTCGGCTCCGACTCCCACACCTGCGCGGCGGGGTCGCTCGGGATGCTCGCGGTCGGCGTCGGCGGGCTGGAGGTCGCGATGGCGATGGCGGGGGAACCGCTGCACGTGACGATGCCGGAGATCTGGGGCGTTCGGCTGACCGGCGAGCTGCCGCCGTGGCTGAGCGCCAAGGACGTGATCCTGGAGATGCTGCGGCGGCACGGCGTGCGCGGCGGCGTGAACCGGATCATCGAGTACCACGGCCCCGGCCTCGCCTCCCTGACCGCGATGGACCGGCATGTCATCGCGAACATGGGCGCCGAGCTGGGCGCGACGACGACGGTGTTCCCCGCGGACGAGCGGGTCCTGGAGTTCCTGCGCGGCGAGGGACGCGAGGGCGACTACACCGAGATCGTCGCCGACCCGGACGCGTCCTACGACGTCACCGAGGAGATCGACCTGTCGTCCCTGGAGCCGCTGATCGCCCGCCCCAGCTCGCCCGGCGACGTCGTGCCGGTGCGCGAGGTGGCGGGGGAGGAGGTCCACCAGGTCGTCGTCGGGTCGTCGGCGAACCCGGGGCTGCGCGACTTCGCGTCCGTCGCCGCGATCGTCAAGGGCCGCCAGGTGCCGCCGCAGGTGTCGCTGGACGTCAACCCGACGTCCCGGCAGATCCTCGTCGACCTGACCCGGATGGGCGCGACCGCGGACCTCGTCCAGGCGGGCGCCCGCATCCACCAGGCGGGCTGCCTCGGCTGCATCGGCATGGGGCAGGCGCCCGCGATCGGACGCAACAGCCTCCGGACGTTCCCGCGCAACTTCCCCGGGCGGTCCGGCACCAAGGACGACCGGGTCTGGCTCTGCTCACCCGAGACCGCCGCCGCGGCCGCGCTCACCGGCCGGATCACCGACCCGCGCGACCTGGACATGGACCCGCCCGCCGTCCGGCTGCCGGACAGGTCCAGCGTCAACCGGGAGATGCTCGAAGGCCCGCCGCCGGAGGACGAGGCCCGCGCCGTCGAGCTGGAGAAGGCGCCGAGCATCGGCGTCCTGCCCGAACTGGACCCGCTGCCCGACGAGCTGGAGGTCCCCGTCGTCATCAAGGTCGGCGACGACGTGTCCACCGACGAGATCCTCCAGGCGGGCGCGCGCGCCCTGCCGTACCGGAGCGACATCGCCAGGCTGGCGGACTTCGCGTTCACCCGGCTCGACGAGGGCTACCCGGAGCGGGCGCGGGCGGCGGGGCCGCACGCCGTGGTCGGCGGCCGCAACTACGGGCAGGGGTCCTCGCGCGAGCACGCCGCGATCGCGCCCCGCCACCTCGGGCTCCGGCTCGTCCTGGTCCGCGGATACGCCCGGATCCACTGGCAGAACCTCGTGAACTTCGGGATCCTGCCGATCGAGTTCGCCGACGAGGCCGACTACGACCGCGTCGAGCAGGGCGACGTGCTGCGCATCGGGAACGTCCGCGACGCGCTGAAGGCCGGGAACGAGATCGAGGTGCGCAACACCACCAAGGACGAGACGTACCGGGCGCGCCACCGGCTGTCGCCGCGGCAGCGGGACCTGGTCACCGCCGGCGGCCAGATCCCGCTGCTCCGCGAACGCGCCGCGACGGGGCGGTGAGCCCCGTCGCGGCATATCCGTTGCTGTATCCGTATCTGTGGATGTTCCTTCGGTGGCGGGTCAGTAGCGGCGTTCCTCGCGGCCGTAGCCGAGTTCTTCGGCGACGTCGGCGACGTTCTCGTACTCGCGCCGGGGCAGTGACCGGAGGGCCTCGACCGCCTCGTCCGGCGCGCCGCCCTCGGCCGCGTGCCGGACGAGCTCGTTCGGCCGCGCCGGGTACCGGACGCCGGTGAGCATCCGGGCGAGGGCGCTGCGCCCCTCGACGTCCTGCGCGCTCATGCCGGGCGGGGAGCCCTCGCGCTCGCCGGCGACCGACTCGGCCGGGTCTCCCGGATGGTCGTCGGAGTAGGGCTCGGTCTCCCTGAACTCGTCGGCGCGCGTGGGGTGACCGCCGCTGACCATGCCGTGCGTCTCGCGGTCGATCTCGTCGTCCAGCTTCGCGCCGTGCTTATCGCTCTTGTCTGGCATCGTTTGGTTCGTCCTCCCTGCGCGCGTATGGGGAGAGCGTTCCCGGAAGGACGTGCCCAAACATGGGCCGTCCTGGCGGGGCGGGCGCGGTACGGTGTGGCGCATGCTGCCGCAGGAGGGCGTGAACGCCGTCCGGGTCGTGGTCGCCCTGCTGGTCGGAGGCGACTACGCGGAACTGGAGACGCTGACCGAGGGATGCCGGCTCAGCGCGTCGGACATGGCCGGCGCGATCGAGGGGCATGGACTCGATCTGATCAGCCCTCCCGAGGAGGCCTTCCGCGACATCGGGGTGACCGGCGCCGAGCAGACCGAGACCGCCGAAGGCGGGCGCGCCTTCCGCGTCGCGTTCCCGCTGTGGACGGCGCAGGAGGGACGCTCCGCCCTGCGGCTGCGCCTCACGCTCTCCGAGGTCATGGACGGCGTGTGGACCGTGGAACTGGACGGCATCGGCGCCCCCTGATCGCCGTCACGACGCGCGGCCCCGACCGCGCCCGCGTCAGGGCTGGGGCGGGGACTGGGGGGACTGGGACCGGCGCATCATCCGAAGGACGCGCCTGACCAGCGACCTCGACTCGGTCTCGGCCGAGGCGTCCTGCCCGGGCGCCGCCTCCGCCTCGGCGGGCGCGGGCGTCGGCTCCGGCGGATCCCCGGCCAGCTCGTAGTTGACCGGCAGCGACCGCAGCCCGCGCATCATGGGGGACGACCGCCAGGGAAGCTGGTCGGCGGGCAGCGCGAGCCGCAGCGCGGAGAACCGCTCGAACAGCCGCTCCACCGCGATCGTGGTGATCGTCGTGGCCAGGTCGCGGCCGATGCAGGCGTGCGGCCCGGCGCCCCAGGCCAGGTGCGCGCGGGAGCTGTAGATCGCGTCGGGGTCCATGCCGCCGGTGAACGCCGGGTCCAGGTGCGCGGCGGCGGGCGAGAGCATGACCGGGTCGCCGGCGGCGATCAGGAACCGGCCGACGCGCACGTCGGTCTTCGGCCACCGGAACGTCAGGTTGGCCATCGGCGGGCTGATGATCGCGGCCCGGTTGACCGCCTCCGGCAGCATTCCGGCGGAGATGCTGTCGCGGACCCCGGCCTCCCCGACGATCACCTCGGCGATCGTGTTGCAGGTCAGCGTCCCGGTGTAGTCGCCGACCAGCCCGATCAGCATGGTCATCTCACGGGTGAGCTCGTCCACGGTCAGATCGGGCACGGCGGCGAGCATGTACGACGGGAGATCCTCGCCGGGGGAGGTCATCTTGGCCGCGCAGACGCCGGCGACCTCGGTGGACACCCGCAACGCGGCCTCGGCGGCGTCCGGCCCGGCGTCCAGCATCCGCCACATGTCCATGATGATCTCGTCGCCGCGGCCGGACTGGGCGCCGAGCAGCCGGTTCACGATCATCAGCGGCAGCGGCCGGGCGTACTGCGCCGACAGGTCGGTCCAGCCGGTGCGGCCGCCGCTCTCCGACAGCACCGTGATCAGCTCGTCGGCGTACCGCCTGATGTCGCGTTCCAGCTCCTTGGCCTGCGTCCGCGTGCGGTCCTGGAACGGGCGCAGACCCTCGCTCCACGCGCCGCGCAGCCGGGTGAGCTCGGCGCCGTCGCGGAACACCGAGTTGTCGACCTCGAATGCCGGCAGCAGCGGCCAGTCGGCCGGGACGCGGCCCTCCCGGCGCGCCCGCCAGGAGTCGAGCCGCTTGCTCCAGATCCCCCGCGTGTCGCGCAGGATGTCGAGCGTCTGGGGGTAGCCGATGACGAGCCACGTCGGCACCCCGAGGACGTCCACGGGCGCGACCGGTCCGTACTCGGTGCGCAGCCGCTGGTAGAACACGGCGGGACGGGACTCGTAGTCGCGGTTCACCAGCGGCTGGACGGCGAGCGACTCCAGCGGCGGGTGGGCGGGCGCGGATTCTGCCTGCGGCGTCTGGGGCTCCACGGGCATAGACTTTAGGAGAGATCGTTCCGTGCCGACCGGTTGATGGTGAAATCTCCCTGGATGATCTTCGGGGCGGGGCGCACGTGACCCCTCGTCACCGGGTATGTGAGGCTGGGAGTGCCCCTAAGAGAGCTGGAGGTCCGCATGGCCGACTCGGCAGGAGAACCAGAGGACGGCGAGGACGACGTGAAGCGCAAGTTCCGGGAGGCCCTGGAGCGCAAGCGCGGAGCGGCGGGCAAGAACACCGGCGATTCCGGCAGAAGCGGCTCGAAGGTGCGCGGAAAGCACGACCGCGCCGATCACCAGCGGCAGTTCCGCCGCAAGAGCGGCTGACGGCGCCGCACGGTCCTTGACCCCCGCGCGGAAGGCGCGGGGGTCGCGCCATCCGGCCGGTGGTCGACCAGCCGGTGGTCGACGTGCCGGTGGTTGACCAGGACGCCTCGCATTACCGCCGAAATCGGGGCGGTCCCTTTGGTCATGATCAACCATTGCGGGGCGCGGACCCTAAGCTCACCCTCGTGGGCATGCTCCCAAGAATCGGCCGGAGACCCGCAGGTCTCCTCGCCCTCACCGCCGCCGGCGTGATCACCGCCGCCGCGCCCGCCGCCGCGGGCACCACCACGGGCCTCACCACGGGTACCACCACGGGCACCGCCCCGCGATGGTCACCGGACCTCACCGCGATCGGCGGCGACGACGTCAACGTCCGCCACGACGGCCGGGCCCTGCGGCTCGGCTCCCTTCGCACCGGCCCTGCCGCCCTGCACGACGCCCAGGCCACCGGACAGCTCCTGCTCGCGCCGAAGGACCTCCCCGAGCCGGCCGACCGCGTCCAGGCGCGGGTGAACGGCGGCGGATCGGTCGCGGTGGACGTCAGGGCGTGGCGCGGCGGCTCCTGGACCGAGTGGCACCCGGCCGGGTCGGCGCTGCCGTCCGCGTCCACGCGGATCCAGGTGCGGATCGTGCTCGCGCAGAAGGCCGGCGCCCCCGCCCCCGCGGTCTCGGGCGTGGAGCTCACCGCCGGCCGGGTGCGGGCGCCGCGCGCGTCGGCGGCGGCGGCCGCCGCCTACCGGGTCTTCGCGACACGCGAGGGCCTGGTCGGCGGGACGACCGCGAACGGCCACGTCATCACCGAGCGGGACCACTTCGTCGCGCTGCCGTCCCGCCGCGGCCTGTCCCCTCGTCTCCAGGGGGACAGGCGACTATTCCGTTATTCCGTCCACGCGTGCACCGAGAGCGGAAACCGGTGCGAGTACGCGCCCTTATGAGACGTCGGTACGACGACTACTGGAACCGTTCCTACCGACTGAGCGGGAGTGATCGGCTCAGCCGCGCACCCCGAACGGTCTTGGGTGCACTGGTCCCCGGCGTACTCGACCCCGGGGCGGCGACACGCATCGTGTGCGTGGTCCGATCCCGGGAGGCCGGTTCCCTGCACGACCTGGCCAAGGGGGCACGGCCAACAGCGACGGGGAGGCCCCGGACCATCTCTCCGGCGGAACGGGGGCCCTGCACACTGGCGCCGTCCCCGGCGTCCCAGATCACGAGCGAACGCTATCAGGATGTCGAGCCTGTGTCTCAAATCCAGCCGATTCGAGCGGCGCTCATGTCCACCTGTGCCCTCTCTTGCTCACTTGCAAGACAATTGTTGCGAACCCCTCCGTGGCCTGTCCGCATCAGCTCTTGTACAACTGCTTCTCGTAGTTGGCCTCGCAGTAGTACCGCTCCAGGTCCTCCACGCTCTCCTTCGCGTACCGGAGGTCGCCGATGATGCGGGCGTGCGAGGGCAGTGCGTCCGGCTCCCAGGTTTCAGGCTTCCAGAGCTTCGAGCGCATGAGCGCCTTCGCGCAGTGGAAGAAGATCTGCTCGATGTCCACGACCAGCGCGAGCGCCGGGCGGTGCCCCTTGACGATCAGCTCGTCGAAGAACGGCGCGTCCCGGACGAGCCGGGCCCGGCCGTTGATCCGCAGCGTCTCCCCGCGCCCGGGAACGAGGAACAGCAGCCCGACGTGCGGGTTGCTCAGGATGTTCAGGAACCCGTCGGCGCGGCGGTTGCCGGGACGGTCCGGGATGGCGATCGTCGTGTCGTCGACGACGTGCGCGAACCCGGGCGGGTCGCCCTTGGGGGAGACGTCGCAGTCGCCGGCCGCGTCACTGGTGGAGATCAGGCAGAACGGTGAGCGCGCGAGCCATTCACGGTCCCATGCGTGCAGCGTGACGCGCTCCTTGGCGACGGCGCGCGGCATCGGCGCGCCGAGGAGCTCGCGCAGTTCTTCCGGGGAGGTGATCGTGGCGGACTCGGGGGCGAGCGTCATCGGCGTTCCTTCCGGGAGGGAACCGGAAGATCAGCCTAACCGGGCCTATTTCGCCCCGGTATGGCCGGGTGCGCCGCCTGATCCGGAGCCGGGTCGGCTCTTCCCCGGTCAGTTCCCCCCGGTTCAGCTCCTCGCGGCGTAGCTGCGGACCCCGGCCTCGTCATGGAAGTCCAGGACGCCCCGATCGGCCAGGACGTCGAGGTGCGCGTCGATCTCCAGGACGGCCAGCATCCGGCTGAAGGCGTCAAGGTCGTCGAGCGCGCGCCTGCGGCGCGTCCAGGGCATGGCGGCCGCGACCTCGTAGGCCGTCGCGCGGCCCGCGCGGACCTGGGCGGCGGCCTCGTCGAGGCGCTCGGCGTGGTGCTCCAGCAGCTCGTCGATCCTGGTGTGCACGCTCGGCGTCACCGGGCCGTGCGCGGGCAGCAGCAGCGTGTCGGGCATGCCGCGGACCAGCCGCAGCGACTCCAGGTAGCTGCGCAGCGGCTTGGGCTCCGGCTCGGTCTCCAGCCCGATCGACGGCGTGATGTGCGGCAGGATGTGGTCGCCGGCGAACAGCAGCCCGGCGGCCGCGTCCCGCAGGACGATGTGGCCGCGCGTGTGGCCCGGCGTGGCGAACACGTCCAGGCCCCGTCCGGGCAGGCCGATGCGCTCCCCGTCGTCCAGCCAGCCGTCCGGCCGGGTGTACAGGACGTCCTGCTCGGACCGGTCGACCGGCGCTCCCGCGATCTCGTCGGCGAGGGCGCCCGCGCCGCAGCGGCGCAGCAGCTCGACCTGCCTCGGGTGCAGGCCCGCGCCGACGTCGAACGCCTCGATCGACTTCTGCTCGCCGCGCCCGATCCGCACCCGCGTCCCGAACGCCTCGCGCAGCACGAGGGCCTGCGAGTAGTGGTCCCAGTGCGCGTGGGTGACGAGGAACTGCGCGACGTCGTCCAGCCCGTGGCCGAGGGCCCGGAGGGCGCGTTCCAGGGACGTCCGCGTGTCGGGCATCGCCCAGCCGGAGTCGACGACGACGATGCCGTCGGAGTCCTCGATGACGTACACGTTGACCGCGTGCAGCGACGGGATCGGGAGCGCCAGGGGGATCCGGTGCACCCCGGGCGCCACGAGGTGTGCGCCGGGTTCGGTCCAGTCAGTCGGCTGTTCCACGACCGGTGCCGTCACCGTGCGCCCCCTCATACTGATCTTGCAAATTCTCGAATCCGGTTCTACTCGAACGTACTTCATGCTCGACGTCCGGTCCGGTCCCGGGGTGGTGGGATGGATCACCTGTGCCGCGCGTCCCGGTCGGCGGCCCGGCGCGCGTCCTGCGCGGCCTTGCGGGCCTCCCGCGCCGTTTCCTCGGCCCGCGAGCGGTTCTGCTCGGCGCGATCCGCCCGCCGCGCCGCCGCGTCGCGCTCGGCGACGGCCCGTTCCAGCTCGTGCCGGAGCCGTCCCACCGCGGCGGACGCCTCCTCGGCGTCCCTTTTCGCCGCCCCGGCCCGCTCCGCGCGCTCGGCGAGCTTGCGGTCCGCCTCTTCGGCGCGCCTGTGCAGGGTCTCCGCCCGCCGCGCCCGCGCCGCGCTCGTCCGCGTGACGTTCGACCTCGCCCGCCCGCGCTCCTTCCCCTTCGCGGACTCCTTCTTTTTCGCGGATTCCTTCTCTTTCGCGGGCTCCTTCTCTTTCGCGGGCTCCTCGCCGGGGGGCTCCCCCTCCTCGGCGGCCGGCTTCCCCCCGGTCCTCGGCTCGGCGGGCCGCTCCCCGTCCTCCGGGGCCAGGGGGAATCCGGCCGGGACGAAACCCGTGTGGCTGCGCGGCTGTGACAGCCGCCCCTCGCGCACCTCCCCGGCGATGCCCGCGTCCACGGTGGCGGCCTGGAGGGTGTCCTCCACCTCGCGGACGGCCTGCTCGCGCAGCGGATTACCGGCTTGCGCGGCGAGGTCGCCCGCGGCGCGGACCAGGGAGCCGACGAGGCGGGCCCGGCGCTGCTCCAGGTCCCCGAGCCCGCCGCCCGAGGTCCACGCCGAGCGGATCTCGTCCCCGACGTCCAGCAGCCGCCCCAGGTCGCCGGCGGCCGAGCGGGCGAGGAGATTCACCGCCCACGCCGACAGCGTCGGGCGCCGCAGCGCGCCGATCCGTTTGGCGAGCCGCCCGTCGCCCGCCGACTTCGCGTCCTGGGCCAGCCGCTTCCTGGTCGCCACGAAGTCGGACGGCTGGACGCCGTAGAGCTCATCGGCCGCACTGGAGAAGTCCACGCCTGATCCCTACCCGCTACCCCCGGGCCCGCCTCAGCGGGTGTCGAGGAAGCGGTCCAGGACGCGGGTCCCGAAGGCCAGGCCGTCCAGGGGGACCCGCTCGTCGACGCCGTGGAACATGCCGAGGTAGTCCAGGTCCGGCCCGAGCAGCAGCGGCGCGAAACCGAAGCTGCTGATGCCGATCCCGTTGAACGCCTTGGCGTCGGTGCCGCCCGCCATCACGTACGGGACGGGACGGGCGGACGGGTCCTCGGCGCGGAGCGCACCGGCGAGCGCGGCGAACGTGGGGCCCGCCGGGTCGGCGGCCGGGGCCTCCTCGTGGTTGATGAACTCGCGGGTGACCTCCGGGCCGAGGAGCCGGTCGACCGTGGCGAGGAACTCCTCGCCGGTGCCCGGGAGGTAGCGGCCGTCGACCTGCGCGGTCGCCGTGCCCGGCACGACGTTGACCTTGTAGCCGGCGTCGAGCCGGGTCGGGTTGGCCGAGTTGCGGATCGTCCCGGCGAACAGCCTGCCGACGCCCCCGAGGCGGGCGGCCTCCTCGTCCAGCCGGTCGTGGTCGATGGCGGTGCCGAGGGCGTCCCCGAGACCGTCCAGCAGGGCCCGGACGCCCGGGGTCAGCCGGACCGGCCACTCGTGCGAGGCCAGCCGGGACACCGCGTGCGCGATCTCGGCGACGGCGTTGCGGGGCGCGGGCTTGGACCCGTGCCCGGGGGTGCCGCGCGCCGTCAGCCTCATCCAGGCCGTGCCGCGCTCGCCGGTCGCGATCGGGTAGACGCGCGTGCCGCCCGCGTCCACGCTGAACCCGCCGGACTCGCTGATCGCCTCGGTGCAGCCCTCGAAGAAGTCCCGGTGCTCGCGCGCGACGTAGCGGGATCCGTGGTCGCCGGTGCACTCCTCGTCGGCGAGGAACGCCAGCACGAGGTCGCCGCGCGTCCGGCGCCCCTCGCGCAGCCGCCGCCGGACGGTGGCGAGGGTCATCGCCACGCTGCCCTTCATGTCGACCGCGCCGCGCCCCCACACGCACCCGCCCTCGACCTCGCCCGAGAACGGCGGGACGGTCCACTCGGACGCGTCGGCCGGCACCACGTCCAGGTGCCCGTGGATCAGGAAGGCGGGGTGCGCGGGGTCGGTGCCCGGCAGGCGGGCCAGCACGCTGGCGCGGCCCGGCGCGGACTCGACGATCCGCGGCTCGGCGCCCGCCTCGTCCAGCAGCGCGGCGACGTGCTCGGCGGCCGGACGTTCCGGGCGGGCCACGCCCTCGCCCCGGTTCGTCGTGTCGAAGCGGATGAGGTCGGCACATATCGCCGCCGCCTCGGCGCCGGCGGGATCGTCGCGCACTCTCATTCCAGGTCTCATTCAGGCTCGATCCAGGCTCGATCCAGGAAGCCCCTTCTGTAACAAACCTTCATTTTCCTCCCTCGCTGACCTCTGTCAACGCTGATCAAGATGTCTCGATCCGGTCTCGACTCGGTGAGCGCCGTACCCAAACCGTCACCGCGAGTACGACCCTGCGAGCAATCTAGGTGCGGCGGGTGGCCAAGCACTCGCGGCGCGAAGCTGCGACGGGGCGAGGAGGACCATGGCAAGCCAGAGGGGTGCCGGAAGGAGGGGCCGCGGGAAGGTCGCGGGCCTCGCCGCGGTGGCGCTGGCCGCGTCGCTCGGCCTGTCGGCCTGCGGTGGCGACAGCGCCGGGGCGAGCGACGGCACGTTCACCGTGGGTCATTCCGAGCCCGACCACCTGATGCCCGCCAACACGACGAGCAGCTACTCCTTCGACGTGATCAGCGGGCTGTTCGACAACCTGATGACCCTCGACCGGAACGGGAAGGCCGTCCCGCAGGCCGCCGAGTCGGTCACCTCCGACGACCAGAAGGCCTGGACGGTCGAGGTGAAGCCGGGGCGGAAGTTCCACAACGGCGAGCCGGTGACCGCGCAGAGCTTCGCGGACGCCTGGAACCACGCCGCCTACGGGCCGAACGGCATGAGCGCCAACGACTACTTCTCCTACATCGAGGGGTACGAGGCGCTGAACCCCGAGGACGAGAACGCGAAGCCGGAGGCCGACACGCTGTCCGGGATCGAGGTCACCGGCCAGAACACGCTCAAGGTCACGCTGAACGCGCCGTTCAGCCAGTTCCCGCTGCTGCTCACCTACCCGGCCTACGCGCCGATGCCGAAGGCCGGGCTCAAGGACCCCAAGGCGTTCGACGACCACCCGATCGGCAACGGCCCGTACATGATGGACGGGAACTGGGAGCGCAACAAGCAGATCAAGCTCGTCGCCTTCCCCGGCTACACCGGGCCGCGCAAGCCCAAGAACAAGGGCGTGACCTGGAAGAGCTATTCCAGCGCCGACACCGCCTACACCGACCTGCGGGCCGGCCGGATCGACGTGCTCCAGACCATCCCGTCCGGCAAGGTGCCCGAGGCCGAGCAGGTGCTGGGGGACCGGTTCATCACGGGCGAGATGGGCACGATCGACTACCTGGGCTTCCCCCTGTTCGACAAGCGGTTCGCCGACCCCGACCTGCGCCGGGCCATCTCGATGGTCATCGACCGGGAGGGCATCAACAAGGCGGTCTACAACGGCGAGTACTTCCCCGCCGACTCGCTGCTCCCGTCCATCATCGACGGGCACCGCGACAACGCCTGCGGCGAGCTGTGCACCTACGACCCGGGCAAGGCGAAGCAGCTGTTCGACAAGGCCGGCGGGTTCGAGGGGACGATGGAGCTGTACTTCTCCAACGCCCAGCCCACCTACGCGCAGTGGATGCGGATCGTCGCGAACTCCCTGCGCGACAATCTCGGCATCCAGGACATCCAGTTCAGGCAGGTCCCCGCGTCCGACTACTTCTCCATGCTGCGGGCCCGCGAGGAGAAGGGCCCGTACCGGCAGAACTGGGAGGCCGACTACCCGAGCGCCCAGAACTACCTGGAGAACATGTGGGGCTCCAGCGACAACCGCATGGGCTGGAAGAACGAGGAGTTCGACGACCTCATCGCCAAGGCGAACCGGACGGCCGACCAGCAGGAGGCCATCAAGCTCTACAACCAGGCCGAGGACATCGCCATCCAGGAGATGCCGATGATCCCGCTGTGGACGTGGGCCCGCCAGGGCGGACGCTCCGATAACGTCGAGAACGTCACCATCACGCCGTACTCGACGGGCCTGCTCGCCACCGAAGTGACGGTGAAGTAGCCGACGATGTGGCGTTTCGCCGCCCGGCGGCTCCTGCAGGCGGTCCCGGTCTTCTTCGGCACCACGCTGCTCATCTACGCGATGGTGTTCGCGCTGCCGGGCGATCCGATCCAGGCGCTCGCCGGTGACAAGCCGGTCCCGGACAACGTCCTCCAGGAGCTCCGGGACCGGTACAACCTGAACGACCCGCTGCTGGTGCAGTACGCGAAGTACATGTGGGGTCTCGCCCAGGGCGACCTGGGCGAGAACTACACCGGCCAAAGCGTGTCGGAGATGCTGTCCGGACGCTGGGCGGTGACCGCGCGGCTCGCGCTCACCGCCTGGATCTTCGAGCTGGTCATCGGCATCGCGCTCGGCGTGTGGGCGGGCCTGCGGCGCGGCAGGCTCGCCGACACCCTGGTCCTCGGCGGGACGACCCTGGTGATCGCGGTGCCGGTGTTCGTGCTCGGCTACATCGCGCAGATCGTGTTCGGCCTGCACTGGCAGATCTTCCCCACGGCCGGGACGGACGACGGGTGGCCGCTGAGCTACCTGCTGCCCGGAATCGTCCTCGGCTCGCTCGGCCTGTCGTACGTCGCGCGGCTGACCCGGACGAGCCTGTCGGAGAACCTGCGCGCCGACTACGTCCGCACGGCCAGGGCCAAGGGGCTGTCGAAGGCCCGGGTCATCGGCAGGCACACGCTGCGCAACTCGCTGATCCCGGTCGTGACCTACCTCGGCGTCGACTTCGGCAACCTGATGGGCGGCGCGATCGTGACCGAGGGAATCTTCAACCTGCCCGGCGTGGGGCAGCAGGTGTTCCAGTCGATCCAGCTCAAGGAGGGGCCCGTCGTGGTCGGCGCGGTCACGGTACTGGTGCTGATCTTCCTGCTGGTCAACCTGATCGTGGACCTGCTGTACGGGGTGCTCGACCCGCGGATCAGGTACGAGTAGGGGGCCGGCGGCGATGACGACCAGGGAACCGGACACCGGGACCGCCGGAGCCGTCGCGGTCGCGGGCGGCGAGATCGGCGGCGCCGGCCCCGGCGGCGAGGCCGGCGGGGCGTCGCTGTGGGGCGACGCGTGGCGCGACCTGCGGCGCCGCTGGGTCTTCTGGGGATCGGTGTCGATCCTCGCCGTGGTGGCGGCGATGGCGGCCTTCCCGGGCCTGTTCACCGGGACGGCGGCCAACGAGGGCTGCGACCCGAACCTGTCCAAGCTCGGCCCGTCCGGCGAGCACTGGTTCGGCACCGACCTCGCGGGCTGCGACTACTACGCGCACGTCGTGCACGGCGCCCGCCCCACGCTGGTGATCGGCGTCGCGGTCACGCTGTTCGCGCTGCTGATCGCGATGGTGTTCGGGATGATCGCGGGCTACTACGGCGGGATCCTGGACGCGGTGATCGCCCGGATCACCGACGTTTTCTTCGGGCTGCCGTTCGTGCTGGGCGGCACGGTGATCCTCGTCGCCTTCCCGGGGCGCGGCGTCGCCGCGATGACGCTGGTGCTGGTCCTGCTCGGCTGGACGACGATGATCCGGATCATGAGGGGCCAGGTCATCTCGGTCCGCGACGCCGACTACGTGCAGGCCGCGCGGCTGCTCGGCGCGTCCGACCGCCGGGTCATGACGCGGCACATCCTGCCGAACGCGATGGCCCCGGTGATCGTGGTCGCCACCCTCAACGTCGGCAACGTCATCGTGGGGGAGGCGACGCTGGACTTCCTCGGCGTCGGGCTCCAGTACCCGCAGGTCTCCTGGGGACTCCAGCTCGGCCAGGCCAAGGACGCGTTCATGAGCCACCCGCACCTGCTGATCTTCCCCGCGGCGTTCCTGTCCGCCACGGTGCTGAGCTTCCTGATGCTCGGCGACGCCGCCCGCGACGCCCTCGACCCGAAGCTGCGGTGAGATGACGAGCGAACGAAGGATGGGCGAACGAAGGACGGGCGAACGAAGGACGGGCGAACGTGAAGGACGAGCGAACGTGAAGGACGAGCCGGTTCCGGCGCCCCGCCCGGCCGAGCCGCTGCTGGCCGTCGACGACCTGCACGTCCGCTTCCGGGTCCGGGGCCGGGACGTGCGCGCGGTGAACGGGCTGTCCTACACCCTCGCCGACGGCGAGACGGTCGCGATCCTCGGCGAGTCGGGGTCGGGCAAGAGCGTCGCGGCGCAGGCGGTCATGGGCATCCTCGACGTCCCGCCCGCCCGCGTCGAGCGCGGGTCGGTGCGGCTGCGCGGCGAGGAACTGCTGGGCCTCCCCGAGCGGCGCCGCCGCGAGTACCGCGGCGAGCGCATCTCGATGATCTTCCAGGACGCGCTGACCGCGCTGAACCCGGTGTTCACCGTCGGCGACCAGCTCCGCGAGATGTACCGGGTGCACCGCGGGCTCGGCCGCCGGGAGGCCGGGGACCGGGCCGTCGAGATGATGGACCGGGTGCGCATCCCGTCGGCGGCGCGGCGGCTCGGCGACCACCCGCACCAGTTCTCCGGCGGCATGCGGCAGCGCATCATGATCGCGATGGCGCTGGCCCTGGAGCCGGACGTGCTGATCGCCGACGAGCCGACCACCGCCCTCGACGTGACCGTGCAGGCGCAGATCATGCGGCTGCTGGCCGCGCTCCAGGACGAGCTGGGCATGGGCATGGTCCTGATCACCCACGATCTCGGCGTCGTCGCGGGCGTCGCCGACCGGATCGTCGTCATGTACGCCGGGTCGGTCGCCGAGCAGGCGCCCGCCCGGGAGCTGTACGCGCGGCCCGCCCACCCCTACACGCGCGGGCTGCTCGCGTCGGTGCCGCGGCTCGACCGGCGCGGCGAGCCGCTCGTCCCGATCAGGGGCGCGCCGCCCGACCCCGCCGCGCTGCCGTCCGGCTGCCCGTTCCGGCCGCGCTGCCCCCGCGCTGAGGGGATCTGCGCGGCCGAGACGCCGCCGCAGATCACCGTCGCGCCGGGCCACACCGCCGCATGCCATTTCGCCGAGGAGGTCCACGGTGCCGGACCCGAATGAGGGCGCTTCCCGCCAGGACGGCCCCATCCTGGAGGCCGACGGCCTCGTCAAGCACTACCCGGTGACCCGCGGGGTGGTGCTCCGACGCGCGGTCGGGCAGGTCAAGGCCGTGGACGGCGTCGACCTGGAACTGCGCCGCGGCGAGACCCTCGGCGTCGTCGGCGAGTCCGGATGCGGCAAGTCGACGCTCGCCAGGCTGCTGCTCGCCGCCGAACGCCCCACGGCCGGCACCGTCCGCTTCGCCGGGCGCGACATCTTCGCGCTGCCCAGACGCGAGCTGCGGGCGCTGCGCCGCCGCATCCAGATCGTCCTCCAGGACCCCTACTCGTCCCTCAATCCCCGCATGACGGTCGGCGACATCGTGGGGGAGCCGTTCGCGATCCACCCGGAGGCGGCGCCGAAGGGGGAGCGGCGGGCGCGCGTGCGGGAGCTGCTGGAGCTCGTCGGCCTCGACCCCGGCCACGTCGACCGCTACCCGCACCAGTTCTCCGGCGGGCAGCGCCAGCGCGTCGGCATCGCCCGCGCCCTCGCGCTGCGCCCCGACGTGCTCGTGTGCGACGAGCCCGTGTCCGCGCTGGACGTCTCCGTCCAGGCGCAGGTCATGAACCTGCTCGCCGAGCTGCGCCGGGAGCTGGGCCTGGCGCAGGTGTTCATCGCGCACGACCTGGCCGCCGTCCGCCACATCTCCGACCGCGTCGCCGTCATGTACCTGGGCAAGGTCGTCGAGACCGGCGACGAGACCCAGATCTACGAGCACCCGACGCACCCCTACACGCAGGCGCTGCTGTCGGCCGTTCCCGTGCCCGACCCGGACGCCCCCGGCTGGTCCGGCCAGATCCGTCTCGAGGGGGAGCCGCCGTCGCCGCTGGATCCGCCGTCCGGCTGCCGGTTCCGGACCCGCTGCTGGAAGGCGCGGGACGTGTGCGCCGAGCGGGAACCCGGCCTGGAGGCGCGGGACGGTTCCGCCCACCCCAGCGCGTGCCATTTCGCGGCGGAGGAGACCCTCACCGAGCAAACCTGACGTTCCGCGGGCCCCTCGCGAGGCGTTCCGTAAGGTGGGTGCCATGGCGCGCAAGGGCAGGCACGGTCCCCGGGCGAACGTCTACAGGATCGACGGCGGCGAGGCCGAGCTGCTGCGGGACGCCGACCGCGACGGCGGCTGGATGCTGCTCGTCGGAGGCATCCCCCAGTCGTACGTGAACCTGTCCGACCCCACCTACCTCGACTTCGAGTACATGCGGCTGATGGGCGACGTGGTCGACTCCCTCGGCGTGGACGGCCAGGCGTTCGACGCCGTCCACGTCGGCGGCGCCGGCTGCACCCTGCCGCGCTACATCGCCGCGACCCGGCCCGGGTCCCGGCAGATCGTCCTGGAGCCGGACGCGGAGCTGGTGCGGCTCGTCCGCGAGCAGCTCCCGGTCAAGGGGATCGCGGGCCTGCGCATCCGGATCACCGACGGCCGGGCGGGCATCGCCGCGCTCGCCGACGAGGCCGACGACCTCGTCGTGATGGACGCGTTCTCCGAGGCGTCCATGCCGGCCGAACTCGCGACCCGCGAGTTCGTGCTGGACGCCGCGCGGGTGCTGCGGCCCCCCGGCGTCTACATGGTCAACGTCGCCGACGGGTTCCGGCTGCCGTTCGCGCGCCGGGTCGCCGCGACCGTGCGGTCGGTGTTCCGGCACACGCTGCTGATGGGCGACCCGGGCGTGCTGCGCGGCCGCCGGTTCGGCAACCTCATCGTGGCCGGGTCGCGCGAGGCGCTGCCGGTCGCGGACCTGACCCGCCGCGCGGCGGGCGGCGTGGTCCGGGCCCGGCTGCTGGAGGGCGGCGACCTCGCCGCGTTCTGCGCGGGCGCCGCGCCGCTGCGCGACGGCGAGGAGATCGTCGCGCCGGTCCCGCCGCCGCAGGCCTTCGGGAAGTCCTGATGCCGCCCGCCGGATGTCGCATCCGGGGAGCCCGTCCAGTCCATCCTGACGGAGAAGAGGGCCGATGAAGGAGGAGACATGATCGTCGTGACCGGAGCGAGCGGCACGCTCGGCCGGCCGCTCACCCGCCTGCTGGCCGAGGCCGGGGCGGACGTGCACGGGCTGAGCCGCCGCGCCAGGGAGCCGGAGGACGGCGTCACCTGGCACAAGGGCGACCTGTCCACCGGCGAGGGCATCGACGCGGCGCTCGAAGGCACCGGGACGATCGTGCACTGCGCCAGCGACCCGTTCCACACCAAGCGGGACCTGCCCGCCGCGAAACGGCTGATCGAGGCCGCGCGGCGGCAGGGCGCCCCGCACCTGATCTACATCTCGATCGTGGGCGTGGACAAGATCCCCTACAGCTACTACCGGACCAAGTACGCGGTGGAGCGGCTCATCGAGCGTTCCGGGCTGCCGTACACGATCCTGCGGACCACGCAGTTCCACACCCTCCCGGACATGGTCTTCAACGTCCTCACCAAGATCCCCGGTGTCGCCGCGATGCCGAAGGGCCTGCGCGACCAGCCGATCGAGGTCGGCGAGGTGGCCGAGCGGCTCGCGCAGCTGGCGCTGGCGGGCGGGCCCGCGCGCCGGGTCGACGACATGGGCGGCCCGGAGGTCCTGACCGCCGAGGAGATGCTCCAGGCGTACCTGCGGGCCCGGGGGCTGAACAGGCCCGTCCGCCTGCCGCTCCCACTGCCGGGAAAGGCGGGCCGCGGATTCCGGGACGGGCACCACCTGACGCCCGGCCACGCCGTCGGGAAGCGGACCTGGCGGCAATTCCTGGACGAGCGCCATGCACGAACATGAACTCGATCCCGGGCCGGATTCCCCGGCCGTATAGGCCTCACGCGGGGCCTCCATGTCCCATAATCGAGCGATGGAGTCGTCCACCCGAATTCTGATTCTCGGCATGGATTCGTCGGGTCGAATACTCCAGTTCGACCGCAACGCCGCCGCCGTCCTGGCCCCGGGGGGCGATGACCTGCAGGGCGCCGACCTCGACGAGGTGATACCCGGCGCGCGGGAGCCGCTGCTGGAGGCGGTCAAGGCCGGACGGGAGCGCACCGCGATGCTCGCGGTCGACAACCCGGAGGGCGGCATGCTCGACGCGGTCGTCACCGTCCACCCCATGAGCGGCGGCGCGCCCGACGTCGTGGCGCTCGCCGTCGTCCGGGTGCCGGTGCCGCTCGCGGACCGGTTCGTCGACCCCGCGGTGATCCGCCGGGCGCTGCTGGACGACGCGCTCCCGCGGATCGGCTCCACCCTCGACCTCGAGATGCTGGCGCGCGGCCTGATGGACGTGCTCATCCCGCACTTCTGCAACGCGGGCGCCCTGCTCCTGCTGGAGCGCCACATCGACGCCGACGAGCCGCCGGACGGCCCGGACGGCCCGCAGATGCGCCGCATGGCGATCGGTTTCGACGACGACGATCCGGCCTGGGACGCGACGTTCCCGACCGGCGAGTCGCTCGTCTTCCCGGAGGGCACGCCGCACGCGCTGTGCATGGAGTCGGGCGAGCCGGTGCTGCGCGCCCTCGGCGGCGAGGGCGCCGCGAATCTCGCGGCCGCCTGGCGCCGGCCGCCGGTCGCCGACCTGCTCAAGGGCGCCTCGATGCTGCTGCTGCCGATCACGTCCGCGGCGGGCGTCCTCGGATTCTTCGCCTGCACCCGCAACGTCGCGCACCGCCCGTTCGACGCCTACGACGTCGAGATCGGGATGGAGTTCGCCAACCGGGCGTCCATCTTCGTCGAGAGCGCCCGGCAGTACTCGCGCGAGCGGGCCACCGCCCTCACGCTCCAGCGGAGCCTCCTGCCGACCGGGCTGTCGGCGCCGTCACCGGTCGAGGTGCACCACCGCTACCTGCCGGGCAGCCGCCTCATCGAGGTCGGCGGCGACTGGTACGAGTCGATCGCGCTGCCCGGCGCGCGGGTCGCGCTGGTGGTCGGGGACGTGGCCGGCCACGGCGTGAAGGCCGCCGTCACCATGGGGCGCCTCCGCACCGCCATCCACACCCTCGCGGGGCTCGAACTGCCGCCCGCCGAGGCCCTGGAACGGCTCGACTCGCTGATGCGCACGCTCGGCGAGCGCGAGCCGCACTTCGCCACCTGCGCCTACGTCGTCTACGACGCGGTCAGCGGCCGGTGCGAGGTCGCCAGCGCGGGGCACCTGCCGCCGCTGCTCGCCCCGCCCGGCGCCGACTCGAGGTACCTGCCGGTGCCGCCCGCTCCGCCGCTCGGCGTCGGCGGCGACGGCCCGATCGTCAGCCGCGAGTTCACCGTCGAGGACGGGACGCTGCTGTTCCTCTACACCGACGGGCTGGTGGAGAACCGGGCCCGCGACATCGACGACGGGCTGGCGCGGCTGCAGGCGACGTTCGGGCCCGGAGCCGCCGCCCGCCCCCTGGAGGACCTGTGCCAGGCGGCGCTCGACGGCGTCTACGACGACCAGCACCGCGACGACATCGCGATGCTCGTGGCCCGGCTGGCGCGCATCCCGGCCGACCACCACGCCACCTGGGAACTGCCCGCCGAGCCCGCCGCCGTCCGCCGCGCCCGCGGCCTCATCCGCGACCGGCTCGCCCACTGGGGCCTGGAGGACATGGCCCACTCGACGATGCTGCTGGCCTCCGAGCTGGTCACCAACGCGATCCGGCACGCGGGCGGCCGGATCACGCTGCGGCTGGTGCGGGAGGGCGGCCTGGTCTGCGAGGTCTTCGACTCCTCCGACGGACGTCCCCGGATCCACCACGACGACGAGGACGACATGATCGAGACGGGCCGGGGCCTGCACGTGGTGGGGCGGCTGGCCCAGCGGTGGGGCGTGCGCCGCACCATCGGCGGCAAGGTCGTCTGGTGCGAGCAGGAACTGCCCTGACCCCCTGACCCCTGGGGGCGCGGGTGGTGGCGCGGGGTCAGCGCGGCATCGAGACTCAGCGCAGCACCGAGACTCAGCGCAGCACCGAGACGTGTATGTGGTCGTAGTGGTTCTGCGTGAGGCTTCCGCGGTCCTCCATCGGGCGCCAGCCGCCGCCTCGCACGTTCCAGATGTGCTGCTTCCAGATGACGTAGGAGACCCCGAGCCGCCGCGCGTTCTCGACGAGGTATCCGGCGACCTGGTCGCCGTGCCGCAGCGCGCTCTTGCTCGGCATCCGCCCGCCGGTGCTCTCCATGAAGTCGCAGGCGCGGCCGTGGCCGTGGTCCTGCGCGTCGGCGGTGGAGCGGTAGCACCCGATCGTCGGGAACGGGCCGAACAGCCTGGCGATCTCCAGCACCAGGGCCCGCATCGTGGGCGTCATCCTGTTGCCGGTGATCGGGCTCGACGCGCCCGCCACCCCGTCGGGGCGGCCGGTGACCCGGGGGCCTCCCCGCTGCTCGGCGGGCTTCTCCTGCGGGGTCTGGGCCGCCGTCAGCGCCGCCACCTTCGTGCCGCGGGGCAGGACCTTCTTCAGCCGCGCCGACAGCTTCTTCACGTCGGCCTTCGGGGCGCTGATGACCAGGCCGTTCCCGTCCGGCATGCCGAGCGCCCTGGCCTGCCTGCGGGACACGACGGCGTCGATGTCGCCGATGCCCATCGAGGCGTAGGCGCCGACGCGCACGCGGCCCGCGCCCTCGCTGCCGCCCGCGGGGACGACCGCGCCGAGCGGCATCGTCCCCTCGCGGCTCCGCTCGAACGACAGCGCCAGGCCGCCGGACGCGATCGTCCGCCACAGCTGGTCGGACTCGGCCGTCGTCTTGGGCGCGAACGCCCGGAACTTCGACGGGTCCACACCGAGAAGGCCCATGCGGCGTCCGCCGACGTTGGCGCGCGCGGCGTCCACGACCGTGACCCCGGCGACGCCCTTCAGGTCCTTGGCGCGCTCGACGGCCCCGGGCGGGAGCGGGGACGTCCCCGCGACCAGCAGGTGCGGCGTGTAGCGGCGGGTCAGCGGCGCGACCTCCGGGGCCCGGGGCGCCGAACCCCGGTCCACCGACACCAGGTCCTCCGCCTTGGTGGGCTCCTCGTCCAGATGCCCCGAGACGAGGACGGTCACGTTGGCCGCCAGGGTGAGCGCGATCGCCGCCGCGACGGTCGAGGCCAGCGCCCTGCGGCGTGCGGTCAGTCCCACCAGAACGTCCAGTGGGTCTTGCCGCGGATCTCCTCGGCGTAGCCGGCGAGCGTCCCTGGGCCCTGGAAAAGGATGTCCGGGCAGAACGTCCAGTGCTCGGCCGCGACGTGGACGGCGTGCCGGGCCGTGACCGGCGGCGCGGCGACGCTGAGCTCCAGGGTGTTGAAGCCGAGCCCGACGACGCGGGCGCCGAAGCGGTCCTCCCAGCTCCGCAGGACGGCGGCGAGCGGCGCCGTCCACTCGTTGTGGTTGAGGGCGCCCTGCCAGCCGGCGGCGGCCAGGGCGTCGGCGCCCCGCTCCACCGCGGCGAGGCCCAGCGGCACGCCGCGGCGGGCGAGCACGCGGGCGTACCGGTCGGCCATGGCGTCCGGGTCGTCGACCGGGATGCCGGGCGGGGCGGGTCCCGGGCAGTGCCGCCCGTAGGGGGCGAGGTCGTCGTAGTCCTCTTCGGCCGCCCGCTCCGCCCAGTCGGCCCACACCTCGGCCATGAACGCGTGGGGAAGGTAGTTGCCGATCTCGGACACCGGCTCGGGTGCGATCTGGCCGGACGCCCAGGGCTGGTCGGTCTCGTCCATCAGCAGCGGCCAGAGGCCCGAACGGTGGTGCTCGGCCCGCAGGTCGCGCCACAGCTCCCCGCGGACGGGCTCGTCGCTCAGCCAGAAGGCGGGGCGCAGGAGCGGCCGCCGCTGCGGGTAGCCGGGATC
>NZ_SMKK01000082.1 GCF_004348425.1 Actinomadura sp. 7K507
GTGTTCGTCATGGCAACGATGCTGCGTGTACGGCATGCGCCCCGGCATCGGCCGCCGAGATGCACCCGGTCTACAGCCTCCGGACGCCGCCGCCCGCCGCCGGTACCGCACCGGGCGTAGGGGACGACCCTGAACCCGTCTAAGGGGTGCGTCAGCGGCCCGGTCCGCCGTCGAACCACTCGCCGGCGGTCCGGCTCGGCGCCGGGGGCGCGGCGGGCTCGGCCGGCGTGCGCGGTGCGTCCGTCCGCTGCCGCTCCGCCTCCTGCCGCGCACGGATGCGTTCATGGAGCTGGGCCTCGACCCGGATCTCCTCCTCGCTCGGCGCCATCGCGATGATGATCAGCAGGATGATCGACACGCCGCCCACCCCGCCCATGAGCGGCAGCAGGAAGTCGATGGCGCGGGCGCCGGTGGGGTCCGCCATGCCCTCGTGCATGGTGATCTCCATGGCCGCCATGCCGGTGTAGTGCATGCCGGTCACCGCGATCCCCATGATCGCGGCGGCGCCGGCGGTCGCCCACATGCCCTTGACGCGGATGCTGAACCAGAGCGCCGCGGTGGCCGCCACGAGGGCGATCAGCACCGACAACCCGACCAGGATCGGCTGGTAGCCGATGTGCCCGGCCATGTTCATGGCCTCCATGCCGGTGTAGTGCATGCTCGCCACGCCGGCGCCCATGATGAGACCACCGGTGACGATCATGGGCACGCGGATGCCGGCGAAGCCGACGATGAACAGCCCGATCCCGACGACCGCGATGGAGGTCGCGCAGCTCAGCAGGGTGAGCGGCACGTCGTAGCGGATCTCGTGGTCCTGGACCGTGAAGCCGAGCATGGCGATGAAGTGCATCACCCAGATCCCGGTGCCGCCGATGGCCAGCGCCGCGAGGGCCAGCCAGGAGGCGCGGGAGAGGCCGCCGGCCGCCCGCGCCCGGGTCGTGCACAGCAGGCCGAGCAGCGAGCCGATGAACGACATGGCATAGGCCGTCACCGGTGTGACCAACCCGTAGGAAAAGTGATGGACCTCTGCCATACGGTCCCCCCGTAAGCGCTCTCTCTAACGTGGCCGCGCGCAGCTTAGCCGGTTCACCAGCGGATATGGCCTTTCGGGGGGCGCTGACCGACGATTGACATTCGGTGGAACGCCGGGTAACGGCCCGTCCGGTACCGCCGGGACGCCGGAGATGGACGGTGCGTGGTGATCAGGTCAGCGGACCGTTACCGACGGTGAGATTCTCTCGCGGGCGGCGGAAGGTGACGGTCTCCACACCGGCGAGGCCGAGGACCTCGGCGGCCGACTCCTGGTTCACCGCCAAGCCGAGCCAGCCGGACGAGTCGATCCAGGCGAGCGGCGTGCCGGGGGAGACGCCGCCGAAGGTCTCCTCGAACGTGATCCGTGCGGAGCCGGGCGCCGGAGCGGTCCAGGCGACCTCCAGGGGCGTCCCGTGCGGGAGCGGGCCGAACGCGGCGGCCAGGTCCGCCGGCTCGCCGCCCAGGACCAGGCTGCCGAACCGGTCGGTGTAGAGGACCGGGACGGTCAGCTCCCCGTCGCGCACCACCGGGGACGGGACCTCCAGCGGCAGCGGCTCCACCGCGGGCCCGAGCTCCGCCACGTCCAGCCCGGTCGCGATGTGCCCGGCGGCCGGAGAGAAGATGTCGCGCCCGTGGAACGACGTGGAGACGCCGGGCAGCCGGTACGCCGGGTTCTCCAGCGCGTGCGCCCGGACGACGCCGCCCAGCCGCGCGGCGGCCGGCACCAGCAGGCCGTTGTCCGGTCCGACCAGGACGTCCCCGCGTCCCGTCTCCACGGCCACCGGAAGGCGCGGCGTGCCGACACCCGGATCCACGATGCCCACGTGCACACCGACCGGCAGATAAGGGAGCGCCTGGCGGAGCAGCATCGCTCCCTCGCGCACACCGAACGGGGTGATCTCGTCGCTCAGCACGAGCACGTTCGCGCCCGGCGCGATGGTGTAGACGACCCCCGCGCAGATCGCCGTGTAGGCCCCACCGAAGTCGGTCGCCAGACTGACGAACGGACGGCTCTCCCGCATGCCGCGACTTTATGACAACGCCCCGCCGACCGAACAACCGACCGTCCGCCCAGGCATTCGTTCGCGACGTAGGTACGCACCAACATCAGCCACCACCGCAACCCCGCAACAACCGAAACCACTGCGATCGCGACCGAAGGCAGGTTTCGAGCGAAGCAAGAAACCTGATCGCGCAGCGAGCCGCCAGGCGAGCCGGAGCGATGCAGCGATCGCACCGCAGTGCCCGCCGAAGGAGGGCCCCCAGGGCCCGACGCCAAGGGCACTGCAATCAGGTGAGCCGGGAGGAGGCGTCCTCCTGGGCCAGGCGGTGCAGGGCGGTCAGGACCTGTTCGTACAGGATGGTCGAGACCAGTAGGGAATGGACCGTCCGCGCGCGTGGCGCCCCCTCGGCGACCCTGCCGAGCTCGTGCTCGGCCACCTCGGCCGCGGCCTTCACGTACGGCCGCAGGTCCCTGAGCGTGATCGGGAAGCCGAGGCGGCGCAGGGCCACGAACGTGTGCGCGAGCAGGTCGCGGGCCGGGGCGCGGTCGCCGACGGTCCAGCCGAGCTCGCGGACGAGCGCGTCCACGTCCTCGCGGGCGGCGCGCCAGTGCGGGTCGTGCGGTGCCGCGACGTGCGGGCCGATGGCGTACTGCGTGGTGCCGAACAGCTCGTGCAGGCTGACGCGCTCGTCGTCGAGGGCCGAGATGATCTGCTGGATCGCCGAGACCGGCAGGTCGCCGACCTCGCGCAGCGCGCTGATCAGCCGCAGCCGCTCCAGATGGCGCGCGTCGTACTCCGAGCGCGTCGCGCTCACCGCCGAGCCCTTCGGGAGCAGGCCCTCCCGGATGTAGAACTTGATCGTCTGGACCGTCAGGCCGCTGCGATCGCTGAGCTCGGAGATCTGCACCGCTGCACCCCCCATTGACCGGACGTTCAACGCTATCCGGGTGGCCCGATCGGATACCGGCACTATCCAATGTCTGTCCGGGTTGCGGTGATTTGTCAGCCGAGGTCAGGACCCCGTGCGCCGCATCCCCTCGGAGATCTTCTCGGCCGCCGCGACGACGGGAGCGGCGTGCAGGCGGCCGGGGGCGCGGCTCAGGCGCTCCAGGGGACCCGACACCGACACGGCGGCGATCACCCGTCCGCCCGCGCCGCGGATCGGGGCGGAGACCGAGCCGACGCCCTGCTCGCGCTCGCCGACGCTCTGCGCCCAGCCCCGGCGGCGGACGGACGACAGCGTGGCGGCCTCGAACTTGGCGTTGCGCAGCCCGCGGTGCAGCCGGTCCGGCTCCTCCCAGGCGAGCAGGATCTGCGCGGCCGAACCCGCCGTCATCGGGAGCGCGGCGCCGACCGGGATGGTGTCGCGCAGGCCGCTGGTGCGCTCGGCGGCGGCCACGCACACCCGGACGTCCCCCTGGCGGCGGAACAGCGAGGCGCTCTCGCCGGTGATGTCGCGCAGATGGGCGAGAATGGGCTGGGCGATCGCCAGGAGGCGGTCCTCGCCCGCCGCGACCGAGAGTTCGGCGAGCCTCGGGCCGAGGATGAAACGCCCCTGCGTGTCCCGGTGGACGAGACGGTGGTGCTCCAGCGCGACGGCCAGCCGGTGTGCCGTGGGACGGGCCAGCCCGGTCGTCTGGACGAGCTGGGCGAGCGAGGCCGGGCCCGCCTCCAGCGCGTTCAGGACGAGAACGGCTTTGTCAAGTACGCCGACTCCGCTAGAGTTGTCCATGTCTTGATATTGCCGTCTCGAAATTTGAGATGCAAGTCAAGGTGACCCGGACCACGGCGCGCCTGCGACCCGCCCGACGCGCCGACGACAGTTCAGCAGGTGAGGTGGAAGTGATGGGCCGAACACTGGCCGAAAAGGTCTACGACGCGCATGTCGTACGGCGCGCCGAAGGTGAGCCGGACCTCCTCTACATCGACCTGCACCTCGTTCACGAGGTCACCAGCCCGCAGGCGTTCGACGGGCTGCGGATGGCCGGCCGGCCCGTCCGGCGCCCCGACCTGACGATCGCCACCGAGGACCACAACGTCCCGACGGCGGACCTGCTGAAGCCCATCGCCGACCCGGTGTCGCGCACCCAGGTCGAGACGCTGCGCAAGAACTGCTCCGACTTCGGGGTCAGGCTGCACCCGATGGGCGACGAGGGGCAGGGCATCGTCCACGTCATGGGCCCGCAGCTCGGCCTGACCCAGCCCGGCATGACCGTCGTCTGCGGCGACTCGCACACCTCCACGCACGGCGCGTTCGGCGCCCTCGCCTTCGGCATCGGCACCAGCGAGGTCGAGCACGTCCTCGCCACCCAGACGCTGCCGCAGGTCCAGCCGAAGACGATGGCCGTGACCGTCGACGGCGCCCTGCCCGAGGGCGTGACCGCCAAGGACCTCATCCTCGCGATCATCGCGCGGATCGGCACCGGCGGCGGCCAGGGCCACATCATCGAGTACCGCGGCGAGGCCGTCCGGTCCCTGTCGATGGAAGGCCGCATGACGGTCTGCAACATGTCCATCGAGGCCGGCGCCCGCGCCGGGATGATCGCGCCGGACCAGACCACGTTCGAGTACCTCAAGGACCGCCCGCACGCCCCCCAGGGCGACGACTGGGACAAGGCCGTCGAGTACTGGACGTCGCTGCGCACCGACGACGACGCGGTCTTCGACAAGGAGGTCGTGATCGACGCGGCCGAGCTGACCCCGTTCGTCACCTGGGGCACCAACCCGGGGCAGGGCCTGCCGCTCGGCGAGTCCGTGCCCGACCCCGCGTCCTACGACGACCCCGTCAAGCGCCAGTCGGCCGAGCGCGCCCTGGAGTACATGGGCCTGACCGCCGGGACGCCGCTGCGCGACATCGAGGTCGACATCGTCTTCGTCGGCTCCTGCACCAACGGCCGCATCGAGGACCTCCGCGCGGTCGCGGGCGTCCTGGAGGGCCGCCAGGTCGCCGACGGCGTCCGCATGCTGGTCGTGCCCGGCTCGATGAGGGTCAAGAAGCAGGCCGAGGAGGAGGGCCTCGACGGCGTCATCTCCGCGTCCGGCGCCGAGTGGCGCGAGGCCGGCTGCTCGATGTGCCTGGCGATGAACCCCGACAAGCTCGCGCCCGGCGAGCGCAGCGCCTCCACGTCCAACCGCAACTTCGAGGGCCGGCAGGGCCCCGGCGGCCGCACCCACCTGGTGTCGCCCGCCGTCGCCGCCGCGAGCGCCGTCACCGGCCGCCTGACCGCCCCCGCCGACCTCTAAGGAAGCACGATGGAAGCGTTCACCACCTTCACCGGGCGCGCGGTCCCGCTGCGCCGCAGCAACGTCGACACCGACCAGATCATCCCGGCCGTCTGGCTGAAGCAGGTCAGCCGCACCGGCTTCGACAAGGGCCTGTTCTCCGGCTGGCGCGAGGACCCGGACTTCGTCCTGAACCAGCCGCGGTACGACGGCGCGGGCATCCTGGTCGCCGGCCCCGACTTCGGCACCGGCTCGTCCCGCGAGCACGCCGTCTGGGCCCTGCAGCAGTACGGCTTCCGCGTCGTCATCGCGCCGCGCTTCGGGGACATCTTCCGTAACAACTCCACCAAGATGGGGCTGCTGCCCGTCATCCTCACCGCCGAGCAGGTCGAGGACCTCCAGGGCCGGATCGAGAAGGACCCCGCCCTGGAGATCACCGTCGACCTGGAGAACCGCGAGGTCCGCTGGGACGGCGAGACCGCCTCGTTCGAGATCGACGACTACACCCGCTGGCGCCTCACCGAGGGCCTGGACGACATCGGCCTGACCCTCCGCCACGCCGAAGCCATCAACGACTTCGAATCCACCCGCCGCCCCTGGTTCCCCGTCACGATGTAGCGCATTCCGGTCTTCATGCCCCCCGGGTGGACGGTCACGGGCGGCGACCGGGGAGAATCGCCCTGGTGCGCAGACCCGACCTTTGGGGGCATGAATTGAGCACGGTCCCGTGGGACGGCCCGCAATGGGACGATCCCGCGTTGACGCTGCTCGCGCGGCAGTTGCGTGACGCTCATCGGGCCGTCGCGCCGCTGCCTCCCGAGGAGCGGCAGCGGCTCATCCGGCACCTGCTGGCGATCACCGATCTGGCGAAACGGGACGCCGGGCTGGCCGCCCGCAGGCTGGAGGCGTTCCTCGCCGATTTCCAAGAGACGCCCGACGTCGGTTAGCGTGCGCAGTGGCCGGATCCGGTCCGGTCACCCGGCGAGACAGGGGCGAGTGCGACAAAAACGCCAGCGACACGCCAACTCGTGCGTGCAGGTGATTGTGTCCATGCTGAGGGTCCCTTAGTTTCGTTCGGGCAAGGGGGGAACTAGAGGAGTAACCCATGAACAAGCGTGAGCTGGTCGACGCCATCTCTGACCGGCTGGGCAGCAAGAAGGCCGCAGCCGAGGCCGTCGACGCCATCCTGGAGGCGATCCAGACCGCCGTCGCCAAGGGCGACAAGGTCGCGATCACCGGGTTCGGTTCGTTCGAGAAGGCCGACCGGCCTGCCCGTACGGCCCGCAACCCCGCAACGGGCAAGACCATCGAGGTTCCTGCGACGTCCGTCCCGAAGTTCAAGGCGGGCGCGGACTTCAAGAACCTGGTGGCCGGCAAGAAGTAGGAATTGCCGCGCCGGCGCCCGGGACCGTGCCAAATACGGTCCCGGGCGTCGGCGTGTCCGGGGGGTTCCCTAGTCCGTGGACGGCAGCGGGAAGGTCGACAGCGTCACCACCGAGATCCGGTCGCCGTCCATCGCCAGGTTCACCCGCTGCCCCAGCCGCAGCAGCCGCAGTCCTCCCGCCGCGAACGCCTCCCCGTCGAACGGCAGCTCCGTTCCGTCGTCGAGCAGCACACTCCCCGAGCGCGTCGGAGCATCGAAGATCTTCACCGTCCCCTGCATAACCCGAACCCTAGGCGAAGGCGGGCAGACGGGCGGCTACCGCCGTCGTCCGGGGGCCCGTTCCGAGGGCCAGCGCGGCCCGGAGGTCGTCGAGGGTGTCGACGTCGCGCCGGACGCTGTCGGTGCCGGGAACCAGGAGTTCGCGAGCGCCGCGTGCGCGGTGGGCGGCACGGGAGTCCGCTCCGAAGGCGGGGGAGAACGGGACGCCGGGCCGGGCCGTGTACAGCGTCGTGCCGACGCCGGCCGCGTCCGGGACGAAGGCCTCGGGCGCCTGGTCGGCCGCGTCGAGGACACGCGCGAGTTCAAGAGGGCGCAAAGCGGGCAGATCGGCGGAGAGCGCGCCAACACCGGTGCCCGGGGCGAGTTCACGGCCGCGACCGGCGCCGTGAACGAGGGCCGGGTTCAGCCCGGCGTCCGGCACGTCGGGCACGACCAGGGCGCCGAGGGCCGCCAGATCGGCGGCCGGAAGGGGATCGTCGGTGACAACGATCACGGTCCGGACCCGGTCGCAGCGGAGCGCGGCGGCGACCGTGTCGGTCGCCACCGCGAGCGCGAGCGCCTCGCGGTGCGGGCCCGCCGCCCCGGACATGCGGGTCTTCGCCCGGGCCAGCATCTTCACCGGCACGACGAGCGACCACTGGATGAACTTTGCGGTAGACATGGCGACTCGACACTATGCGCACGCACCCGCGACACTTGTGGGCACCCTGCGTTCGCCTGGGGACGGATCAAGGAGGGGAGACGGGGCATGAGCCACGGGTATTCGCCGGCCTGGCGGAAGCTCACCATCGTCATCCTGCGCCCGCTGCTCTTGGGGCTGCTGAAGCGGGACTGGCGCGGCCGGGCCAACGTGCCGGCGGAGGGCGGCGTCATCATCGCCGCGAACCACATCTCCGAAGCCGACCCCCTCGCGCTCGCCCACTTCGTGTTCGAGTCGGGCCGCTACCCCGTCTACCTGGCCAAGTCGACGCTGTTCGACGTGAGGTTCGTCCGGAACGTCCTGCGCGGCACCGGCCAGATCCCGGTCTACCGCGACCGTGCCGACGCGTCCCTCGCCCTTGAGGCCGCCGAGAAGGCGCTGCTGGACGGCGAATGCCTGATGTTCTACCCGGAGGGCAGCTGCACCCGTGACCCCGAACTGTGGCCCATGACCGGCCAGACCGGCGTGGCGCGGATGGCGTTGAAGACGGGCGCCAAGGTCGTCCCGGTGGCGAACTGGGGCGCGCACGAGCTGATGCCGTACCGGAGGGGCGCCCGGACGGGACTGGCCGGGAGCCTGAAGAAGGGCGTCCACCCGTTCCCGCGCAAGACCATGAAGGTGATCGCGGGGCCGCCCGTCGACCTGTCGCGGTTCGAGGGCCGGCCGCTCTCCAGGGAGACGCTGCTGGCCGCCACCGGCGACATCATGGCGGCGATCACCGGCCTGCTCGGCGAGCTGCGCGGCCAGGAGCCGCCCAGGGAGCGCTACGACCACCACAGGGTGCTGGAGGAGCGGCGGCGCGCTCGCCCGGCGACCGGGGCGGTCGAGGCGTTCGAGGCCGCCGCGCCGGAGCCGGCGCGGCCCGCGAACGGCGAACCGAAGGCGGCCGGCTCGTGACCTTCCGCACCGCGGTGATGGGGGCCGGATCCTGGGGCACGACGTTCACCAAGCTGCTCGACGACGCGGGCGGCGAGACCGTCCTGTGGGGGCGGCGCCCCGAGGTCGTCGAGGCGGTCAACGAGCGCCACGAGAACCCCGACTACCTGCCCGGCGTCACGCTGCCCGACGGCGTCCGCGCGACACTGGACCCGGCGGAGGCGCTGGCGGGCGCGGACTTCGTGGCGCTGGCCGTCCCGGCGCAGACCCTCCGGCGCAACCTCGGCGACTGGCTGCCGCTGCTGCCGCCGGACGCGGTCCTGGTCAGCCTGATGAAGGGCGTCGAGCACGGCACGTCCCGGCGCATGTCGGAGGTCATCGGCGAGGTCGCGAACGTCCCCGCGGAGCGGGTCGGGGTGTTCTGCGGGCCGAACCTGGCCCGCGAGGTCGCCGGCGGGGAGCCCGGCGCGGCGGTCGCGGCCTGCGCGGACGAGGACGCCGCGCGGCGGCTCCAGGCCGCGACGATGACGCCGTACTTCCGGGTCTACACCTCCACCGACGTCGTCGGCTGCGAGCTGGGCGGCGCGGTGAAGAACATCGTGGCGCTGTGCGTGGGCATGGCGGTCGGGCTCGGCTTCGGCGCCAGCACGCAGGCGCTGCTGATGACGCGCGGCCTCGCCGAGATCGCCCGGCTTGGCGCGGCGCTCGGCGCCGACGAGCACACCTTCGCGGGCCTCGCCGGGATGGGTGACCTCGTCGGGACGTGCATGTCGCCGCTGTCGCGCAACCGGACGTTCGGCGAGAACCTCGGCCGCGGCATGACGCTGGAGCAGGTCGTCTCCGTCACCAAGCAGACGGCCGAGGGCGTCAGGTCGGCGGAGGCGGTGATGGAGCTGGCCCGCAAGCACAACGTGGAGATGCCGATCACCGAGGCGGTCACCGCCGTCCTGCACCACGGGATGCCGATCAAGGAGGCGGCGATCTCGCTGATCTCCCGTTCCCCCAAGCCCGAGCGGTACGGGCTGTGACGGACGTGCCGGCGGGGCCGCCGCGCCCGGATCGCTCGTGGCCGACCCGGGCTGATCACCGATAGGGTCGGACGACATGTCCCAGGTTTCTAAGATCCGCGTGGCCGTGGTCTTCGGCGGACGCAGCTCCGAGCACGCGATCTCCTGCGTCACCGCGGGGGCCGTGATGGCCGCCATCGACCGGGACCGGTACGAGGTGGTGCCGGTCGGCATCGCCCGCGACGGCCGCTGGGTGCTGCCGCCCCGCGACCTGCGGCTCGCGATCGAGGACGGCCGGCTGCCCGAGGTGACCGGCTCCGGCGGCGTCCTCGCGCTGCCGTTCGACCCCGACAGCCGCGGGCTGATGGTCGTCCGGCCGGGCCAGGTGCCCGAGACGCTCGGCGACGTCGACGTGGTGCTTCCGCTGCTGCACGGCCCCTACGGGGAGGACGGCACGATCCAGGGGCTGCTCGACCTCGCGGGCGTCCGCTATGTCGGCGCCGGGGTGCTGGCCAGCGCGGTCGGCATGGACAAGGGGTTCATGAAGCTCGTCTGGCAGGCGCGCGGCCTGCCCGTCGGCCCGTACGTCCTGGTCGGCGACCGGGAGTGGCGGCGCGAACGCAAAGGCAAGATCGACGAGATCAAGGAACTGGGGCTCGCGGGCGGCACGCCCGTGTTCGTCAAGCCCGCGCGGGCCGGGTCGAGCATGGGCATCACCCGGGTCACCGACGAGGCCGGCCTGGAGGCGGCGGTCGAGGCGGCCCGCGAGCACGACCCGAAGGTCATCGTGGAGGCCGCGATCGAGGGTCGCGAGATCGAGTGCGGCGTCCTGCAGAGCGCGGACGACGGCCCGGCCGAGGCGAGCCTGCCCGCCGAGGTGCTGATGGCGGGCGACCACGACTTCTACGACTTCGAGACCAAGTACCTCGACGGCTCCACCACCATGGCGATCCCGCCGGACCTGCCGGCCGCGGCGATCGAGGAGGTCCGCCGCGTCGCCGTCCAGGCGTTCGACGCGCTCGACTGCGAGGGCCTCGCCCGCGTCGACTTCTTCCACACGCCGGACGGCCGCTGGGTCCTCAACGAGATCAACACCATGCCGGGCTTCACCCCGGCGTCGGCCTTCCCGCAGATGTGGGCGGCGACCGGCCTCGACTACCCGGCCCTGGTCGACCGCCTCCTCCAGACCGCCGCCAAGCGCTCCACCGGCCTTCGCTGATCCGCGCCTAGTCGAACGGCAGCCACGCGGTGTTCTCGAGTGTGGCGGCATTGGTGGCGCGGGCGCCCTTGCCGGAGAACGTCCAGAGGGTGTCGCCGATGATCAGGGAGCGGCGGATGCCGTTGCCGTCGCCGGGATGGGTGACGGTTCCGGTCTCGGTGATGGACGAGCCGGTGACCTTGAGGGCGAGGGCCTCGGCGCCGGGGTCGTTCACGGGGATGACGGTGAGGCCGGAGTCCGGCCAGTAGAGGAAGGCGTGCGGCTCGAACTCCGCCTGTGAGGTCGCTTCGGGCAGCGTGTAGTTGTCGATCCTGCGGGGCCGCTCGCCGGAGACGTCGAAGAGCGAGACCTGGAGGCCCTTCGTCCGGCCGCTGCGGTCGGCGTCCTGGCCGACGCCGAGGAGCTTCCCGTCCCTGGTGGGATGCAGGTACGCCGAATAGCCGGTGATCTTGAGTTCGCCGGTGAGGCGGGGACGGCGCGGATCCTTCAGGTCGAGCACGTACAGCGGGTCGACCTCCCGGAACGTCACGACATAGCCGGTCGCGCCGATGAACCGGACGGAGTAGATCCGCTCGCCCTTGCCGAGCCCGTCGATCCGTCCTACCTGGTCGAGGCGGGAGCCGTCCTGCGCGAGGACGTACACCGAGCTTTGCGAAGGCTTCTCCTCACGGGCGAACTGGCCCGTGGTCGTGGCCAGACGCAGTTTCCCGTCGTGCTCCGACATCGAGTACTGGTTGAGCAGGTTGCCCTTGACCGAACCCGACGCCACGTACCGGGGACGTCCCTTGCCGCTGACGTCGAACTTGTACACGTCGGTGCGGACCTCGGGGCGCTTCTTGCGCGGCGTCCACATGGACGGATTCGGCGGAGTGCCGGTGACGTACAGGCTCTTCCCGTTGCCGTAGACGGTGGAGCCGTCGGCGGTGACGCCGATCGCCTGCGGGTCTGCGAGCCCGCGGGACAGGTCGAACGTCAGCACGCTCAGCATGGTCGATCCCGCGTACGAGGACGGCCGGCTGACCTGCTCGCAGGGAGCCCGGTAGTCCTTCGCCGGGGACCCGTCGCCTGCGTCCACCTGGAAGGTGGGGAGCCAGGCGTTGAGTGGGGCCGTCACCACGGCCCTCCTGTTCGCCTCGGCGGCCGCCTTCTCGCCCTTCGAGCCGGTGCCGCCCGGAAAGTCGATGTCGGGCCGGGACTTCATCACCACGCGGACCGAGGGGCCGTTCTGGCGAGCGTCCAGGTAGTCGGCGCGGGTCGTCATGGTGCCGACGACCTTCGGGGCGCCGGAGATGTCGACGAGCGTGAGGCGCGTCGTGGGCTCGGTCGTCTGAGGCGCGGGGGAGTCCTGGACTCCCGGCCTGGCCGGCCGGGGGAGGGGGACCATCGGGGACCGCTCGTCCAGGACGAGTACGCGGTCGCCGCTGAGCAGGAGGTTCCCGTCGCCGTGCACGTTCGCGCCCGGAAGGTCCAGCGTATGGGTGACGCGGCGGCTCGCCGGATCGATGATCTTGAGGTCGCCGCGGGCGAGCGTCACGATCCGGCGGCCGTCCGTCTTGACGAGGTCGGGCTCGTCCGCGCCCCGCTCATGGGCGTTCGTGGTGGAGTGCCGGGGCGGCTGCCCCGGCACCGCCTGCGCGGCCTGCGGGCCCCCGCGCAAGGCCCTGCCGCCCTCCGGCGCCAGGACCCCGCCGAGGGGCTCGCCGCTACTCAGCCCGTACGCGTCGACCTGGTCGGCCGTCGCCTCCCGCAACCCCTTGTGGAGGGCATCACAGCCGTCATAGGCGACGAGCCGGACCGCCGGTGCCGCACTCGGCGGGCCGGCGCTACCGGAGGACCCGGTGCATCCTGCCGCCCCGGCGAGGACCAGCATCGTCGCAGCCGGAACGAAAACGCGACCACGCATGGACTTTGGACGCCCGGACCGGATCGGTGGTTCCCGGGGATTCGGAGCTAGTTCGACTCGTCCTTGCGGGCGCGCCTCTCGTGCTTGGCGATGAGGCCGTCGATCTGGACGCACAGCTTGGAACCGAGCGGCCAGCCGACGTAGTGCATGATGAAGATGCCCATCTCGCGCAGCTCGTCCGGTGTCAGCTCCCCGTTGGCCAGGGCCGCCGGGATCTGGATGTCGAGGACCTCGTTGAGCCCCTGGCCGGCCAGGACCCCGATGAGCAGCATCCGCCGGTCGCGCATGCTCAGACCCGGGCGTGTCCAGATCTCGCCGAACAGGTGCTCGACGGTCAGCGAGAAGAAGTCGCCCGGCCCGTCCTCGACCTCCCACGCGTAGACCCGGCGCATCATCTCCAGGCCGCGCTCGCGCCGCTCGTTCTTGCCGTCGGGCTCATCCATCGGCGTCTCCGTCTCCGTCCCCCGGCAGGCCGAGGCCCAGGCCGAAGCGTTCCAGGGCGAGCTTGGCGAAAGGGGTGTCCACTCCCAGCTCGCCGGCCAGCTCCAGGGCGAGGGACAGGTCCTTCTCGCCGAGGTCGCGGGTGTGGCGCAGGATGTCGTACAGGTCGTCGTCCGGCTCCATCGGCGCGGTCGTCGGGCGCAGCATGATCGAGCCGGCGCCGCCGGTGATCGCGTCGGTGTGCCGGACGACCCGTCCCAGCTTCCGCAGCGACACCCCGGACGCCTCCGCCAGCCGCTGCGCCTCCGCGGCCGCGGTGAACGACACGAAATGCAGCAGGTTGCGGGCCAGCTTCGTGCGGGTGCCCGCGCCGACGGGGCCCATGTGCATGACGAGATCGGCCCAGGCGCCGAACGGCTCCCGGCAGCGCTCGAACGCCTCGTCCGTCCCGCCGACCATGACGGCGAGGCTGCCCGCGCTCGCCCCCATGAACCCGCCGCTGACCGGCGCGTCCACGACCTCGATCTCGTACCGCCGCGCCTTCTCGGCCAGCTCCTCCGCCGTCTTGGCGCGGATCGTCGAATGGACCGCCAGGACGGTACCGGGACGGGCGCTGGCGAGGATCTCCGCGCCCACCTCGGCCACCTGGCCGTCGTCGCGGACCATGACCGACACCAGGTCGGAGTGCGCGGCCACCTCGGCGACGCTCTTGGCCGCCCGCGCGCCGGCCTTCACCAGCGGCGCGACCGCGTCGGGACGCGTGTCGAAGACGACCAGGCCCTGGCCGGCGAGGTGCTGCGCCATCGGCGCGCCCATCTGGCCGAGGCCGACGAACCCGACGCTCATCTCCCGCGGGGGATCGCCCTCCCGTGCCTCCCCGCCCGCTTCGCTCATGCCCGGAACACCTCGCCGCCGTCGACGTTCAGGATCTGACCGGTGACCCAGCCGGCCTCGTCCGACAGCAGGAACAGGCACATCCCGACGAGGTCCTCGGGGGAGCCCATCCGCTTCAGCGCCATCTTCTCCTTGACGATCTTCTGCGACATGCCGCCGGGGACGGCCTTGCGGTTCGCCTCGGTGTCGATGGGGCCGGGCGCGATGGCGTTCACCCTGATGTTCATGCTGCCCAGCTCGTGCGCGAGCTGCTGGGTGAGCCCGTTGACGCCGACCTTGGCGAGCCCGTAGAAGCCGGAGTACTGCCACGCGGCCGTGGACGACTGATTGACGATCGAGCCGCCGCCCCGTGCCTGCATGTGGGGATAGCAGGCGCGCGCGCACAGCAGCGCGCCGTCCATGTTCACGGACATGAACTTCTTGTAGTAGTCCCAGTCGACGGTGAAGAGGAAGTCCAGCTTCATCGACCCGAAGATGGCGGCGTTGTTGACGAGATGGTCGATGCCGCCGAACCGCTCCACGGCCGTCGCCGCCATCGCCTCGACGGACGCGGGGTCGGACACGTCCGTCCGCACGAAAACGCCCTTGATCTCGTCGGCGACGGCCTGCCCGCGCTCGTCCACATCGGCGACGACCACCGACGCGCCCTCCGCCGCGAGCGCCCGCGCGTAGGCCTCCCCGATGCCCTGCGCGGCCCCGGTGACCACCGCGACCCTGCCCTCGAACCTCATGTGACGCCCTCCGCGATCGACTTGGTCTCCAGGTACTCCTCGAACCCGGCCACGCCCATCTCGCGGCCGATTCCGGACTGCTTGTAGCCGCCGAACGGGACGTCCGCGCTGTACCAGACGCCGCCGTTCACGCTGACCGTCCCGGTGCGCAGCCTCCCCGCGACCGCCCGCGCCCGCTCGGCGTCCCCGCCGTGCACGGCGGCCGAAAGCCCGTACGGCGAGTCGTTCGCGATGCGGACCGCGTCGTCGTCGCCGTCATGCGGCAGCATCACCAGGACCGGGCCGAAGATCTCCTCCCGCGCCGCGCGGGACTCGTTCGTCAGCCCGGTGACGAGGGTCGGCTCGATCCAGAAGCCCTTGTCCCTGCCGGCCGGGCGTCCGCCGCCGCACGCGAACGATCCGCCTTCCTTGACGGCCAGGTCCAGGTAGCCCTCGACGCGTTCACGCTGCTTCGCCGAGATGACGGGGCCGCAGATCGTCCGGTCGTCGCCGGGGTCGCCGGCGCCCAGCTTCGCCAGCGTCCTCGCCGTGATCTCGGCGGCCTCGTCGTAGCGGGCGCGCGGGACGAGGATCCTGGTCGTGATCGCGCAGCCCTGCCCGGCGTGCGCGATGCCGGAGAACGCCGCGTAGGAGCAGGCGGCCTTCAGATCGGCGTCGTCCAGCACCATGAACGCGGACTTGCCGCCGAGTTCCAGGAAGACCCTCTTGAGGGTGGGGGCGGCGCTCGCCATGACGTTCCGCCCGGTCTCCGTGGACCCGGTGAACGTCACCAGGTCCACCCGCGGATCCTGGACGAGCTGCGCGCCCAGCCCGTGATCGGACGACGTGACCACGTTGACGACGCCCGCCGGGATGTCGGTCTCCTCGGCGATGATCTCGCCGAGGACCGCCGCGCACCACGGGGTGTCGGGCGCCGGCTTGAGCACGACCGTGTTCCCGGCCGCGAGCGCCGGGCCCAGCTTGGCCAGGTTGATCTGGTGCGGGAAGTTCCACGGGGTGATCGCGCCGACCACGCCCACCGCCTCCCTGCGGACCCGCCGGTGGCTGGGCATCCCCATGGGCTCGGCCCGGCCGAGGTCCCGTTCCCACTCGTAGGACTCGGCGAGCCCGGCGAACCAGCCCAGGTCGTCGACGGGCGCGTCCAGCTGGGCGGCGAACGTCAGGAACCGCGGCGCGCCCACCTCCCGGATCGTGATCTCGCGCAGTTCGTCGGAGCGCCGCTGCATAGCCTCGCGGAGCTGGCGCAGGCAGCGGACACGGAACCGCACGTCCGTGGACCACGACGTCTCGTCGAACGCGCGCCTGGCGGCGCCGATCGCGCGGTCCATGTCGTCCGGTGTGCCGTCGGCGGCGGTGCCGAGCACGTCCTCGGTGGCGGGATCGATGGTCTCGAAGGCGCCGCCCCCGGTGCTCGGGGTCAGCCGCCCGTCCAGCAGAAGCAGGCGATCGATTTTTCTGGACACGTGTCCAGACTACAGTTCAGACCGGGACGGAGCGCAAGACCAATCGGGCGAAATCAGGAATCGGCGGGGGCCGCAAGGAAGATCTCCAGCGTCCGGTCGGCACCGGGTGACTCCCCGCCGTCCGGGGACGGGACGAGGTAGCCGCCGACCCACGCGCGGAGCATCAGCAGCGCACGCAGGCGGGCCTCGCCGGGGGCGAAGCCCAGCTCGTCCAGGCACGCGGTGATATGGCCGAGCAACGCCCGATCGGCGTGCCGGACCGCCTCGTCCGCCTCCGGGGCGTGCTGGGCCCACAACCGCATCGCACGGTCGATCGGCGCGATCTCGTGACCGAGCGCCTGGATGCGCCGGAGCCGTTCGAGCGGATCGGACGTGCTCCCCAGCGTGAGGGCCAGGAACTCGTCCGTGCGTTCGTGCGCCCAGCGGTCCAGCAGGGCGCGCATCAGCTCGGACCGGTCCTTGAAGTGCCAGTAGAAGCTGCCCTTGGTGACGCCCAGCCGCGTGGCGAGCGCGTTGATCCCCACGCCGCGCTCGCCGGCCCGCGCCAGCTCCTGGTAGGCGGCCTCGATCCAGTCCCGCCGGGCGACCCGCGTCCGGCTCTTCATCGGGATTCCTTCGTGGAAACCCCGCGTTCAGACGGGGGTGAAACGGGCTCCTGGGGAGCAGGACAGGTAAAGGTGACCCGTCGCCAGAGCGGATCCCCGTCACCATCCTTCTTGCGAAGCGGCTGCGGCCTCACACTGCGGCCGTTAGGTTGTGGGCCATGGCGCGGCAGGTGAAGCGGGCTTTTCGGTACTGCTTCTGTCCCACCGGCGAGCAGGCTGCGGAGCTTGCCCGCACGTTCGGCTGTGTCCGCCTGGTCTACAACCGGGCACTGGCCGAACGCAGCCGCGCCTGGTACACCGAGCAGCGCCGAATCTCTTATGTACAGTCCTCGGCCACTCTGACGGCGTGGAAGAAGACCGATGAGTTGGCGTTCCTGGGTGAGGTGTCGTCGGTGCCGTTGCAGCAGGCGCTGCGGCATCTGCAGACCGCGTTCACCAACTTCTTCGCCGGCCGCGCGATGTACCCGCGGTTCAAGTCCCGCAAGAAGTCGCGGGCTTCGGCGGAGTACACCCGCTCGGCGTTCCGGTGGCGTGATGGTGAGTTGACGCTGGCCAGAATGTCCGATCCTTTGGCGATCGTGTGGTCGCGCCCACTGCCTGAGAACGCCGAACCGTCCACGATCACCGTCAGCCGGGACGCAGCCGGCCGCTGGTTCTGCTCGATTCTGTGCACCGACACCATCGCCCGCCTGGACCGGATGGAGCAGGCGGTGGGGGTGGACGCCGGGGTCACCTCGCTGGTGACCCTGTCGACCGGTGAGAAGATCGTCAACCCCCGCCATGAGCGCCGTGACCGCGAAAGCTTGGCCATGGCCCAGCGGGATCTGGCACGCAAGGTCCCGGGGTCGGCCAACCGGGACAAGGCCAGCATCCGGGTGGCGCGGATCCATGCCCGTATCACCGACCGGCGGCGGGACTTTCTGCACAAGCTGTCGACTCGACTCGTCCGCGAGAACCAAGTGGTCGTGATCGAGGACCTGAACGTCCGCAACATGGTGAAGAACCACTCTCTGGCTCGCGCGATCTCGGACGCGGCGTGGCGTCAGCTGCGGACGATGTTGGAATACAAAGCCGGCTGGTACGGCCGCGACCTGGTCGTGATCGACCGCTGGTTCCCGTCCTCCAAGACGTGCTCGCAGTGCGGGAGCATCACCGAGAAGTTGCCCCTGGATGTGAGGGTGTGGGAGTGCGGGTGCGGCGCCCGGCACGACCGGGACGTCAACGCCGCGCGCAACATTGCGGCCGCCGGGCTGGCGGCGTCGGCCTGTGGAGCCGGTGTAGGACCTCAACGGGTGTCCTCCCGGACGAGGCAGTCGGTGCTGAAGCAGGAATCCTGCGGGGCGACCCGTGGACTCCCCCGCCTTTCAGGCGGGGGAGGAGGTCAAACCAGCGTCATCGGATCGGGCTCCATGCCCAGCGCCGTCCTGCCGTACAGGGCGTAGGTGGCGTCGGCGTCGAAGACCACGTGCGACGCGATCGTGTTGACGTCCCGCTGCGCACGCTGGAACGGCGAGTCCGTGAACTGCACGCTGGCCCCGCCGAACGCGCACAGCTCGTTCACGACCGCGCGGGCGACGCCGGCCACGTGCGCCGCCACCAGCCTGGATCGGGCGCGCTCGGCCAGTCCGTAGCCGCCGCCCGACTCGTAGGTCTCCATCAGGTCGCGTATCGCGTCCTCCAGCAGGAGACGCGCGGCGGCGAGGTCCGCGGTCGCCTTGGCCAGCCGGATCTGGCCGCTCATCAGATCCCGCTGCTTGACGCCGGTGTAGGCCATCACCCGCCCCTGCATGCGCTCGGCGTACCGGGCGAGCACTCCCTCGGCCACCCCCAGCACGGGAGCCGCGCCGGTGAGGGCGAACACCGGAACGAGCGGGATGCGGTAGATCGCACCGTCATGAACCCGCGACCCGGGCGACCTGCCCTCGGTGAGGTCGCGCAGCGGCACCGACCGGTGCGCCGGCACGAACCGGTCCTTGATCTCGATGTCGTTGCTCCCGGTGCCGCGCATCCCGCTCGTGTGCCACACGTCGTGGACCTCGGCGTCCTCGCGCGGCAGCAGGAACAGCCGCGGCTCGATCGATTCGTCCACGGTGACCAGCCCCATGACCATCACATGGTCGGCGTGCATCACCCCGCTGCCCCACGACCACCGCCCGGTGACGCGGTGCCCGCCGCCGACGGCCTCGGCGGTCCCGTTCGGCGCCAGCGTGCACGGCACCAGCGCGTACGGGCGGTCCGCCCAGACCTCCCGCTGCGCCTCCTCCGGGAGAAGGGCGATCATCCAGTTGTGCAGCGTATAGATGACGCTCAGCCATCCGGTCGAGGCGTCACCCGCCCCGATCTCGCGGCACGCCGCCACCATGTCGCCGAACCCCTGCTCGCCCCCGCCGAACCGCTCGGGCACGAGCATCTGGAACAGCCCGGTCCCGGCCAGGTCGGCGATGGTCTCATCGGGCAGCCGCCGCGCCTCCTCGCCGGCCCGCGCCCGCTCACCCAGCACCGGCGCCAGCTCCCGGATCCGCCGCACGACCTCTTCTCCATACCTCATAGTACGGTGACCATACCGATAAGTATGTACTGACGGAAGGTCTCGTGGCCTGAAGTGCCGGATAAATGCGTTGCGGCGGTTCTCCCGGCCGTGGCACCGTAGACGAAGTCAGCCCGTCCAAGACGGTGACACGAGACCTTGAGAGGAGGACCGGCCATGGCTCTGCGGCTGTATCGACTACGACTGCCCTCGGCGTCGCACGCCCGCCTCGGCCGGTCTCCCGCCTTCCGGTAGACCCTCTGGCCGAGCCGCCGCGAGTGACGCCACCCTCGCGAGTTTCCTGCGGCTCTACTCCAACAGGTAGAGAGGCCACTCTCAGGAAGTGGATGTTCCGGGTTCGAGTCCCGGGGGCCGCACGCATGCCTCCGTAGTCCAACGGTAGAGACAGCGGCATGAGGTGCCGTGTGCTGGGGGTTCGAATCCCTCCGGAGGTACGGACGCGGGCCGCCGGCCCGCGTGAGAGGCGGCGCCGACGTTCGGAGAGTCGGGCCTGGCTGTAACCCAGGTGCCTCGCGCTGAGTGGGTTCGAATCCCACCCGCCTCACCGCGGAGTCCTCACCACGGGGTCCTCACCACGGGGTCCTCGCCACGGGGTCCTCACCACGGAGTCCTCACCACGAGTCCGGTGCCGGACCGTTGCGAACCCGTTGTTTCTGAACTAATGTCTGGACACGTGTCCGGTAAAGAGCAGCTGACGACCGAGCCCACCCGCCGCCGTCTCACCGAGCGGCAGGCGGACACGGTGCGGCGGCTGACCGACGCCGCCGTGGTGGAGGTCGGCGAGACCGGCTACGAGGGGCTGACCGTCCGCAACGTGGCCAAGCGCGCCGGGGTCGCTCCCGCGACCGCCTACACCTACTTCGCGTCCAAGAACCACCTGATCACCGAGGTGTTCTGGCGGCGGCTCAGCGCGCTGCCTCCGGTGGAGGCCGACGGCACCCTGCACGAGCGCGTGGAGGAGGTGCTGCGCGAGATCGCGCTGCTGGTGTCGGACGAACCGGACCTGGCGGCGGCGTGCACCACCGCGCTGCTCGGCACCGACCCCGACGTCCGCGAACTGCGGGTGCGGATCGGCGTCGCGATCCGCGAGCGGCTCCAGTCCGCGCTGCGCGACCACGACGACCCCAAGATCCTCGGCGCGCTGGAGCTGGCCTACACCGGCGCGCTCGTGCACGCGGGCATGGGCTACACGTCCTACGCCCGCATGGCCGACCGGCTCGCCGAGATGGCCGAGCTCATCCTGCCCGACGCCCCCGAGTGAGGTGACGGCCGTGGACCCTGCTGCGCAGGCCTTCTACAGCCCGTTCGACTACGCGGTCCACGAGGACCCCTACCCCTTCTACGCGCGGCTCCGCGACGAGGCGCCGCTCTACCGCAACGACGAGCTCGGCTTCTGGGCGCTGTCCCGGCACGCCGACGTCTCCGCGGCGTTCCGTGACCACGCGACGTTCTCCAACTCCCACGGCGTCTCCCTCGAACCGAGCGCCTGGGGGCCGCACGCGCACCGGACGATGTCGTTCCTGGCCCTCGACCCGCCCCGGCACACCCGCATGCGGGCGCTGGTGTCCAAGGGCTTCACGCCCCGGCGGGTGAATGAGCTGGGGGACGGCATCCGGGCGCTCGCGCGACGCCATCTGGAGCCCGCGCTGGAGAAGCGCGAGTTCGACTTCGTGTCCGACTTCGCCGGGCTGCTGCCGATGGACGTCATCTCCGAGATGATGGGCGTCCCCGAGGCGGACCGGGTGGAGGTGCGACGGCTCGCCGACCTCGTCGTCCACCGCGAAGAGGGGCTCAACGACGTCCCCCAGGCCGGGATGGACGCGGCCCTCACGCTCGTCGGCTACTACCAGGACATGGTCGCCGAACGCAGGCGCAGCCCGACGGACGATCTCACGTCCGCGCTGCTGGACGCCGAGATCGACGGTGACCGGCTGGACGACACAGAGATCATCGCCTTCCTGTTCTTGATGGTCGTCGCCGGCAACGAGACCACGACCAAGCTCCTGGCCAACGCCGTGTACTGGGGTTCGCTGAATCCCGGCCAGGCCGCCAAGCCGCTCGGCGACCCGGGGCGGGTGGACGACTGGGTGGAGGAGACCCTCCGGTACGACACCTCCAGCCAGATGCTCGCGAGGGTCGTCCAGCAGGACGTGGAGCTGCACGGGCAGCGGGTCCGCGAGGGCGACCGGATGCTCCTGCTGGTCGGGTCCGCCAACCGCGACCCGCGGGCCTTCGACGATGCCGACTCCTACGACCTCGATCGCGACACCTCGCAGCTCGTCAGCTTCGGTGGCGGCCGCCACTTCTGCCTGGGCGCCAACCTGGCGCGGCTGGAGGCGCGGATCGCGCTGGACGAGCTGGTGCGGCGCGTCTCGTCCTACGAGGTCGACCGCGAGAGCGCCGAACGGGTCCATTCGGTCAACGTCCGCGGCTTCGCGGCGCTGCCCGTCCGTGTGGAGGTGCGGTAGCGATGCCCAGGTTCGATCCACATCCCGAGCGGCGCCCCGTCGTGGTGGCGGGCGCGTCGTCCGGAATCGGAGAAGCCGCGGCGACGGCGCTGGCGACGGCCGGGCATCCGGTCGCGCTCGGTGCCCGGCGCCTGGAGAAGTGCGAGGAACTCGCCGCGACGATCCGGGCCGGCGGGGGAGAGGCGCTCGCGCACCCGCTGGACGTCTCCGACTCCGACTCCGTCAAGGCGTTCGCGGCCGCGGCCGCCGACGCGCTCGGCCCGATCGAGATCGTCGTCTCCGGCGCCGGAGACCTGACCGCGGGGCGCCTCCACGAACTGGACTCGGACGAGTTCCTCGCGCAGGTGCAGGTCCACCTCGTCGGCGCGCACCGGCTCGTGTCGCAGTTCGTCCCGCCGATGGTGGCGCGGCGGCGCGGCGACATCGTGTTCGTCTCGTCCGACACCGTGCCCGCCCCTCGCTCCTGGACGGGCGCCTACGTGGCGGCGAAGAACGGCGTGGAGGGCATGGCCCGCACCATGCAGATGGAGCTGGAGGGGACGGGGGTGCGGGCGTCCATCGTCCGGCCTGGACCCACCGCCACCGGCATGGGCATGGCCTGGGACGCCGACACGACGGGCGCCGTCCTGGAGGACTGGGTGAAGTGGGGCCACGCCCGCCACCCGTACTTCCTGCGCCCGTCCGATGTCGCGGCCGCCGTAGCCGCGGTCGTCGCGACCCCGCGCGGCGCCCATCTCCGCCTCGTCGAAGTACAGCCCGAAGCCCCCCTGGAGGAATCATGACCGCTTTGGTGGAGCCGCGCGTGGTGTCGGGCGGGCCCGACCACCTGGAGGAGCTGCGCGCCGACCCGATCGGCCTGATGCAGCGCGTCCGGGACGAGTGCGGCGACGTCGGCGAGTTCCAGATCGCGGGACGGCGCGTCGTGCTGCTGTCCGGCGCCGAGGCCAACGAGTTCTTCTTCCGTTCCCCCGACGAGGAACTGGACCAGGCCGAGGCGTACCCGTTCATGACGCCGATCTTCGGGGAGGGCGTGGTCTTCGACGCCACGCCCGAGCAGCGCCGCGAGGCCCTGCACAACCAGGCGCTCAAGGGCTCGTTCATGAAGGGCCACGCCGCGACGATCTCCGCCGAGGTCGACCGGATGGTCGCCGGCTGGGGCGACGAGGGCGAGATCGACCTGCTCGACTTCTTCGCCGAGCTGACCATCTACACCTCGTCGGCGTGCCTGATCGGGCGCAAGTTCCGCGAGCAGCTCGACCGCCGGTTCGCCGACCTGTACCACGACCTCGAACGCGGCACCGACGCGCTCGCCTACGTCGACCCGTACGCCGACATCGAGAGCTTCCGGCGGCGCGACAAGGCGCGGGCGGCGCTCGTCGAACTCGTCCAGGGGATCATGGACGGCCGTCCCCCGAAGCCTCCGAGAGAGGATCGCGACCTCCTCGACGTGCTCATGTCCATCAAGGACGAGGACGGGACGCACAAGTTCGACGCCGACCAGGTCACCGGCATGTTCATCTCGATGATGTTCGCCGGGCACCACACCACGTCCGGCACCGCCGCGTGGACGCTGATCGAGCTGCTGCGCAACCCGGGCGTGCTGGACGGCGTCGTCGGCGAGCTGGACGAGCTGTACGACGACGGCCGCGAGGTGTCGTTCCAGGCGCTGCGGGCCATCCCGAACCTGGAGTCGGCGATCAAGGAGGCGCTGCGGCTGCATCCGCCGCTGATCCTGCTGCTGCGCGTCGCGCAGTCCGACCAGGAGGTGTGCGGCCACCGTATCCCGGCGGGCACGATGGTCGGCTGCAGCCTCGCCGTGTCCAACCGCATCGAGAGCGACTTCCCCGACCCGGACGCGTTCCGGCCCGAGCGCTACGCCGTGCCCCGCGAGGAGGACGTCCTCAACCGCTGGACGTGGGTGCCGTTCGGCGCGGGACGGCACCGCTGCGTCGGCGCGAACTTCGCGATGATGCAGCTCAAGGCCATCTTCTCCGTGCTGCTGCGGGACTGGGAGTTCGAGCCCGCCCAGCCGCTTGAGACCTACCGCAACGACCACTCGAAGATGGTCGTCCAGCTCGCCCAGCCGTGCGCCGTCCGCTACCGCAGGAGGCGCAGGTGAGGGTCGAGGCCGACCTGGACCTGTGCCAGGGACACGCCATGTGCGAGATGGAGGCGCCGGACGTCTTCGAGGTCCCGCCCAAAGGCAAGGTCCTGATTCTGGACGACGAGCCGCCCGAGGACATGCGCGCCGAAGTGCAGGCCGCCGTCCGCTACTGCCCCACCCAGGCCCTCAAACTGCTGGAGATGTGATGCCCTCATTCCCCCGTGAAGAACTCGACGCGATGGTGGAGCACTGGCTGGAGGAGAACCGGCGCTGCGAGGAGGCGGGCGACTGGCGCCCGCTCGCCGACCTCTACACCGAGGACGCCACCTACGGCTGGAACATCGGCCCCAAGCAGGACTTCATGGCCGTCGGCCGCGAGGAGATCCGCGAGATCGCGCTCGGCCTGGAGATGGGCGGCCTGGACGGCTGGACGTACCCGTACCAGAGCATCCTGATCGACGAGCGCAAGGGCGAGGTCGTCGGATTCTGGAAGCAGGTCGCCGACGCCAAGCGCCCGGACGGGACGCCCTACGAGGTGCTCGGCATCGGCGGGTCCTGGTTCCGGTACGCGGGGAACCGGCAGTGGTCGTGGCAGCGGGACTGGTTCGACCTCGGCAACGTCACGTCGGTGTTCGTCGAGATGATGAAGGCGGAGGTGCTGTCGGAGGGGATGAAGCGGCGCCTCGACCGGGCCGCGTCCGGTGAGCCGATCCCCGGCTACTACAGGCGGGGGGAGAGCCCCGTTCCGATCTGGTGATCAGATCTGGCCCTCGGGCTTCTCCGGGATCGTCGCCTTGATCGACGGGCCGAGCTCGATCAGCGCGTCCCCGGCCGGGTTGTACTTGGGCGGGACCGTCACCTCGACGTAGGCCTGCCGCGCGACCGCGGTGAAGGTGACCGGGCGGCCGGCGGGATATCCGAACCAGTCGATCCCGTTGATCGTCACGAGTTCCGACGTGGGCCGCAGCGCGGCGGGCCGCGGCACGCCGCAGCGCAGTGCGATGGCCGGCGAGCCCCAGGCGGCGGTCAGCGACGACTCCGGGGAGGTGTCGCGGCGCTCCTGCCCGCGCACCTTCTCGGGGAGCCGGAGCCCCTCGCACAGGCGCTGCGTGGCCGCGTCCGGCTGCGGCACGGGGACCTGCACGGCCCCGTCGCCGCAGGCGGTGGCCACCAGCGCCAGTCCCGCCAGAACCGGGAGAAGAAGCTTAGATGTGAACAATCGGGCACGTGAGTGTGCGGGTGATCCCCTCGACCGCCTGGATCTGCGCGACGACGAGCTTGCCCAGCTCGTCGACATTGCGTGCCTCCGCTCGGACGATCACGTCGTACGGCCCCGTGACGTCCTCCGCGAGAGTGACGCCGGATATGCCGGAGATGTGACTGGCCACGTCGGCCGCTTTGCCGACTTCGGTCTGGATGAGGATGTAGGCCTGCACCATCACGTCCTCCCCGGGCGGAGAATTGGCCGTCGGACGGTTCACCGTATCGTGTTACGGGCCGCCGCGGGCGGCGGGGGGAGCGCGTGCCGCGATGAGGGCGCCGGGACCTGCCGGGACCCGGGGAAGGACACCGGGAGACACGTGGGAAGACGCGGAGAAGGCACGGGAACGGCGCGAAATGGGCACCATCGGCGAAGCGGGCGAGTTCGGGTTGATCGCCCGGTTGACGCGGCGGCTGCCGCAGGGGCGTGACATCCTTCTCGGCCCGGGTGACGACGCCGCCGTGATCGCCGCCCCGGACCGGCGCGTCGTCGCCACCACCGACCTGCTCGTGGAGGGCAGGCACTTCCGCCGCGACTGGTGCGGCCCGTACGACATCGGACGCAAGGCCGCCGCGCAGAACCTCGCCGACGTCGTCGCCATGGGCGCCCGTCCCACGGCGCTGCTGGTCGGGTTCGCCGCCCCGCCCGCCACCGCCGTGGACTGGGCCGAGCGCCTCTACGACGGGCTCGCCGACGAATGCCGCGAGGCGGGCGCGTCCGTCGCCGGCGGTGACGTCGTCGCGGCCCCGGAGGTCACCCTCGCCGTCACCGCGCTCGGCGATCTCGGCGGCGCGGAACCGCTCACGCGCTCTGGGGCGCGTCCCGGCGACATCGTGGCGGTCCGGGGGCGGCTCGGCCACGCCGCGGCCGGCCTGGCGCTTCTCAGCGAGGGCAGGGACGGCCCCGCCGAACTGATCGCGGCCTACCGCCGTCCAGAACCCCCGTACGCGGCGGGGGAGGAGGCGCGTTCCCGCGGTGCCACCGCGCTGCTGGACGTGAGCGACGGCCTCGTCCAGGACCTCGGGCACATCGCCGCCGCCGGCGGGGTCGGGATCGAGATCGACTCCTCGGCCGTGCCCGTGCCGGAGATCCTCGGGCCGTCCGGGCCGGTCTACGCGCTCACGGGCGGCGAAGACCACGCGTTCGCCGGAACTTTCCCTCCGGACGCCGTGCTGCCCCCATCCTGGAAACGGATCGGGGTCGTCGCCGAGGGGACGGGAGTGCGCGTGGACGGGCGTGAGCCGCCGACCGGCGGATGGGACCACTTCCGGGCGTGAACGCGGCGTGCACGGAGCGCGTACGACTGTAAGCGTTGACGGATCCTGTAGGCATGTTTGGTAGGGGTTTGGTATACATCCTGTGATCGAAGAGGGATGGGATGGGACGACACAGCAGGGTTGAGCAACCGGACGAAGACCCCCTACCGGGCGCCAGTGCGTCCCAGGGGCCGTTCTACGAGGCTCCGCCCGGCAGGCCGTACGACGACTTCTCGGGGCCGACCGACGACCGGGTCTACGTGTCGCCGCACGACCGCGTCCCCACCGGCCCTCCGCCCGGTGCGGACCGCCAGCACGGTCCCCCCGGACGCCGCGTGTTCGAACCGCTCCCGGGCGACTATCCCGGTGACTATCCAGGGGCTCCCGGCGCCTACTTCGCCGCCGCTCCCGACCGGCCTCCCGACCGGGCGGCGACCGAGTCCCGCGCCGGCGGCTCCGGTGGACGCAAACGGCTCGGGTTCCTCTCCGCGCTCCCCGTCCCCCTGATGCCGATCCTCGCGCTCGTCATCGCCGTCGGGATCGTCTCCTACGCGCTCAGCACCCAGCAGATATCCCTCAACTTCGCCGGCGGCGCACCGCAGCGGACGCAGACCGACCAGCGTGACAGCCAGGTCTCCCAGCGCGGTCCGGGCGAGCGCGAGGGCCGCGGCGACGGCCTCGTCGTCGCGTTCCGGGTCGCCTCCAAGAGTCCCGGCGGATTCAAGGCCACCGCCACGATCGCCAACAAGGGGTCGCAACCGGTCGGCAAGTGGGCGCTCGCGTTCAAGATCCCGTCCGCCTCGGTCACCGCGGTCAGCGGCGCCGCCGTCGTCCGGACCGGCGAGACCGCGTTCGTCCGCGGCCGCACCGGGATCGCGCCCGGCCAGACCGTGCGGATCGTCTTCGCCGCGCAGGGGACCGCGGCCGGCCCCTCGTCGTGCGTCCTGAACAGCAGGCCCTGCGCCATCGTCTGAACGGCGCCGTCCCCTGGAATCGGCCCGATCCCTCAGACCAGCATAAAGTGGACGGCATGACGCGCGCCCCCTCCACACCCCAGGCCCCGCCCCTCGTGCTCACCGTCGCGGGCTCCGACTCCGGCGGCGGCGCCGGAATCCAGGCGGACCTGAAGACCATGCTTGCCCTCGGCGTCCACGGGATGAGCGTCATCGCCGCCGTCACCGCGCAGAACTCCCTCGGCGTCCAGGGCTACTGGGAGCTGCCGCCCGAGGCGGTGCGCGCCCAGCTCGACTCCGTGCTGGCCGACATCGGCGTCCACGCGATCAAGACGGGGATGCTCGCGTCCACGGTCCTCGTCGAGACCGTCGCCGAGGCCCTCGCCGGCTCCGGCGCGCCCGCCGTCGTCGACCCCGTGGGCGTCTCCAAGCACGGCGATCCGCTCCTCGCCCCCGACGCCGTCCACGCGGTCCGCTCGGCCCTGCTGCCGGCCGCGACCGTCGTCACACCGAATCTCTACGAGGTGGAGCAGCTCACCGGCGTCAAGGTGGTGCAGGAGGCGGGCATGCGCGAGGCGGCCGAGGCCGTCAAGGCACTCGGCCCGCAGTGGGTCCTGATCAAGGGCGGGCACCTGCCCGGCGAGCCCGCCGACCTGCTGTTCGACGGCGAGCGCGAGCACCGCTTCAGCGCGACCAGGCACGACAACCGGCACACCCACGGCACCGGCTGCACGCTCGCGTCGGCGATCGCGTCCCATCTGGCGCTGGGCGAGGACGTCCCCGCGGCCGTCGCGAAGGCGAAGGAGTACGTGACCGGCGCGATCGCCGCGGGCTTCCCGCTGGGCGCCGGCATCGGCCCCGTCGACCACGCCTGGCGGCACCGCACCTGAGACACGCCCGCACCCGTACACACGAAAGCCGGCTCACCGGACGACACCGATGAGCCGGCCGAAGCCCCGCCCGGTCCGGACTCAGACCGTGGGCTTGACGACCTTGCCGGCCTTGATGCAGGACGTGCAGGCGTTGATCCGCTTGGTGCTGCCGTTCACGACGGCGCGCACGCGCTGGATGTTGGGGTTCCAGCGGCGCGGGGTGCGGCGGTGCGAGTGGGAGACGCGCATGCCGAAACCGGGTCCCTTGCCGCAGACGTCGCAGACGGAAGCCACGGGAAACTCCAAGTGGTGTCGATGCTCTGACAGGAGCGCCACCCGATGCCGCCGAAGAGCGGGCCGGGCATGATGGGTGCTCACCGATAACGCCCCGGACGAGGCGCACGGATCAGACTAGCCGACAGCCCACCGCGTACGCGAATCACGCCGCCGCCCGCCCGGCTTCCCGGAACCGCCCGCCGCGCGGTACAGAAGAGGTGCTGGACGGCGAGAGAGGGCGGGTCCGTGGACGAACTCCTTGACGGGGCGGCTGTACGGCGGTGGTGCAGGTTCGCGGGTGAGGCGCTGGGGCGGGTCCGGGTGGAGATCGACGCGCTCAACGTGTTCCCCGTCCCGGACGGGGACACCGGGACCAACCTGCACCTGACCGTGATCGCCGCGGCCGACGCGCTGGACGAGCTGCCGGCCACCGCGGACACGGCCCGGGTCTGGCGGGCGCTGGCGCAGGGCGCGCTGCTCGGCGCGCGCGGCAACTCCGGGGTGATCCTCAGCCAGGTGTTCCGGGGGCTCGCGGACGTCCTCGGCCCCTTGGAGGCGCCGCCGGACGGCGCGACGCTCGCCAGGGCCCTGGACCACGCGTCCGGCCTGGCCCACGACGCCGTGGAGCATCCCGTCGAGGGGACGATCCTGAGCGTCCTCGCGGACGCCGCCGCGGCCTGTGCGTCCGGACCGTCCGGAACCGGGCTCGCCGAAACGGTGCGCGCCGCCGCCGGCGGGGCCCGGCGGGCCCTGCGCCGCACCACCGGGCAGCTCGACGTGCTGGCCCGCAGCGGAGTCGTCGACGCGGGCGCGGCCGGGCTCTGCGTGGTGCTCGACGTCCTCGCCGCCGTGATCACCGAGGAGTTTCCGGAGCGTTACGAGATCCCCGCCCGCGCCGGCGCGACACCGGCGCCCGCGCAGGAGCATCCGGAACCGCACGGGTCCGGCCACCACGGACCCGGCCACCACGGGCCCGGCCACCACGGGCCCGGCTACGAGGTCATGTACCTGCTGGACGCGGCGGACTGCGCCGTCCACGCCCTCAGGGAGACGCTCGACGGCCTCGGAGACTCGCTCGTCGTGGTGGGCGGCGACGGCCTGTGGAACGTCCACGTCCATGTGGACGACGCCGGGGCGGCGATCGAGGCGGGCATGGCCGCCGGACGCCCGCACCGGATCCGCGTCACCTGCCTGCACGCAGGCGACGGCGAGCGTCCGCACGCGCCGCACACCGGCCGCGCGGTGATCGCCGTCACCGCCGCGGGCGGGCTGGCCGCGCTGTTCGAGGAGTGCGGCGCCCGGGTCGTCCGGCGGGAACCGGGCGCGGTGCCGCCGCTCGCGGTACTGGCGGAGGCGATCCTCGCGGCGGGCGACGAGGTGACCGTCCTGCCGAACGAACCCGAGGTCCTCTCGCTCGCCGAGGCCGCCGCAGAGCGCGCGCGGGACGGCGGCGCCCGGATCGAGGTGGTGCCGACGAAGGCGTCCGTCCAGGGAATGGCGGCGCTCGCCGTGCACGACCCGCTGCGCCGCTTCGGCGAGGACGTCATCGAGATGACCCGCGCCGCCGGCGCCACCCGTTTCGGCCACCTGGAGGTCGCCGGGCAGGAGGCGGTCACGAGCGTCGGCCTCTGCCGGCCCGGCGACGTCCTCGGCCTGATCGAGGGCGACGTCGTCACGATCGGCGCGGACGTCACCGAGGTCGCCCGGCACCTCGTGGACCGGATGCTGGCCGGCGGCGGAGAACTCGTCACGCTGATCGCGGGCGCCCACGCGCCCCCCGCCCTCGCCGGAACCCTCGAAGAGCACCTGCGGGTCGGGCGACCCGATGTGGAGGTCGGCGTCTACGCCGGCGGCCAGGAGCGATATCCGCTGCTCATCGGCGTTGAATGAACGTCCCTCATCCGGCCTGCCGCTGGCACCGGCACTGGTGCAGGGCCGGGGATGAAAGACGTTCAGTGATTCCCGTCGCCGGCATGGGCTAGAAAAGACTGCGTGGCGAACCTCGACGAGCCGTTGCGCGGTGTCCTCGGCGACAAGACGGCCAACGCGCTGAAGAAGGGCCTCGACCTGCACACGGTCGGCGACCTGCTGCACCACTACCCGCGCCGCTACGCTCACCGCGGCGAGCTCACCCAGCTGAGCGGCCTGCAGGACGGCGAGCACGTCACGGTCATGGCGGAGGTCGTGAAGGTCCAGGGCCGCAGCCTGACCCGCAGCCCCGGCTACGTCCTGGAGATCACCGTCACGGACGGGACCGGGCTGCTGAAGCTGAGCTTCTTCGGCCGCAAGGGCTCCTACCGGCCGGAGAAGGAACTGTCGCCCGGTACCCGCGGACTGTTCGCCGGGAAGATCAGCACCTACCGGCCGCGCAGCGGCAAGGAGGTCCGGCAGCTCACCCACCCGCAGTACAAGGTCGTCGCGGAGAAGGGCGCTGAGGAGGCCGCGCAGGAGTGGGCCGACGAGATCATCCCGATCTACCCGTCGAGCAAGGCGCTGCCCATCGAGACGATCGGCACGTCGGTCGGGACCGTCCTCGACCAGCTGACGCTCCCCGCCGACCCGATGCCCGGGGCGCTGCTCGGCCGCCGGCGGCTGACCGGCCTGAGCGAGGCGTACGAGGGCATCCACCGGCCCCGGACCTGGGACGAGCTGAACCGCGCCCGCGCCCGCCTCAAATGGGACGAGGCGTTCGTCGTCCAGGTCGCCCTCGCCCAGCGCCGCCTCGCCGCCGCCGCGCTCCCCGCGACTTCGCGTCCCCCCGCCTTCGGCGGTATCCAGGCGGAGTTCGACGCCCGCCTGCCCTTCGAGCTCACCAAGGGCCAGCGCGAAGTGGGCGAGGAGATAGCCGCCGACCTGGCCCTCGAACATCCCATGCACCGCCTCCTCCAAGGCGACGTCGGCTCCGGCAAGGCCCAGCCGCTTGATGCGGAAGTGCTGACGCCGGGAGGCTTCCAGCGAATGGGAGATCTCCTGGTGGGGGACGAGGTGATCACACCCGGCGGTGAGATCACCGTGGTGACGGGTGTGTTTCCGCAGGGTGAGCGTGAGGTCTACAAGCTCGTCTTCTCTGACGGTACTTCGGTCGAATGCGATGAAGAGCATCTGTGGGCGGTGAAGACCGACACGGGCTGGCACCGGGGGAGAGACCTCAAGGTTCTGACCACACGCCAACTTCGCTCCGATCTACTCCGGAAGTCCGGGGGCAGCAAGTGGTACGTGCCGCTCGTCCAGGCGCCGGAGCTCGATTCGCCGTCAGAGCGTCCGGTAGATCCTTACCTTCTGGGCCTAATTCTCGGTGACGGATTCATGAAATACGGGCGCGTCGAGATCTCGACGCAGGACCAGGAGATCGTCGAGTCGGTGGCCGAACTGCTGCCGGACGGATGCCGGCTGCGCAGAAAGCTCGACCGTCCTCTCGACTGGTCGATCCTCGGTGTGCGGCGGGGGACCGGGAACCCGCTGATCGCCGCGCTCCGCGAACTCGGGGTTTATGGCAAGGGCGCCCGTGACAAGTTCGTGCCGCCCGCCTACATGACAGCCCCGATCAAGAATCGGCATGCGCTGCTGCAAGGGTTGCTGGACACGGACGGAACGCTGAGGGCGCAGGGCTGGGACGTCAGTTTTGTCTCTGCATCAAGCCAGCTGGCGGAGGCCGTCGCATGGCTCACCCGTTCACTCGGCGGCTACGCCAGGTGCCGACCGGTCCAGAAGGTCGGGAAGCAGTATTGGATGACGAGCGTTGCGCTCCCAAATGAGTTCCCGCCTTTCCGGCTGTCCCGAAAGAGCGACAGTTTCAAGCCGCGGGCCAAATATGAGCGCAGGCGTAAGGGTATTCGCGCCATTGAGTGCGTTGGCCGGAAGGAGGTCCAGTGCATTTCCGTAGCGCATCCGAGCCGCCTTTACGTAACGGACGGCTGGACGCCCACTCACAACACGGTCGTCGCGCTCCGGGGGATGCTGCAGGTCGTGGACGGCGGCGGGCAGGCGGCGCTGCTCGCGCCGACCGAAGTGCTCGCCCAGCAGCATTACCGGTCGATCACCGGCATGCTCGGCGACCTGGCGCAGGCGGGCCAGATCGGCGGCGCCGAGAACGCCACGCGGGTCGCGCTGCTCACCGGCTCGCAGGGCGCGAAGGCGCGCAAGGAGGCCCTGCTGGACGCGGCGTCCGGCGCCGCCGGGATCATCGTCGGCACCCACGCGCTCCTCCAGGAGAGCGTCCAGTTCGCCGACCTCGGCCTCGTCGTCGTGGACGAGCAGCACCGCTTCGGGGTCGAGCAGCGGGACGCACTGCGCGAGAAGAGCGGCGGCGGCCGTCCGCACGTCCTGGTCATGACGGCGACACCGATCCCGCGCACGGTGGCGATGACGGTCTTCGGCGATCTGGAGACCTCCGTCCTCGGGCAGTTGCCGGCGGGCAGGTCGGAGATCCAGACCCATGTGGTGCCGCCGGAGAAGCCCGCGTTCTTCGCCCGGACCTGGGAGCGCATCAAGGAGGAGGCCTCCAAGGGCCGCCAGGTCTACATCGTCTGCCCGCGCATCGGGGAGAAGGAGGGCGACGAGGGCGACGCCATGGACACGGGCGACGAGTCGGGCCGCCGGTCCCCGCTGGGGATCATGGAGGTGCTGCCGAAGCTGGAGGAGCTGCTTGACGGCCTGCGCATCGGCGTCCTGCACGGCAAGCTGCACCCGGACGAGAAGGAAGCGGTGATGCGCCGCTTCACCGACCGGGACCTGGACGTCCTGCTCGCCACCACCGTCATCGAGGTCGGTGTGGACGTCCCCAACGCCACCGTCATGGTGATCATGGACGCGGACCGGTTCGGCGTCTCCCAGCTCCACCAGCTGCGCGGCCGCGTCGGGCGCGGCTCGCTGCAGGGACTGTGCCTCCTGGTCACCGACGCCGAACCCGGAAGCAAGTCGCGCGAGCGGCTCGACGCGGTAGCGTCCACCACGGACGGCTTCCGGCTGTCCCGCCTCGACCTGGAGCAGCGCCGTGAGGGCGACGTGCTGGGCGCGGCGCAGGCCGGCCGCACGTCGAGCCTCCGCCTGCTCACCCTCCACCGCGACGAGGACGTCATCCGCGACGCCCGCGAGGAGGCCACGGCCCTGGTCGAATCCGACCCCGGCCTGGCGGACCACCCCGGCCTGGCCACCGTCCTCGCGTCCCTCCTGGACGACGACCGCGCCGACTTCCTCGAAAAGGCCTGACCTTCGGGACAGATGACTCAGAACGCACGGCCGATCACGGACGTCTAACGTCTTGAGCGTGGATGGTGACCATCCAGGGCCCGGACGGGTACTGCTTCCGTTGCGGGTTCTTGTGCGACGGAGGAGCTCCCATGGCGGGCGTTGGCCCCTTGCTGCCGGACGACCCGGCTCGGCTCGGGCGGTACGAGCTGGTCGGACGGCTGGGGGAGGGCGGCCAGAGCGTCGTCTATCTGGGACGCCGTGACGACGGCGCGCAGGCGGCGGTGAAGCTGCTGCGCGACCGGCTCAGCCGTGACCCGGAGTGGCGGGCGCGGTTCGAGCGCGAGCTCGGGATGATCGGGCGGGTCGCGGGCTTCTGCACCGCGCAGGTCGTCGACGCCGACGTCTCCGGCGACCTTCCCTACGTCGTCAGCGAGTACGTGCCGGGACCGTCGCTGAGCGGGCTCGTGAACGAGCAGGGCCCCCGGACGGGGACCGATCTCGACCGGCTGGCGATCGGGACGGTGACGGCGCTGGCCGCCATCCACCGGGCCGGGATCCTGCACCGCGACTTCAAGCCGTCCAACGTGCTGATGGGACCGGACGGGCCGCGGGTCATCGACTTCGGCATCGCGCGGGTCATCGGCTCGTCGTCGGCGAAGGCCAGCGGTGTCGTGGGCACGCCGTCGTACATGGCGCCCGAGCAGGTCGCCGACGGGGAGCTCGGCACGGGCGTGGACATGTTCACGTGGGCGGCGACGATGGTGTTCGCGGCGACGGGGCGGCATCCGTTCGGCAACGACACGATCTCCGCGGTGTTCCAGCGGATCCTGCACTACGAGCCCGACATGTCGGCGCTGCCGGAGTCGCTGCGGGGGGCCGTCGCGTCGTGCCTGGCCAAGGACCCGGCGATGCGCCCGGAGGCGCAGCAGGTCCTGCTGAACCTGCTCGGCGGCGAGGTCCGGGCGGAGCGGGGCGACGATGGGACGCTCACGACCGGCGCCGACTTCGCCAGGACGCCGCCGGCGCCGCCCACCGTCGGGAGGCCGGGCCGCCTAGCCGGAACGGACTCGGGCACGGGCCCCGCCCCGCAGCCGCTGACCGTGCCGCCGCGGCGCCGGCGGCGGGTCCTGGGAGTCGCCGCCGCCGTGCTGGCGCCGCTGCTCGCGCTCGCCGTCGGCGGGACGGCGTGGGCGCTGCTGTCGGACGGCTCGGACGATCCCGCACGGGCGAGCGCGGCTGCCGCCGCGCCGCCGGCCGCGGCCGTGGAGGCGGTGGAGCCGGCGGCGCGGGCGATCGAGGCGGTGCTGAGCTTCGACCACGCGTCGCTCGACGAGAACGTGGCGGCGGCGCACCGGGTGTCCACGCCCAGGTACGGCGCCGACTACGACCGGCAGCTGGCGACCCGCGAGTACCGCGAGGAGCTGAAGGACAAGAAGGGCTCGGTCACGGCGGACGTCGCCGATTCCGCCGTGGTGGCCGCGTCCCCGGGCAAGGTGACGGTCCTGTCGTACGTCAGGCGGACGGTCCGCGCGGAGGACGCGGATCCCAGCCGCCTCCAGGACCCGATGCGCGCGACGCTGGTCAAGCAGGGGAACGGGTGGCTGCTCGACAGCCTGTACTCGCTGAAGGCGGGCTCGCCCAGGCTCGACACGTCGGGTTCGGCCTGGCCCGGCGCGCAGGCCCGGGGGGCGATGGAGACGGTGGCGCGGCACCCGTCCGTCGCGTCCGGGTCGGCGGTCGATATCGCCCTGCGCCCGGCCGGGCCGGAGGACCGGCTCCTTGCGCTGGTCATGCTCGGCCAATGCGAGGCCGGCTGCACCGACGAGGACCCGGTCATCTTCCAGAGGCTGGTGCTCCAGCGCTCGGGCGGCGGCTGGAAGGTCACGAACTCCGAGCGGCTGTGAACGCCGGAGGGGGCGCCTCCCCGCTGGGAGGCGCCCCCTCCGGC
>NZ_SMKK01000083.1 GCF_004348425.1 Actinomadura sp. 7K507
GGCCGGGCTTGGGTCGGGGGCCGCCCTGCCGAACCTGGGCGAGTTCGCGCTCCAGGCGGCGCTTCTCAGCGACCAGGGTGGTGAGCGACTCCTCGTGGTCGTCGCGGAGGTCCCGCAGGTCGCGGCGGGTGTGGATGCGGCGGACGGCGCCTGTGAAGGTGAGCGTCATCCCGGTGAAGAAGACGAGGGCCACGGCCGCGCCGGCGAGGAAGACCTGCCATTGCTCGCTCACGCCGGGGACGGCCTGACCGAAGACGACGAGGTCCGCGGCCGCGGTGTTGTGGAGGACGACGCCGGCACCGGCGGCGATACCGGCCGCGACCAGCAGAAAACCGAGGAACATCATGGGCAGATCTCCTCTGCAGTGACTCCGGAGTGGGGGCGGAGGATCACCACCATGCCAGACCGAAACTGGATCATGTCGTATTCGTCGGATAAATACAGGTCAGAGGGCATTCGTCCGAACCGATGCGCAAGGTTCCCTCTCGACAGCACCGGGTAATGAACGTTGCCGGGAGGGATGCGCCGAGACCCCGTGGAGGAACCAATGCCCGTGCAGGCCATCGTGTTCGACCTGGACGGCGTCCTGATCGACTCCGAACCCGTGTGGGAGGAGGTGCGGCGCGCCTACGTCGCGGACCGCGGCGGACGCTGGCTGCCCGACACCCAGGAACGCCTCATGGGCATGAGCACCGACGAGTGGGCGCGCTACCTCGCCACCGACCTCATCGACGGCGTCACGCCGGACCAGGTCGCCTACGAGGTGATCGACCAGATGCTCCAGCGGTACGCGTCCGGGCTGCCGCTGCTGCCGGGGGCCGAGACCGTCGTGCACCGGATGGCCGAGTACCGGCCGCTCGGCCTCGCCAGCTCGTCCCCGCGCGCCCTCATCGACGTCGTGCTCGGCAAGCTCGGGGTGGACGGCCTGTTCCGCGCCACCGTGTCCACCGAGGAGGTCGACCGCGGCAAGCCCGAACCGGACGGGTACCTCACCGTGGCCGCCCAGCTGGACGTTCCGGGCAGCGCCTGCGTCGCCATCGAGGATTCGAGCAACGGGCTCCGCTCGGCGCACGCCGCCGGGATGACGGTGATCGCCATCCCTCGTCCGGCGCATCCGCCCGCGTCCGACGCGCTGGACCTGGCCGCGCACGTCGCCGGCGGCCTGGACGAGGTGACCCCGGAGCTGGTGGAGGTTATCCACAGGTGAGGGTTCTCGGGGGCGGGCGTCGGCGGGCGCTCATAGTATGGGCCGATGGCTTCCCCCGAGATCCCGGAGACTCTCGACACCCTGCGGCGCGTGTTCGGGTACGACGCGTTCCGGGACGGCCAGCGGCAGATCATCGAGCACGTGGTGGCCGGCGGGGACGCCCTCGTCCTGATGCCGACCGGCGGCGGCAAGTCGCTGTGCTACCAGATCCCGGCCCTCGTCCGGAAGGGCACCGGGATCGTCATCTCGCCGCTCATCGCCCTCATGCAGGACCAGGTGGACGCGCTGCGGGCGCTCGGCGTCCAGGCGGGCTTCCTCAACTCCACCCAGGACTTCGACGAACGCCGCGTCGTCGAAGCGCAGTTCGTCGCCGGCGAACTCGACCTGCTCTACCTGGCGCCCGAACGGCTGAAGCTCGGCTCGACCGTCGAACTGCTCGACCGCGGCACGGTCTCGCTCTTCGCGATCGACGAGGCGCACTGCGTGTCGCAGTGGGGGCACGACTTCCGTCCCGACTACCTGATGCTGTCCGGCCTGCACGAACGCTGGCCCGACATCCCGCGCATCGCCCTCACCGCGACCGCCACCGAGGCGACCCGGGGCGAGATCGCTTCCCGCCTCCAGCTCGAGCGAGCCGAACACTTCGTCGCGAGCTTCGACCGACCCAACATCCAGTACCGGATCGAGCCGAAGACCGAGGCCAAGCGCCAACTCCTGGGCCTGCTCCAGACCGAGCACAAGGGCGACGCCGGCATCGTCTACTGCCTGTCCCGCAACTCGGTGGAGAAGCACGCCGCGTTCCTCACCGAGAACGGCATCGAGGCCCTCCCCTACCACGCCGGCCTGGACGCGCGGACGCGCGCAACGAACCAGGCGCGCTTCCTGCGCGAGGACGGCATGGTCATCGTCGCGACGATCGCGTTCGGCATGGGCATCGACAAACCCGACGTCCGCTTCGTCGCCCACCTGGACCTGCCCAAGTCCGTCGAGGGCTACTACCAGGAGACGGGACGCGCCGGGCGTGACGGCCTCCCGTCGACCGCCTGGCTCGCCTACGGCCTGCAAGACGTCGTCAACCTGCGCAAGATGATCGACGGCGGCGAGGGCGACGCCGCGTTCCGCCGCCGCCAGGCCATGCACCTCGACTCCATGCTCGCCCTCTGCGAGACGGTCGAGTGCCGCCGCGTCCAGCTCCTGAACTACTTCGGCCAGTCCGGCGAGCCGTGCGGCAACTGCGACACGTGCCTGACGCCGCCCGAGACGTGGGACGCGACCGTCCCCGCCCAGAAGGTCCTGTCGGTGATCGTCCGGCTCGACCGGGAACGCCGCCAGAAGTTCGGCGCCGGGCACATCATCGACATCCTGCTCGGCAAGAAGAACGCCAAGGTCATCCAGTTCGACCACGACTCCCTGAAGCCCTTCGGGGTCGGCACCGAACTACGCGAGACCGAATGGCGCGGCGTCGTCCGCCAACTCCTCGCCCAGGGCCTGATCGCCGTCGAGAGCAACCACGGCACGCTGCTCCAGACCGACGCGAGCGCCGGCGTCCTGCGCGGCGACCGCAAGGTCATGATGCGCCGCGAGCCGGAACGCCCCACCTCAAAGGCGGCGAAGGCCGCCAAGGAGCGCAAGGCCCCCGTGGACCTGCCCGGCGAGGCCATGCCGATCTTCGAACGCCTCCGCGCCTGGCGCGCCGCCACCGCCAAGGAACAGGGCGTCCCCGCCTACGTCATCTTCCACGACGCCACCCTCCGCGAGATCGCCACCGCCCTCCCCACGTCCCTCACCGAACTCGGCCACGTGAACGGCGTAGGCGAGAACAAACTCGCCAAATACGGAGACCAAGTCCTGGAAACCCTCACCTCAACCGACTAGCCCAGCCGCAGACCACCCCCCGCACGAGCTGCGCACCCCCACAGCCGGTCCCCGCCGACCCGGACCGTCCACTCAGGCTCGACGCCCCCGACACGCTGCTGACAACAGTGGACGAATCACGAATACGCCAGGTTTTCGCAAATCTTCTGGCCAATGTCCACGCCCATACACCTCCCAGAACCTCGGCGATCATTCACCTCAAACCAGGCATTATCGAAGTGACCGACGCTTCCACCGAACCGAGCACAGCACCACCGGCACGGGTCTCGACCTCCCGACCATCGCCGCCATAGCCGCAGCTCACGGCGGCTGTGCCGAGGTCTTCCCGGCACCGTCCCAGGGGCCGCCCGTCCGGATCCCCTCCCGCACTCCGTCAATTCCGTTCAAAACTGGGCCGATAGCGGGAAACATCCATAAACCGGGGCAGACTTACGGTCGAATTGCCACACCTAGGAGGCACCATGTCTCAGGTCGAGCAAGAATCCCGGACACAACCCACAGTCGCGGACCCCGTCCCTCTGGGCCTGGCGGCCCTGGCCGTGACCATGTTCCTCTTCTCCGCCAAGAACGCCGGCTGGACCAACGGCACCGACGCCTGGCTGGGCTACGCCCTCGCCTACGGCGGCCTCGTCCAACTGCTCGCGGGCATGTGGGAGTTCCGCAACAGGAACGTCTTCTGGGCCACGGCCTTCTCGTCCTTCGGAGGCTTCTGGCTCGGCCTCGGCCTCTACGTCGTACTGCTCGCCGGCGCCACGAACCCCGCACAGCAGGCCAACGACATCGGCTGGATCCTGCTCGCGTTCGCGATCTTCAACGCGTACATGCTGCTGTGGAGCACACAGATCAACCAAGCCGTCCTCGCCGTCTTCCTGACCCTGGAGGCCACGCTGATCATCCTGCTCATCGGCAACCTCGCCACCAGCGAGATCACCATCAAGATCGGCGGCTACCTGGGCGTCCTGACCGCCATCTGCGCCTGGTACGCGTCCGCCGCGGGGCTGGCCAACAGCATGCTCGGCCGGACGGTCCTGAACGTCGGCGAACCCGTCCTCAAACACCTCATCCCCGACACCAGGCCCCGCCAACACTGACCCCACACCCACCCAGGCCAATCCCAGCGCCCATCTCCGCGATGCACGCGCCCCCGGAAGACCTCCGGCCCCTCCCCGAAGCCCCCCAGAGATCACCCGCGTCCGGACGCTCCTACACAAGCCCACCTATACGGGCCCAGAGCTCATCCGGGCCCGTCTGCCACTTCCAAGATCGTCCGCCCCGGGAAGAGGCCTGGCAACCGTTCACCCGACGCGCGGGTCAGCATCGCACGGTGATGAGGAAGGCGGTCAGGTCCCGAGCCCCAAGTTATGCGGCGGCCGCGGACGGCGGGGCGTCCAGCCCCAGCAACGCCGCCGCGCAGCCGAGCAAAGCTGCCCGAAGCAGCGCCGCCGCTCCGGCGGTCGCGGCGGAGCCCAGGGAGGCGCACATCCAACGCGGGCGGCGTGCCCGCCTGCGCCACTCAACCCAAGCGATGGCCGCCGAGGCCGAGACCGCAGCCTGGGCAAGCTGCCAGAGCACCTCAGGATGATCAACCCGGCCAGAAGGTGTAGAGATCCGCCCAGCACTTGCCGCCCGCGACACGCCGATCACGCAAGCTCCAGAGCAACTCGGCGGACGCTACAGGCGACTTCCAGATCGTGCGTCGCAATCACCACGGTGCCGCCCTCGGCGGCGCTGCCGTCCAGGATCGACGCCCGCCGTCCACGGAACACCGGGCCGAGGCCGCGTTCCGGCTCGTCCAGCAGGAGCAGCCGACTCGGACAGCCCAGCCCCGTCGCCAGCGAAAACTAGGTCGACAGCGACAACGGCGCATGTCCGCATGGCCCGTGAGGTCGAACAGTTCCAGCGCCTCACCGATCTCTAGGCGGGTCGAACGGTACACGCCACGCCCCAACACTCCAGGTGCTCAACCCCAGGGTGTGGAGCAATGCTTGAGACCTGTGGATCTACGGGAAGGGGGTGTAGCTTCCCGCAGATCACGACTCATCTCAAGCATGACCGAGGCGCCAACGTCGGTCGGGAAGGCACACCCGATGCTCACCGTGGTTCCTGACCCGTCCGGCCGAGACCACGGCGGCGACGCTGGCGGACCTTCGTCGCTGATCGATGAGATCGTACGGGAGGGGGCCCGCCGGATACTCGCTGAAGCTCTGCAGGCCGAGGTCGAGGCCTACATCGCCCGGTTCGCCGAGGAGCGAAACGAGCGGGGCCGTCGCCCGGTCGTGCGGAACGGCTCGCACCAGCCGCGTGAGGTCCTGACCTCGGCGGGTGCGATCGAGGTGCGGGCGCCGCGGGTCAACGACAAGCGCGTCGACCCCGAGACCGGGGAGCGGCAGCGGTTCTCCTCGGCGATCCTGCCGCCGTGGTGCCGCAAGACCCCGAAGGTCAGCAAGGTGCTGCCGCTGGTCTACCTGCACGGCCTGCCGACGGGCGACTTCGTGCCCGCCCTCGGCCAGTTCCTCGGCAGTTCAGCCGGGTTGTCGGCGCCGGTCATCGCCAAGCCGACCGAGCAGCGGAAGGCCGAGCAGCGGACGTTCGCCGCCCGTGATCTCGCCGGGGTCGACCACGTCTACCTGTGGGCCGACGGGATCCACGTCAACATCCGGCTTGAGGAACACAAACTCTGCCTGCTCGTCATGATCGGAGTCCGTGCCGACGGCCGCAAGGAACTCATCGCGCCGGCCGACGGCTACCGGGAGTCGACCGAGTCATGGGCCGACTTGCTCCGCGACCGCAAGCGGCGCGGGAGGGGCGCCCCCGTGCTCGCGGCCGGCGACGGCGCACTGGGCTTCTGGAACGCGCTCGCGGAGGTGTTTCCGCAGGCCAAGACCCAAAGATGAACGTGCTCGGCGCGTTGCCGAGGTCGGCGCACCCCGGCGCGAAGAAGCAGCTAGCGGAGATACGGAACGCCCAGGACAGAACCCACGCCCTGCGCGCGGTGAAGGAGTTCGAGGCCGCCTACGGCATCAAGCATCCCAAGGACCTCGCCAAGATCAGCGATGACCTCGACGAACTGCTCTCGTTCTACGACCATCCCGCCGAGCACTGGCAGCATCTGCGGACCACGAACCCGATCGAGTCGACGTTCGCGACCGTCCGACACCGCACCAAGGTCACCAAGGGGCCCGGCTCCCGGACCGCCGGCCTGGCCATGGCGTTCAAGCTCATCGAGTCCGCCCAAGCCCGGTGGCGCGCCGTCAACGCACCCCATCTGGTCGCCCTCGTCCGTTCCGACGCGCAGTCCAAGGAAGGCAAGCTCGTCGAGCGGCCGGACGGGATCGCGGCATGACCAGCCCGCACATCGACCAAGAGCCCGACGAGCACCGCCGCTACCGCCGCTACCTCCAACTCCTGGAAGAAGTCACCGAAACCGACGAGACCCAACTGGTGACCACCGTCCTACGCGACCAGGACGCAACGATGGCCGAGGCGGCAGTCAACCACCACCTGGAACGCCGCGCAGCCCAACTGCTCACCGACCCGGCATTCACCACCTGGGCCCAGGCCCTGGCCACAGCGATCACAGACCGCCCCTTCCTCATCCGCCGTCTGCACGAGTGGACCCTGCTCAGAACGATCGCGCTGGACGAACCATGGACCGCCCAAGAGCTCACCACAGCTACCGACTGGCTCCAGCGCACGGCCGCGTCGTCACAGCTCATCACCTCACGCCACGCCCTCAGCCTGCTCGCTGAGCAGGGACGAACCCGCCGAGTTCGCACCACAGCAGACCGCCGACTGCATCAGCCAGACCAGCCACGTTGACCTGATCCACAGGTCTTGAGAATTCCTCAGGGGTGCGGTCACTGGCATCCACATGAGCTGCGGCACTCGGGCGCTTCGCTGATACTGGCTCAAGGGACGCCGTTGCGCGTCGTCTCCGAGATCCTCGGCACACGTCCATCGCGATCACCAAAGACGTCTATGGACATCTACCCGTCGACGACACGCGGGCGGCGGCTGAGGCGCTGAGCGGCGCCCTCTTCTGGCCTCGTGGCTCCCATGGCGCACACAAAAGCCCTCTCCCATCATCGGAAGAGGGCTTGAGCTGAGCGCACCCGAAGGGATTCGAACCCCTAACCTTCTGATCCGTAGTCAGATGCTCTATCCGTTGAGCTACGGGTGCCTGCCGGGTTTACTGTACCGGCTCCACAGACCCGATCGCGAATCGATTGGCCTGGACGCGGGAGGTCACTATGACGTCCGTCACAGCGCTCGCTGCGTTGAGCGTACGCCGCAAGAGTGATCGAGCCAGGAGCGACCCTGCAAGGTCGGTCTTCGTCCGCCCGTACTCACAGGGACCCCGCGACACCAGCATGCACGAACATCCGGCTGCGATGGGTGAGCTCCGGCAGCACGAACCCGCACCAGCCTGACGCCGCTGCCATACGGCGGCGCGAACGGCCTGGCTGAAGCCTGCCGTGCCCCGCCTCACGGATCGCGGCGGCTTGCTCTTTGCGGCACCAGGAGCGGACATCCGGCTGATTGTCTTCGCATAGCAGCGGCGTCACGGACTATGCTGCTTGGACCCACGGGCCAGACTTTGCCGGTAGACGAGCCGAACCGGTAGCCTGTCTGGGCCTGACGGCTACTGGAGGATTCGCCTAGTCCGGTCTATGGCGCCGCACTGCTAATGCGGTTTGGGTGCAAGCCCATCCGGGGTTCAAATCCCCGATCCTCCGCCTCTGACCAGCGCCTCCGCTGAGGACTACCATCCTCGGCGGGGGCGTTTTTGGTGTCTGGTGTGGCCATGGTGTGGCCATCGCGTCGGAGCGGCACCACGGCGGCCACCGCTTCGGCAGCGGCCTTGGCCACTTCGGGCAGGACGGAGGCGTAGGTATCGGCCGTGAACGATGACCGAGCGTCGCGCTGATCACCTTCAGTCGACCTTGCCGAGCAAGCTCAGCGTCGCCGCGCCGTGGCGAAGGTCGTGGAACCGGATCCGCGGTAGCTGGCCGCCGTCGATGGCGACCTTGGCCGCGCGCAGGCTGATCCGGTGCCGCCGAGCGATGCGCTCGATGGGCCTGTCCTCCCCGAAGTGCCTTACGGACGACGTCGTAGCGTTCGCTGAGGGCTTCGAAGCGCTGGGAGATCCACTCTCATGGCTCCCCTCTGTGTCAAGGGGCCGTGCTGAGGGTGGTCGTAGGGTGGGTGGTGGCGGGTCCGGGAAGTGACTTGTCCGAAGTGCCGGTATGGGGATGTGAGCCGGCCGCGCTGGATTCAGTAGTCGCTCCCCGGTGTCCTCCCGGGCCCGTCACCGCCTGGCCGAGGGCGTCGTCGAGCATGCGCCGGTAGACGATGTCGGACAGGCGGCGTTTGAGGGCCCGCATCGCTTCCATCGAGGTCTTGCCCGAGGCTGTCTTGCGGTCGAAGTAGGCGCGCCCTTCGGTGGGGTTGCGGAGCTGCACGGTGGCCATGATGTGCAGCACCCGGTTGATCTGCCGGTTGCCTGCCCGCGACAGCCGGTGCCGGACTTGGTCGCCGGAGGAGGCGTCGATGGGCGCGGTGCCGTTCCAGGAGGCGAAGTGCGCCCGGTCGGGGAACCGGGTGATGTCGCCGACCTCGACCAGCAGGCGGGCGGCGCCGGACGGGCCGGTGCCGTGCAGGTCCATCAGGGTGGTGCCGGTGGAGGCGACCAGTTCCTTGAGCTCCTTGTCGGCCTCTTTGGAACGCCGGTAGATGCGTTCCAGATCGCTGATCAGTTCCGCGGCGACCCTGCGTCGCGCCTTGCCCGCCGCGTCACGAGGCCGCACCTTGGCGAGCAGGGCCTTGGCCTGGGCGGCCGACAGACTCTTCTTGGCCCCGCCGGGGATGAGCTCCAGCAGTAGCTGGTGCAGCTGGGCGACCATCCGGGTGTGGTCATCGCCGAGGGACCGGCGGCGGTCCACCAGGATCCGCAGCAGCGCGAGCTGCTCGTCGTTGACCACGGGTCGAAGGCTGGCCATCCGGGTGCCGACCAGGGCGACCGAGTGCGCGTCGGTGGCGTCGGTCTTGCGGCCTTGCCCGGTGGCGAACACCCGTGCCCGTGCCGACAGCTTCGCCGGGACGTCCAGGACCTGTTCGCCATCGGCCAGCAGCCGGTTGGCGATGTGCCGGCCGATGCCGTTGCAGCCTTCGACGGCCCACACCCGGTCCGGCCACTGCCGGGCGTAGCGCAGCATCGCGGTGTAGCCGCGCGGTCGGTGCCGTAGCGTCCGCCGCCCAGGACGGTCTCGTCGGCGGCCATCACCTCGATCGTGGCGGAGCGCTTGTGCGGGTCCATGCCAAACACCACTGGGTCCATGCGCGTCCTCCGATGCTCGATCCATCACCTGGGTTGTCGAGCCGGGAGGGCACCGCTACTTCGAGCAGAGCAAACCCCTCTTGAGCCTCTCCCCGCCCTGGGCGACGCCCGGACCGCGCAGGCCAAAAGAGAGCCACACGACCAGCGTGGGCAGCCGATGTGAGAGCGACGGCCCGGGCGCCTGGACCGAGCCTGGCCGAGCACCGGTCCTGAGGCAATGAAACAAGTAGCCGACGAGCGAACGTTGACTGCACGACTTCATACGAACACATCGTGTCGGGTGACTCCTGCATTCAGATCATCCGCTTCGGTCCCGGAACGCGCCTGCCAGTGCTGCAACGATCCACTCGCGCCACTCGAGATCACCGTGGGCCGGCCCGACGCGCGTCCTCATACTCGGTGAGCGCGATGTACCTGCGAGTCTTCTGGCCGACCTGGCCGCCCGACAGTTCCTGGAGATATGTCCCGCGCGACCTCGTTCTGTTCAAACTACTTGGGACGCTTGAAGGCGGCGGGCCTGTGCGGTGGGGGCTGGCCACGGACTCTAACGGTCCACGCGATTACCTTTGCTGGTCAGTGCGCCATGGAGCCGGCCCGGTCGGGATCGTCAGCCATCACCTTGAACACCCCGAAACTCATTCGTTCTCGGGCACAGCATCGTCTCGGGCCCGGCCGGTCTGCGTTTTCTGCGCGAACGTCGGCCTGGCCCGGGAAGTCCCGCGGGATTGCTCCCGGCGGGCTGCCACTGGGCCCACTGCGGGCGGAGGGCGATGGTCCAATGGCGGAAGAGCCTTGATGAGTTCCGGGCGTTGGTTGGGACTGGTGCCACGTAGTGCGAGCCACACAAGTAGACAGTTACGCACTTCCCGAACCACGGGTGCCGTTGCCCGAGCGGTCAGGGCCAGTGTGACCAGTGCGAGGCTCAGGGTGCTGGATGCCATGCCGCACATGGGAGCATGGCGCGCAGCCGTAGGCCTAGCGGCTCGTGTCCACTGCGGGTGACCGGTTCCACTAGCAGTGGATCGGAAGGGCTCACAGGGAAACGCGGATACCTCTAACGTGGCTCGGGTGAATGAATGGCAGAGCCCCCATTGGAGGGGCACCCCCTGCACATCGGATGCGTGGCCGTTCTCCGACGACGCCACGTGTTCGAGGCCCGGCGTGCGATCGTCCAGCTGGTTAAGACCTTCGATAGCGGTATGAATCCGCCTGACATGGAAGTGTCCGATACGGATCACGCACTGCGGTACATCCGTGCCGCGAAAGACCTGGAAGCGATCATGGGCGTCATCCGGAAGGATCTTCTAGCCGAGGCGCGGGCACGCGGCCTGACATGGGAGGCCATTGGCCGCGCTATGGGGATCGGGACCACGGGGGCTCAGAGGGCCGGTCGAGGCGGGCTGTCGAAAGAGCGCCTGGAGCAGCTCAAGATCGAGGCCTTCGTGTCATGGCTGGGTTGCCAGGCCGCGACGCCCCACCAATCTCCCCCAGAAGTCGCCGAAGTTCTGGGCGGGGCCACGCCGTTGGAACGGCTCGCTTTTCTGGCCCTCAATGCGTCTGCTCCTGTTCGCGCTGCTGCACGCACCCGATGAACAGTCCACCGATGTTGCCCATTTCCACTGGTTCCTCGCACACGTGCGACGGGTCTGCAGCACTGTGATCCTCATTCTCGGGCGTCCCGATGTGGGCTCCGCGATACCGGCGCCTGATTAGCAGTGACAGGCGTTGGGGCACTGCTCCCGCCGCCAGCCCCGACCACGACGGCGGGGATGCGCCGCAAGCGCGAGAAACCGCACAGGCCCCCGCGACCGGGGCTCACTCACATGCCCGCTCATGCCGCCGACCGTGTGTTACGTATTCCGTCTGCTGCTTTGCGGCTGTAAGTACCGCTGGCTTGCGGCCGTTTCGTAGGACGTTCTGGGTCACTTTTGCTGGGGTCGCTTCGCTGGTTTGAGCATCCGCGAAGGTCAGGGCGGCCCTTATATGGCTATGCGTGGGTAGCCAGTCGAACCTGCCGACCGTCCTGCCGGAATGAGATCATGAGTCGGGTTGGTCCAGATCGTTGAGGACGAGGCCGAGTTGGGCCTGGCTAGCCAGAGTGTCGGGGTGGTAGACGCCAAGGACCCGGGTGCGGCTTTCCAGCACGGTTCGTCCCTCTTCCTCCGCTTCTTCCAGCCTCCCCAGTCGATGCAGTACGACGGAGAGCGTACTGCGGCTGGCGAGGGTGTCCGGGTGCTCGGGACCAAGGATTTGGAGGCGTCCGTTGAGCGCGGCTCGTCCTTCTTGCTCGGCCTCCTCCAGTTTGCCAAGTTCACTCAGTATTACGGCAAGGTTGCTGCGACTGGCCAGGGTGTAGGGGTGTTCGGCCCCGAGTACTCGGATGCGGCCGTTAAGTGCCGACTCCCCTTCTTGTCTGGCTTCCTCCAGCCGGCCCATTTCACCCAGCACTGTGGCGAGAATACAGCGGCTGGCTAGGGAGGAGCGGTGTTGGTCTCCTAGGACCCGGATGCGGCCGTTCAGCGCTCTCCGCCCTTCTTCCTCGGCTTCCTCAAGGCGCCCCAGATCGCGCAGGACGGTGACAAGGATGCTGCGGCTGGCAAGAGTGTGAGGATGTTCGGGCCCGAATACTCGGATGCGGCCGTTCAGCACGGCCCGCGCCTCTTGTTCGGCCTCTTCCAACCGCCCGAGTCGGCGCAGCAAGGCGGCGAGGTTGCTGTGTCGAGCAAGGGCATCGGGATGATCGGGCCTATGACGATCGTGTTCGGTGGCCTGGCGTAGGGCGTGTTCTGCTAGTTGGTAGCGCCCTTGGGAGTAGGCTGCACCCGCGATGCTCAGGCTGTCGGCTGGGCTCGCAAAAGCCAAAACAGTGATGAGAGTGCGTTCTGGAACGTAGTGTCCGGCGGGCGTACGCCGTTGGACGACGTCGATGAGGTAGTCAAAAACCTCGAAGGTGTCATTTCCGACGGGATGCAGCAGGGCATTACCCGAAGGACGTAGGTAAGTGGCCCATTCCCATGCTCGATCTTCGGGTTCGGGTCGAAGGCGTGCTCCCCCCCGCTCGCTGAGATAGCCGACGTGCAAGTCGCTGAGAAGAGCCCGGGGGAGCGGGCTGGTGTAACCAGCCCGGCGGCAGCCGATGGCGGCCGCGATCAGCGCGGCTCCGCGTGGATGAGTACCGCGCGCCCAGGCGTTCTCCCATTCTCTCAACAGTTCTGGGCCGCAGGCTAGATACTCGGCGAGCCCATAGTTGCCAGAGTGAACAAGAGCATCGTCTATTCGTGGATCTTCCTTGGCTATTTTTCGAGCTCTACCCCGCTCAGAGCTTGTGAAGTTTCGTTCAAGAAAAATGCGATCGGACTGATCGAGCACCGCTTGGGTGTCATATTGGAGTTGACGTCCTTCCTCTCCCGGAGCGGTCTCGGCGCCGGTAAGGCGACTCTCTTCCGCCGTGCGGAGAGTTGCCAGAATAATTCTGTGATGCTTGTTCCCGGCGAGCAGTTCCGTGACCGCCTTGCGGGTGAGTCCATCGGAACCCAGATAATGCTCCAGGTCGTTCAACCACAGTACGCATCGCCGGATCTTTGCAGCGACCTCAATGGCCACGGATAGTCCATCTCTGCCTTCGGGGGAGATAAATGTATGGTCCGGCAAGATCGCTCTCATGGCCTCGTAGGCGGCCCTTGTTTTGCCCGCTGTGGAATCACCGACCAGTAGCAGGAAGCCGGGGTGGTTCAGCACGTCTCGGAGTCGGAGGTCGATATCGCGTGGCACGTATACCGGTACCCGATCGCGGCTGAGTGGATCAGCGTCTTCTCTGGGTTCCCTCAACGGCGCGGGATGCACTCCGACCGCGATCGGGTCAGTGATCTCCTTGACTCGGGGAAGCCTCCCACCGGGAGTAAAGGTTCCCATGGCCAACTGCTTGGCCTGCTCGTCGCGATGTTGCGCCAGTGCTGTGAACCGCTCCCTGCCCACCCAGGCGAACAGTGCCGCGATGGGGCCGATCGTCGCTGCAGCAACTAATGCGCGCCAGTCCTTGACATTGGCGATGGTCAGTAGCGTGGGGGCCGCGACCAGTAACGCTCCGCTCACCGCTAACAGTCCGTACCAACCGGCTCGCCGTTGCCGCATACTCGCTCCCGCCAGTCGGGTCGACTGTTGCGTACGTTGATGGCTCGTTCCGGACTCCGGCTGGCCTGCTGGCCGCAACCGGGACACCGTCCAGGTGACACCCCTCTAGCTAGTATCCAGATAATTACGTTAGCGGCCGGTCCGCGGGATAAAGGGTTGATTGCCACACTCGGTCAGAAGACGGAGCGACTCTGTCGGGAATCTTGGGGATGTGTGATCACTTGCCCTGGCGCCACCACATCGGCCGGGGGAGTTCGCGTTGCTGGAGGTATTGCTGGAACGCGGTTGGCGGGCGGGGCCGGTAGGTGGAGGTTTCCGGGTCCTGTTCGCTGAGGCGTTGGATGTTGATCGCGATCGCGGTCAGGACATGCTGGAGGTGGACCTTGGCGGTTTGGTGGTAGCGGCAGCGGCGCATTCGGTGGCCGTTGACGATCTCGTTGACGGTGCCCTCGACGCCTGAGCGGGAGTGGTAGAGGCGCAGCCAGGCGGGATCGTGCTGGTCGGCGCGGTTCTTGGCCTGGATCTGGTGCAGATGCCGGGGCAGGAAGTTGATCGTTGGTGGTGAGGTTCCGCTGGTGCAGCGGGGCCGGTCGGGACACGGCGCGCAGTGATTCTTGTGGAAGCGGGCCACCAGGTAGGGGCCATCGCCGGGGCCTGCACCCGGTTGCCGGTGACCTTTCCGTTCGGGCAGGTCACGGTGCGGTGGTCGAAGTCGATGGCGAAGTCTTCGCGGGCGAAACCGGTCTGCTGTTTGCGGTGCCGGTTCGGGCCCCGGGCAGCCAGCGGCCCCACCAGTTCGGTGTTGTGCGCACGGGCGGCCTCATCGACGGCGACGGCCGAGGTGTAACCGCCGTCGACCAGGTGCTGAGCGGGCAGGAGCCGCCGGTGGGCGAGCCGCTGGTGGATGCCGGGCAGGGCCTTGATGTCACCTGCCGAGACCACGGTGGCCACATCTGTGATCACGTTGGTGCCCTCGTCGTCGCAGGTCTCGGTGACGTGGGCGAGGTAGCCGGTCCACTTGGTGTCGTTGCGGCTGACGTAGCGGGCATCGGTGTCGTAGGGCGATTGGATCCGGCGCCCCGCCGGTGGCAGGCCGGCCTTCTCATCGCGGGGGCGCAGCCGGTCGCCGGCATCGGTGTAGAACTGCTGCACCAGGACCTGCCGCAACACCCGTACCTGCCTGCCCGTCCGGCACCAGGGGGCCTGCGCACCAACGGCGGTCAGCAGGGCGTGACCGTCGAGGCCGGCCTGGGTGAGCCGGGACACCGGGCGACTGGGCTGGCTGCACATCCGCACCTGCCGCCCGTAGCGCTCGCCCCATTCGGCTGTGACCAGCCCGTCCAGCACCTCCGGGGCGGTGCGGGCCACCTCCTCCACCGCGGCCCGCACCGTCTCCAAGACCAGCTCCAGGCGAGTCAGCACCCGCGCGGCGCTCAGGATGCGGGTGGAATCGGTGCGCTGCCGTCCACGCTCACGCACCAGCCCCGCCGCCTTCAGCCGCTCCAACGCCAGGTTCAGCAGGGCATCGGCGCGGCCTTCGTGCGCGAGCCGGCCACGGAAGTCGCCCAGCACACTGTGATGAAAGCCGGGGTCCTCCAGCTCCAGGCCGAGCGCGTACTTGAAGTCGATCCGGCAGCGGACCGCCTCGGCCGCCTGCCGGTCGGACAGATTGTGCAGGAACTGCAGGACACTGACGGTGGCCAGCTGCGCAGGGGAGATGCCCGCGCGCCCGTCACGCGGATACCAGGCGGCGAAATCCTCATCGCTCCACAGTCCGTCGAGGCGTTCACGGACCCACATCGCGGTGGTCCCCCTCGGATTGCTGGCGCGCGCCACCCGCGCGGTCAGCTCTGGGATCTCGACACCAGACCGGGCACGAACCGACACGTGTGACCACCTCGGGGGACATGGGCGACGTCATGAACCCGCGGTAGTTTGTCGATCACTCATCGACCATCCCCCGAGACGCGCCGACGAGCCCCAAGATTCCCGACAGAGTCGCTCACTCCGCAGAAGAGGATCAGGAGGGCGGGGATCGAGTTGCAGGCCAGCACGATCGCGAGGCCGCCGGGACCGTATCCAAGGCCCATCACACCCCAGGCGAGAGCCATCTGGCCGAAACCGGCACCTGCGCTGGAAACGAGGCGGGCGATGAACAGTGGGGAAGCTTCCGGGTCTCGGAAAAGAGCCAGGGGCGAGAGGGCTTTGAACACGCTCGCACCTTAGAGTGCGGCACGTTCGACACCACTGGCCCTTTTCTGGATCTTGCCAGATGCTGGCGAAATTCTTGCAGTCCGGTCAGACTTTGCCATCAAGCAAGTTGCTGCACAGGAATTGTGAGATCTCCTCATAGGCGCGGAGTTCGTTGTTCCGGTTGGTGAATCCGTGCCCTTCGTCCTCGAAGACCTCGTAACGAACGTCGACACCTCGGGCGCGCAGACGGGTGACCAGCTGGTCGGACTCGGCTCGGGGGACACGCGGATCGCGGGCGCCTTGTAGGACGAACAGGGGCGCGGTGATGGCGTCGGCGTAGGTGATGGGTGAGCGTTGCGTGAGGGCCTCGGCGTCGAGGTCCGGGTCGCCGAGGACGGTGGAGACGAAGTGCTTCCAGGTCGGCGGGCACTCTCGGGCGAGAGTCACCAGGTTCGAAGGGCCGCACAAGGACACACCGGCAGCCCACGGGTAGGGAAGCCGAGCCAGGCAGGACAACGCAGCAAAGCCGCCATAGGAGCCGCCCATGACAGCGATGCGATCACCGTCGAGGTCTGGGATGGATTGCAGGTAGCGAGCGGCATGGTCAAGGTCGTCCAGGTCGAAGCCGCCCCAGTTGCGGTAGATGAGCTTCTGGTGCGTCGCTCCGTAACCGGTCGACCCGGCGATGTTGGGCGCGAAGATGGCGATGCCCTGGTCAAGCAGATGCTGATAGAGGCCGGAACGTGGGTAGGCGGGACGCTCCTGGGCCTCGGGACCACCATGGATCGACAGCAGCACCGGATGCGGCCCCGGCCCGTGCGGCCGGTAGAGCAGAGCATGAACACGACGTCCGGCAGAGGCGGGGTAGACGACGGGCTCCGGCTCGACGGGCTCGATGACGTGCAGCGCGGGTGGGCGGACATCGGTGAGGTACCGGAATCCGTCCGCCGGGTCCAGGACGGCGATCTCGCTCGGGCGGATGGCAGTGTCGATCAGGGCGACGGCGGGGTCGGCACCGGGCGCCAGTGCGAGTGCCTTGACAACCCCCGGCGGAATGTCGGGCAGGGACAGGACGGCGTCACCATCCAGTGCGTGGAGTGTGGAGCGCCCATCTACATTGACCGACCACAAGATCGTGTCATCGACGGCTTCGATGCCCTCAACGTCCCAGTCGTGCTGGGCGAACGGTTCGAGGGAGCCATCGGACAGCCGGTAGCGAGCGGCGACCGTGAACTCTCCCCACAGGTCAGTGAGCAGGAAGAAGCCGGAAGAGTCGGCCATCCAGGGACCGGGCTCGAAAAGTCCGTCTCCGTACGCCGCTGTGAGACATTCTGGCTCGGTGTCGAGGTCATGCAGGTCGATCAAGTAGGTCGCGATCTGTGTGTTGGACCGGAACCCAGCGGTCAGCAGCCAACGTCCGTCCGGCGAGACCCTTGCCGGCTCAAAAACCACTCCAGGCGGTGGCGTAACGCGGCGTTCCGACTCACCGGCCAGGTCACGGACGAGGACATCCTGGACGGTCGCGTCACGGTCATTGGCCGCATAGACCAGGTGCCGCCCCTCGGTGTCGAACGGCACGGTCGCCAATATTCGCTGGCAGTCAGGGCCGGAGCTGATTTCGGTAGGACTCTCGTCGTCCAGCCCGATCCGGTAGATGCGGTACTGCTCATCGCCATCACGGTCAGCGGTGAAGACCAGGCTCTTGCCGTCCGGCACCCACGCGATCTGCCGGACGGCTTGATCTGTGAGCCTGGTCAGCTGACGAGGCTCACCACCCGCGACCTGGATCGTCCACAGGTCGAAGTGTCCGCTAGCGTTGCTGGAGTAGGCCACCGTGCCGGCGTCCGGGGATAGAGCCAAGGTGGGCTGGAAACCTTGCTGGGGAACAAAGTCGCGGTACTCAGGCACGGGGCTGCCTCTCGGGGTTGGGTTACTTGATCCAGCCGCGTCGGACCGCGGCGACTCCAGCGGCGAAGTGGTGATCGAAACCGAGCTTGTCCCGGATGGTCGCCGAGTGACGACGCACCGTGGAAAGGCTCACGCCAGCTCGTTTGGCGATGCTCGCGTCGCTCAGTCCCTCGATGAGCATGCTCAGAATCTGCTGCTGCAGCGGATTCAGCGGGCTTTCGCGGCTGGCAGCACCGAAAGGAATCGCGCGCTCCCACAACAACTCGAAGTACTCGCGCAGCGCAGCGACGATGACCGACGACCGGATCAGCAACGCCCCCGACATTCCGGTCGGGATCAGCGGCAGCATGGCGATCACCTCGTCGGCGAGCTTCATCTTCATGCCGATCCTGGGCAGCAGCCGGGCCTCTTCGCCGGCCTCCACAGCGATCTCGATGGTCTTGACGCCGACGGGATGCTCAGCGCAACTCGTCTCGTAGAGGGCACGGCACCTGACGTGGCCTTCGAAGGACGGCGGAGGCGGAACCGCGGTCAACTCGTCCATCGGCCGCTCGATGGACCCGTTGTCCATCGTGATCCAGTCATGCCGCGCGGCACCGATCAGCGCCCGGGACACGTTGCCGATCTCCTCCCGGTCGGTGATGATCCGCACCAGCCGGTCGTTCGACTCGTCCACCGCCGGGCTCGCCCAAGGATGCGTCTCGGCCATCCGCCGCTGCCCTGCCAGCAGACGCTCCTGGTCGACGACCAACTGACGCGTCAGGTCGGCCAGCGTGCCCTGCAATGCCATGTCCGGCGGGACGGGCACCAGCCGCGGCGACAGCGTCGGCCCCGACGACTGGACGTGCGCCATCCCCGCATGGATCACCGCCTCAACCTGCTCGGCACCACCGAGCACCTCGGACGCCTCCGCGTGCAGACACCCGTCCTGCGCCAGCAGCTGTGCGTACGCCGACAGCAGTTCGTTAGAGACGACATCCTTCTACAGCCGCTTCGCCGTCTGCTCGGCGTCGATACCCACTGCACCACCTCCAGGCACAGAGAGTAGCGATGCCGGGCGGCAGAGTTACATGACCTCGCGGGTGAGTGTTTCGCGCCAATGAGCAAAAGTCACCACCGACCACACCACCCACCGTGATCCACGGCACCACAGCAGATCCGATGCTCCAAACCACGAGGCAGCGGCCCCAGAGTTGATCACTTGTCGCCATCATGGGTTTCGGTCACCCGGCTGACCTGCAGATTCCCGGTTTCATCGTGGTCAGTGAACTACGACCGACCGGGAGCCACGATGACGAGCATCTCCGTACCGACCTGCAACCGCTGCGACCAGCCCGGTAGGGCAAACACTGACGCAAAACCCCTCGCCCACGCCTTCGGAGGACCGGAGGGAGCCGGGCTCATTGGGCCAGGCGCAGACGGGCTCCTTCGGGCCACATTCACCGAAGCGCTCACTCACGCCACCAGCGCTACGCAGGTCATCACGACGAAGCCCGATCTCGACCGACTGTTCGTCGGCGCCTTCGACGAACCGTTGATCGATAGCTTCGGCCCACACCTGCATGCGGCGGAAACCCTCGAAGACGCCATCGAGCACATCGAACTGCAGGACCGCATCTCCACCACAATCAATACCAACGACGACCCACCTGTTGAGAGCCCGAGCTTCACCTGGTTCGCAACTCCCGGGCTGGACGCCGACGTCGTCCACGAGACCTTGCAACGCTGGCACGGCGCCAACCTCATCGCCATCATGTCCGGCGCATGGCCCTACGGCCCAACGCACTTCATCGACACTGACGGCCCCCGGCCCCTCCCCGTCCACAACGTGCAGCTGCTCCCCCACGACCAGGCAGTCACCAAGCTCCGTACTCTCAGTTCGCAACGCTGAAGTCCAGCAGGTACGACGCGGACCAGGACTCCGGAAGCGTTCCGCGCGGCCTGGACGACAGCGCGCCGCCGTCGCCACGTTGCGAACCCTCGCAGGGGCGATGAGGACCCGACGGTAAAGATGCAGGTCAACCATGTGGCCAGAGGTCATCCGGTGATGGTTTCTGCAGCGAGCCGTCGGTCGTGTAGCTGGCCCCGGTGTGTCGCTGAAATCTTCTTGATCGAATTGGGACCCTGCAGAGGATCGGGCTACAAGACGTCGGTCGGGGCCGGCTCGGCGGCGCCCCATGCGTGGCGTATGGGGGTTGTGCCTGGTGGGAAGGTGTAGACGATGACGTTGTCGTAGCTGAGGTCCAGAAGGGTTTCGACCTCCGCTTGGAAGCGGCGTAGTTGGGCGGTACTGACCTGGCCCTCGAAGACGCTCCGCTGTACGTGATGCAGATACTTGCGGCAGGTCCGCAGGATGCGGGGATTTCGTTCGACTGCGGTGTCGTAGACGACGATGACGTGCACGGAGCCTCCCTCACCACCAGATCCGAAAGGGCTTGTACGGGGCGCCTTCCAGGCATCGTCGTGTCAACGCGAGTGCGTCGAGGTAGAGGAGTTCGTCATAGGCGACGGAGCGGCCGAGCGCGCGGTGGACGACGGTGATGGCGAGTTCGTCGCGGACGGCCTGAACGACGAGTTTGCGCCCGCCGTCGCTCAGCATGGCTTGGTTGGCTTCGCTGTCGAAGTGGTGCTGCTTGAGCTGGTTTCGTGTGGCCATCCGCAGGAGAAGACGTTCAGCGAACAGCGGTTTGAACATCTCCGATAGGTCGAGGGCCAGGGAGTGGCGCTGGCGTTCCATACTGCTGTGCAGGAAGGCGATACCGGTATGGAGCGGCGTCAGTCGTAAGGCGGTCAGTGTGCGGGCGTAGACGATGCCGTTGACGTAACTGATGAAGGCGTTCCCAGCGTTCTTTGGTGGGCGGCGGCTGCGACCGCCAAGTTGAAGCCAGTCAGGAAGTTTGGTGTCAAGGACGTCCCAGGCGGATCGGCGAAAGGTGCCCTCGATTCCCATGAGTTGAGCGGAACTTTCCGCAGATTCCAGATTTTTATGCAAGACGTTGTATGGGCGCGCGAGCAGCTTTCGGTCGATGACACGACGGACGTTGAAGGCAGCGGAGTCCACGATGCTGCGGGCAACTTGGAGTGCTGCTTCGGGGTTCTCGGCCAGCCGAGCCTGGGCCAGTACCGTCTCTCCGGACGTGCTTGTGTCGGAAGTGAGGAGTGATCCTGCATAGTCACCGTAATAGCCGAGAAGATGAACGTTTATGCGGTGGCGGTTTAGTAACGCAACGACGGAGGTGTTGATGTCGGTTTCAGCACAGGCGACTATGTCACGGACGTCGGTGACGGGGATATGAATTTTGCCTGCGGATTCGCGTTCGATGACGAGTGATTCGTCTTTGCGGCGGATGCGGCAGGGGCTGGTGAGCCAGTAGGTGCGTGCGGCGGCGGGCATGTCATTCCGTCCAGCAGTAGTCGGTGAAGCTGCATCCTCGGCAAGCGGAACGTGCGAGCCGGTCGGGAGAGACAGAGGCTGCGACGATAGCGAGGACATCTTGGATGTCGGTTTGGGCTTGGCGAGCAGCATCGGTTGTGTAGGGGTGGCGATGGGTCCGGCGAGTCTTGGGGTAGTGCAGGATCGCGCCTTTTGCGTCGATGCCGATCTCTTCGAGGCGAAAGCAATAGTGGCGACCCTGGGCTTCGTCTGCGGGAGTCGGCCTCGTTGAAGACTTCACTTCGTGGACCCAATGCTGGCCGTCGACGAAGTCGAGTTTTGCAGCACCCAAGTCGATAGGAGTGCTTCGAGTGTACGACGTTTCGTGTACGGCTTCACCGAACTGCACGAGGCTACTCATGTGCTCCGGACGAACTCCACGAAGGTACAGCCACAGTTGGCGGTGACAATGGTAAAGATATTTGACATGGACGCCGCCTACATCGTCGGCATCGATCATATTATCTCACCAGCTTGATAGATCTGTTGCGTGCCACGGTGGATGGCCTGCAATCCAAGGCGCGGGTCATATTCGGCATTGATGATGCGGACTTTCAGTAGTTTGTCGTAAGTACCGAGCCCGGCACCCCATGCTGGCAGGGGGGTGAGGTACTGATCGGCGTACAAGCGTCCGGTCGTCTTGCTGGTTCCCCGCTCTAGGGCGACTTTATATTGGTCACGGTCCTCCGCGAGTATCGCTTCGATTCCGTCGAACTGATCATCGAATTCTTTAGCAAGGCAGGAGCGGTCGTCAAAGGGTAGGGAGAATTCCAGGAAGGCGCGTTCGAATTGCTGTCGGTGTTCGTTGACTCTTTGTGCCCATTTGCAGCCCCACGGGCTGGTGTAGATCTCGTCAAGCCATCCGGTGACGACTTGTTCGTTGATGGTCTGCCCATCGTGGCGGGTGAGGATGTCCCAGCCGTGCCGTGTGGGTTCGGCCTCGTAGACACCGTCGGCCCACAGGTCGTCCCCGCCGCCGCGCCGACGCTTGTACGCGGGTTGGTGAACGGTGACCGGAGCGGGGGCGAGGACGCCCAATCTGTTGACTCTGCCGAAGCGCTGGACGAGGGCTTCTAGATCCGCCGCTGAGGTATGGCAAGCGTCGAGATCCAGGTCGAGGGAGACTTCGAGCGCTTGGGTTCCGACCAGCAGGCCCGGCAGACGGGGTCCGCCGCTGGCGAAGCGTTCTTGGAGGGCGACTTCTATCGCGGTCCGGTCCATACGGCGGTACCGCGCGTGCAGTAGATGCGCGGAGTCTTCGCCGTGGAGTTCGACGCAGTAGGGCTGCAGGGTCTCGAAAAGTGTGATCGCGTCGCGGACGTTGTTGGCGATGACCAGGACGGACTGGCCGTCGGCCAGTCGTTCGCGTATCTCGTTGAGGGAGGCATCTTCGGTGAGATGGGCTTGGCTGATGTGGATCCGGTGGCGGATCGGCGCCTGGCTCTCCGGCGGTGGCTCGACCAGGGAAGTTTGTCCGCCGAGTGTCTCGTTCACCAGGTCCGCCAAGGCAGTGGGGAGGGTTGCCGAGAGTACGGCGGTGCGTCCGCCGAGGCCGCGCCAGAAGCTGATGATCGCGAGAATCATGCCGAGTCGGCGAGCGTCGTAGGCGTGCAGTTCGTCCAGGATGAAGACCGAGTTGGCGCTGTCGGTCAGGATGCTGGAATGCACGGGACCAGCGAGGGCTCCGCGAAGGAGCTGGTACGGGGTGCCGACGCGCAACAGTTCTCGGAAGTTCTTGGTTGCCTCCGCACGGGAATGCGCCTTTGACGCGGCGTCGACGGTGTCCGTGTCGTCGCCGGGGCAGCCATCGGCGAGGGACTGTGCGAGATGATACGAGGCCGCCTTGGAGTGTGCGACACCGATCCGATCGGGTGCGTTCAGTTCTTGGCTGAGACGGCCGGTCATCGCGTTGATGCTGGCCAGGTAGGGCAGCAAATAGAAGACGCGTGGAGTGCCGTTGCTGCGGACGGAGAGGTCGTCCATTTGAGCTTCCGCCCAGAGGAGGACGGCTTCGGTTTTGCCGCTCCCGGTCCATGACCGGAGCAGGAGGTTTCCGGTGGTCTCTGCGGCTTGGCGTTGTTGCGGCCGGAGCGTGTGGCCTTGTGAGGCGAGTCGTTCCGCCAGCCGGGCGGGATAGGTTCCGTCCAGCGGGTGTCTGGTGTCCAGTGGGGAGTGCGCGGAGGAGAGGTGATCAGCCATGGTGACGGCGCCGAGCAGCAGGACGGCGGTTCTCCCGCTGTCGTCGTCGGGCGGGAGTGACCATTCCCAACGGTCCATGACGTCCTGGAACAGCCGATGGGCAGCGTCTGTCAGTTGCCGGATGTCTGCGGGGGGTACACGCTCGGTGAGCGGTAACCGATGCCGTTGGCCGGTGGCGTGCAACCATCCCATGAGGTCGGTGAGGTGTTCTTGGTCGGCAGGAGTGAACCTGTCGGCGAAGTCTTCAGGCTGGTCGTCGCCATATTGCGTGAGCAGGGGCAGCTTGGGTGGCGGTTCAGGGCCAGACGTGAACGAGCGGTGATGTCCCGCGACCGCAGCAGCGACCCATCCGCGCTGGTCGTCGGGCAGGTCCGCCAGCAGCAGATGAACGAATCCGAGGGAAAGCACTTCGTGTCGTTCGCCCCAAGGGGCCGGCTTTTCGGCGGTGTTGCCGATCATTCGCTGGAAGCCGTCCGGCAGTTTTCCCGTGTCGTGCAGGAGCGCAGCAAGCGCTGCCCAGGTCCAGAAGCCGCTCGGCGTGCCGGGAATGTCACCGATCCGTGCACGGATCAGACGGACCGCTTCCAGGGTGTTGAGCAGGTGGCTGGTTAGTAGTTCACCGGGTATCCCCGGCTTGGTGGAGCTTTTCGCGCGCAGCTTCTTCACGGCTGGCTCCGAGTTCAGGTGACGGTGGCCAAGAGGTTCGGATGGACGGGCGGGAGGAACGCGATGGCCTGCCCGTGCTCGGTGGCCAGGCCGGTATCGATTTCGGTGCGAGTACCGGACGAGGCGTAGCGGTAGCTGTCCCATTTGAAGCGCGCGCGGTCATCAGAGATGACGGTCGTCAGACGCATCGCCGTACCGACCGCCTCTGATAGGTCGAACGGGACAACAGCCCACCCCTGACTGCCACGGGAGGTCGTCAACTCGACGGCGCGGACGGTGGTGGAGACCAGGTCCTGGCTACGGCCGAGCCGCAATGGCCAGACCGGACGGCGGAACGCCCGGGACCATAGGTCGATGTCTTCAGTGAGCCATACCGTCAGCGTCACGTGGGCCAGGAACTCGCGGTCCTTGATAGTGGCGTTGGTCGGGGTGCCAGGGCCGGCTAGAGGGTGGTACGTCTCAAGATCGTTGCCTTTGCCAGCGGCGCGGAAAGTCATGGCGAAGCGCGTGTGCTCGGGAACCTTGTCCCAGCCTCCTGCTGCGGCGGCCAGCAGTCCGCCGACGGTGGACGGCGGTGGACATGGAAGTCCAACCTGCAACCCGTCGTAGAGAGGATTCCGGAAACTGACCACCGGGGCGGTGACGATCAGTTCCAAAGCCTGGGGCATGGTGTGCTCCTCAGCGACGGGCGGCGCGGTGCGAACGGCGAACCCTCGAAGGGCCGATCAATTGCTGCGGTCGTTGTTACTCCGGGTCGTCGAACCAGGAGTCGTGGTCACCAGCCTCGATCTCGCCGGCCAGGGTATTCAGCACCGTCCGCGGGTGGCCGAGGATGAGCTTCTCGTCTTGGACCAGGTCGGCGAGGTCGCTGACCGCCCGGTCGCGCTGGCTTCCGAGGAAACCGGGCGCCCATCCGATCCGGACAGGCCCGTCCAACTCGTCCAACCATGCCCCGATCTCCTCACGCAGCACGTCGGCGTCGAAGTACGTCGCCTTCTCGCGCTCGCGGACGACCCGGGTGAACGGGTTGGTCCCGCCCTTGAGCGGCGCCAGGACCACTAGGCCGGGCGTGCGGTCACCGTAGTGGGCCGACTGCTTGGCGCCGCCTTTGACCATGGCCATCGTCCGCAAGAGCACCGCCACCCGGCGGCGCCGCTCATCGACCGGCAACTGCACGCACTGCACGCCGCGCAGCACGATCTCGCTGCCGCCCTTGTCCACCACCTCGTCCGCCAGACGCGGGGGCAGCGCCGCCTTGGTAGTCCTGCCTCCTGTCTCGAAAGTGCCGGCGCGCGGCAGGTCCAACAGGAGGTCGCCGGCCAGATCCGCGGTGTACATCTCGTGCTCGTGGATGACGGGATGGGTTCCGGGCTCGAAGTCTCGGCTCATCGTGCCGAAATCCATGACCGGCTTACTGGGTACGACCGAGACCAGGGTGCCGGTCGCAAGCACCGTGTCACGCATGAACGTCTTCGACTCGCCCTTCTTCGCCCCCGCCTCGTCCGCCTTGACCGCGATCATGTAGCCGAACAGGTCATCGTCCAGATACAGGTCGGGACGGCCCTGGGTGTAGGCCTGCTGCTTCTTGCCCTCACCGCTGCGGATCACCGGCGAGGTCGGCTCGCCCGCCGGCAGGCTGTCGCGCAACCACCGGCGGCTCGCCTGCGCGGACACGTACGGGTACTTGTCCCCCCGGCCCACGGCGAACTGCTTGACCATGCCGCGGTTGTCCTCGCCGCGGCCGTTGTTCGGCGCACCGGCCTTGATCTCCAGAATCTGCTGTCCCACCAGGAACGTCACTGTTCCGCCCCTTCCTCCTGGCCGCCGCCGACGGCGTCTGCCAGTTCCTTGATCTCTTGGAGTTCTTCCTGCGAGCCCTTGGGCTCCCAACCCGTCTCGGCCAAAGCCTCCAGCACCGCGAAGACCAGCAGCCGCCGCCAGGACCAGGACCGCTCGTCCTCGAACAGCAGCCGATAATCCTGGACCGGAAGCAGCACCGGCGCAGTGTCGTTGGGGCGTGGGAACAGCAGCCAGTCCACGCCCTTGGAACGGAACCAGCCGTACAGGTTCCCGCCCTTGCTGTTCGCGCGGATGAAGTCGCGGAACGGCCCCGGACGGCTGTCCTGCCCCAGCAGCGCGGCCAGCCGCCCCGCCAGTTCCTTGATCCGTTCGACGTCCTTGTCGTCCATGGTCAGTACCTCACGGCAGTAGGAGTACAAGAGCGGGGCCAGCACCGTCGTCTCGGCAGGGATGAGAACCGCCGCGGAGATCTGGCCGAGGACGTGGCCGATCGCGAAGTCCATGACCTGGGCGGGACGCGTGAACGCCCGCTTGGCCAGGAACGCCTCCCCAGGAACCTGCTTGGTCTCCTGGGTCGCGGCAAGGGCCGGGTATCCGGTGCGGCGGTCAGGGATCTTGTTGGTGGACCGTAGCCATTCCGCCACCGGCTGGCTCAACTCCTGGGTGGCGAGTAGCTGCTCCTTGTTGGAGTTGGACAACACGATCAACTCCACACCGGAGGTGATCCGCCGGCTATAGGCGCGCACCGCACGCAGGACCCACAACTCACGCGCGTACGGTCCGGGCTTAGCTCCCTTGGAGGCCCCGGCGGCGGCCTGCTGCAAGGTCTGGTCGACGGTGGCGCTGGTCATCTTCGCCAGGAAATTGTCGTCCCAAGAATGCATCAGCGCCGCCCTGCCACCCGACAATGACGCCCCATAGGGGAAGGCCCACAGGCTGGCCACACACGGAAAGCACAACGGCGTGCCCTCATGGCCCGGCGCCGTGGTGTTGCGATGCGCGACGCTCGCACCAAGCGGGATATCGACCTTCCCGTACCAGTCACAGGCCGAACGTCCGCAATAGGCGCACGGTACCCCCGGCCAGTCGGCATGATCCGGCCAAGCCCGCCATTCACAGATCAACTTCTCCCGCTCCGAGGGAGACTGCTTACCGCGCGCGGTCGGATTCAGCTTCGAGTTGGGCCAGAGCAGGTAGCTGGCGCCGAGCCAGAAGCCGCCATGATCAGCGGCCTTCGCGACATGGGCCGTCTCCAGGAGGTGACGGGTCAACAATTGGACGACGTCGACGAGGGTCTCGCCCGTAACGTCTCGTGGAGCTTCCACGTCGGCGAGGGCGGCCAGCGCGAACGCGCCCACACGCTGCAATGGACTCGCCGTCAACACCACGGACCGAGGGTCGGCGGAATCGTCGGTGTCGCCCATCCAGGTGCCGTCTCGCCGCGCCTGCCCAAGGGGCGGGGGGCCCGGAATGGAATCAGCCACCGATCCAGCCCATGCCTGTGCTGTTGGCCTGCCCCAGCCCCCATGAGTGGAGGGCCGAGAGCGTTTCCGGCTCACCGGACACCATGACCTCGACACAGGCGCCGGGCTTCTTGCCTTTAACCCCGCTCCCGACCGCGAATGAGCGCTTCGGCCCGACCCACCCGACGTTCTCCAGCGCCACCTCCGGATCCAGCCCCAGCGTCACCGCTTTGCGCCGCAGGTTGCCCTGCATATAGACATCCCACTCCGGCTCACCAGGGAGACACCACGCCTGCCGGGTCGCGCGGTCCCCGGACCCAGCACGGCCCGAGCTCTTCATCACCACTGGCGTCACCGTCCGGAACACGGCCTTCCCCGAAGAGAACGTCGGAGCCTCCAACGGCTCGATTTTGTCGACTATGAACGCGGTCGCTCCCCACGCCAGCACCGGAGTCGATGCCAGCGCGGCCGCCCACCCCTCCGCTACTGCATACAGCGGACTTCCGAATTCCACGATCCCTGGGCCATCAGTGGTGTAGACGCCACGGCGCCGCTTCGCCGCCGGAAAAATGGGCGCTCCGTAGCCGAATGGGACCAAGGCGTGCGGCCCCCACCCCGACTTGTGAAGCACCTGCCCCAGTTCGGGAGCGCCCCGCTCCAGGAGCGCGTAGGACAGAGCTCGCCCAGGAGCCAACACGTCGTCCCACGGCAGCTCACGCGCACCCGTATGGAAAGTCACCCGCAACCGCACCGCATCCGTCCTTCCTCGTCCATCGGTGCCAGCTAAGGCACCGCACTCGATCAGAACTGATGGACGGACTTGTCAGCCCCACCTGGGAGCGTGAACCTCGCCTGGCTCTCCATCCGTCCGGGCGTCAGACAGTACGCATCATCAACGTCCACGTGTCGAAATCTCAATAAACTTAACCACGAAGCGCTTGTCCGGATGTGGCCTCGGCCTTACGCGGAGCTATGCTGACCAACAAGATCGCCCCGCCAGGGCGCCGCCCGCAGGGGGTCGCAACTGGTTGAGTTTCTTGGTGGACGCGTCCACAGACTCGCTCTCATCGCCCCTACGAGGGGTTCGCAACGCGGTCACCCCGCCTGGCTGTCCGAGCGTCAACTCATGTCCTCATCGCTCCTGCGAGGGTTCGCAACACGACGCCACGACGTACGGCGAAGGCGGGGGATGCGAGGCCTCCGACACCGGCGAAGGTGTTAGATGTTGCGGGACCGCGGGAGAGCGCTGACCGCGGTCATGCAGCGTCTCGGTCACCCGAGCCTCCAGCGAAGTTGATCAAGCGGTTTCAGCGACACGCCGGGGCCGACAGCACGACCGGGGGATCACTGCAGATTCCGCCTCCGGCAGCTGTTCTTCCATCTGCCCACCTGGCGCTTTACCGTGGGGTCCTCATCGCCCCTGCGAGGGTTCGCAACCAGTGCGGCAACTGGACCCGGTAGGTCTTGTTCGGGTGTCCTCATCGCCCCTGCGAGGGTTCGCAACACGTTGGCTGCCAGGAGCCCCAGCAGCGCCGGCTCTCGTCCTCATCGCCCCTGCGAGGGTTCGCAACGGCACGTGGAACGCCGTGGCGGTCAGGTGGTAGACCTGTCCTCATCGCCCCTGCGAGGGTTCGCAACTACAGCGGGCGGCCGGACAGGAACCGGTAGGTCCCGCGGTCCTCATCGCCCCTGCGAGGGTTCGCAACGCGACGTGGCTGATCGTGACGTGCGTGTTGTTGAACGGTCCTCATCGCCCCTGCGAGGGTTCGCAACCTGGCCGCCGACGCCGCCACCAAGCAGTACGTCGAGTCCTCATCGCCCCTGCGAGGGTTCGCAACCGGGCCAGCAGTGCGAGCCCCGCGGCGTAGGTGCCCGTGTCCTCATCGCCCCTGCGAGGGTTCGCAACCTGAGACGCACCCCCAGCGCGGGACCGCACGTGGTCCTCATCGCCCCTGCGAGGGTTCGCAACTTGGTCACCGCCATCTGCCGGGCCGCACCCTGCTGAACGTCCTCATCGCCCCTGCGAGGGTTCGCCACCTCGGGGGCGCCTTCGTAGCCGCGGAGGGTCTTGAAAAGACGACATCGAGGTCCCCGGCAACCGCACGATCGAAGCCATGGCGATGGCAGAACAACTGACATCCAACGCCGTCCGGGTCGACCTGATCCCGACCATGCGTCTGCATGTCGCATTTGCTGTACAGCGCGCAGCCCGGCCACACGCACGCGCGTTGCGTCATGGTGCCCAAGTTGCGCCTGCGCGATGGCAACTGTCGAGCGCCGCAACCGGCGTTATCTGAAATAGGCACCGCCAGCGTCAATCCGATGCGGTTTTTGTTGAGCGCTGCGACCGGACTGCCTCAAGCCCAAGGACCCCGGGGACTCAGTTTCAATCCGATGCGGTTTTGTTGAGCGCTGCGACTGTCATTGGTGGAGCGGCTGCTCTGGGCGCTAACGTTTCAATCCGATGCGGTTTTGTTGAGCGCTGCGACAGTACCTCAGATTATGGGGGTCTGACCTGCGGGTTTGCAAGATCATGCGCCAACCTCCTCGTATGCGATCTTAAAGAGACCCTCAAGATGATCTTCCCGATGGTGTTTGCGCTGGTGAGGGCAGGTTTTGGAGTGTGCGCCAACCTCCTCACAATTCCATAAAAGGCCCTGGGGCCGTTCATCCATCGGTTGTGGGCATGAGGACAAACGAGGAGACAAGGCCACGGGCACGACTGGTTGAGCGGCTGGCCAGCGACCGGGGCCTGGTTCGCGGGCGGCCCGCGGGCAGCGGCATGGCGGGGGCGGACGGCGTCACACCGGCTGTGTTCATCCGTGAGGTCGGCTCCAGGCTGACGGCACCAGCGGCGCTTTCGCGAGCGGTGACACCAGGCCCGCTACACCTGCGCGATTGCTGCGGGGCGGCACACCCCAGAGTCGTGGATTACCGGCCATGTGCGACCGCATCACCCGCCAAGCCCTCCTGAACATTTACGAGATCCCGGTGAAGGAGTTGACGGTTCAGTGATCTTCATGCGTGGTAGGTGTCCAGAGGGTCGTTTCCGGCCTCGCTTGGCGCTGGGAGGGAGCGCCCCTGGATGACCTCATCCCTTTTCATCTTTTCATTCTGAGTGAACCATTCGTAGGACAGGCCGCGAGGGTCGGGTGGGGTGGCTTCGCCGGGGGCCATCGTCTTAGGGCGGGTGCGGGGGTAGCGTACGGGAAGGTCGAGCCCGCCGGCCGCTTCGAGGAACGCTTTCTGGGCTTTGTGTAGTTGTGGAATATCCCGGGTCAGTTCCTCGAAGTCTGCGCGGAGGCCTTCCCAGTCCTCCGGGTTCGGGGCGGGCAGGCTTCCCGAAAGGTCCCGGTAGTACGCCTGCCACACTTCGCTCCGGTGCAGGGACGTGCCGGACGGGTCAAGGTCGAGCCGGACGCTGCCGAAGCCCAGCGGCTTACCCAGGCCGATGCGGTGGAAGTAGTGCTCGGGTAGGTCCAGCAGCCACAGCAGCGCGCCAAGTTCGATGTCGTCCAGGTTTTGGACTTCGACGGTGAGCGTGAACACGGTCCCGCGTTCGACCCAGCCCTGGACGGAGCGGTTCTGGTTGTCTCGTTGATCCGTGGTGGTGGCGAAGGCTTGGCCGTCCTTGCTCAGTACGGGGTTCGAGTCGTCGCTCTTGCGGGCCTCTCTGGGCCGCCGGTACTCGCGGAAACCCTTGCCGTTGACAGGTCGCTGAGTCGGGTCCTCAGGCCCCTTGGGCAGTTTCCAGTACGCCTTCTCGTCTGCGACGAGGCGGTGGTGCCAGTAGACCTTGCGTCCTCGGAGTCCATGCCCTTCGCCGTTGTAGATCTCCTTCTTCTGCATGCGGTCGCGGAGTGGGACGTCGGGCTCGTCCTGAGACTCCGACAGGTAGAAGCGGCCTTGGGCCGGTTTGGGCTCGCCGAGGATCGACAGCGGCAGGCCGTCGCCAGGGAACTCCCTCACGCCGGCTCCGGGCCCGCAGCTGACGTCCTTGATACGCAGCTGCCCCCGATAAGCGGCCGGACGGTTGCCCGCGCCGTCGGACGCGACCCATCCGAACACGCGGTCGGCGGGAGACAACTCACCCATGGAGGGCGCCGGGCGCAGGCTGCGCGGGAGCATGTCCGCGGGGACGCCGCCGACATCACGAGGGATCATCACCGGATAGAGGCCGACGACCTCGCCCTGCTCCAGCTTGGCCCAGCAGAGCGTCCCCATCTCCAGCCGCGAGCGGTCCTTGTCGTGGATGTGGGGGCTCAGCGCGATCTCGCCGATCGTTTCCTTCCTCCATTCGTCTGGCTTCTTGCCGTCCTTGCGCTGCGGTATCTCGTGCTCGTGCTGATCGAGGTAGCTCTTCATCAGGGCTCGCCACCTCGTGCACTCGCCGGTCAGCGTCATGCGCCTGGGCGCCTTGGTGCTGACGAAGAGTCGCTCATGCGTTTTGCCGACCGCGTTTCGTCCCGTCACGCAGGCGATTCCCTCGACTACCCTCTCGTCTGGCCCTGCCGGCCGGAGCGGGCCTGCGTCGAAGGGAGCCACCTCGCTGACGGTCCAGGGGCCTCGGAAGTATTTCCCCTGGCGGTTCTTCATCTGCGGCTTGTACAGCCGCGCACGCACGTGGTCTCCATGCTGGGGTGGTTCCTGCGACGGGTAGGTGGCGGGCGGCACCGTGTAGGCGGGCAGCCGTGCCACTTCGTAGAACTCGATTTCAACCTTGTCGGCGTCCTCCTCGACCGAGGTGATGCGGACCGCGTGCATGCCGTTGTCGTCATTCAAGATGCGGGCGTCGTCGGCTATGCGGCGCCAGCCGACCGGCTCGTCGTGGCCAGCGAAGACGCCGAACCGGGAGCCGGTCACCGCCTCGTACGCCGACCGCAGCATGCCTTTGACCGTTGTCGCGGGCAGGTGCGGTCGGCCGTCCCGCGTGAGCACCGGATACGTCATGTGCTCTTCGATGCCGGATTCCGCGACGGAGGCGCGGGCGGTATCCAGCAGCAGCAGCGGCGTGCGGACGGTCAGCTTTACCTTGATCGTCCCCGTCCAGCGACCCGGGTGGAGGCGGTCGTGACCGGTGGGCGGGGCGTCGGCCAGTGGGTCCGGCAGCCCGTCGCGTGGGAAGGCGGGGACGAATGTGTAGGGGTTCAGGAAGGGCTCGCGCGGCATGCGGTGACGTCCTCGTTCCGGGGCCGGTTCTCTGAAGTATCCGATGGACGAGTACCGAGCCAACCAACCCTCTAGAGCCGACACGGCGCACTGTCCACATGAGGCCGGGCGGCACCGCTTCGTCCATCGGTACCTTGGCTCGGCCCCAGTGCGGGGCAATTTCAGGCGGAGAGGACGAGCATGGCCCCCGACAGCACGCCGAACGTTCCCCGGCTCTCGGTGGTCGGCGCCGGTACCGGTGGTCCGTCCAAAGCGAAAAGGATCATCACTGACGGGCGGGGCTGGATCGCCGTCGGGAGCGGCGCCGGCACCGGGTTCTTTGTCGAGAGCGTCAAGTCGTTCGCGACATCCGACCCGGACGGCCGGTGGTGGTTCGTGCTCGGTTTCGTCGTGGGCATCGCGTTGATCGCGGTCGGGGTTGGGCTGGAGCGTCGCCGCGGCAGCGGGGCACGGGTCGGAGTCGTGGTCACCGCCGGCGACCCGCGCAACGCAGTGAAAGCCGTCGAACGCGATGAGGCGGCCGAGACCTACAGCCGAGAGCACTGCACGTTCGTCCTAAAGGCGCACATGTGGTTCGGCGAGCCTCCATGGACTGCGGCGGCGGTCGACGCCCTCGCAGACGAAACCTCCGCGGCGGTGACCACGGCACGACGGCTAACGGGCGAGGCCAACCGGGTCGACCTGGTCCCGACCATGCCGTTGCCCGCCGCGTTCCGGTTCGGGGCGCGGCTCGGGCACACCCACGGGTCGGAGATCGTCGTCCATGCAGTGCGGCAGCGGTCCCAAGGCTTGTTCTTCCCCGCGACGGTCCTGCGCAACACCGCGACGGCGGCATCGTCCGCGCCACCGCCTCTGGTGGTCGAGGGCCTCGAGACCTTCGACGACGGCGATCCGGCCGTGACTGCACTGGCGCTCGACGTCCAGGGCCACGGCGCACGCTTCACCGCACCGGTCCGGCAGGCGTGCAGGCAGTTCGGGTTCGGGAACCTGCTGCTGATCCGGGCCCCGGAAGAGTTCCTGTTGGAAAATCGCGAGACGTTCACCGCATGCGTGGAGCAGATCTGCCGCGCATGGGCGGACGCCGGCCTGTCCGACACCGCACGCACAGGCCGTTACTCGGCGTTTTTGAACGGCCCCGTGGCCATCTCGTTGGCCGTGGGCGCACGACTCGCGAACAACCAGCCGAGCCGCTGGACGACCTACACTTTCGACGACGCATCCAGCACCTACGAGCCTTTGGTGTAGGGCATCTGTCGTTCCCGCGCATGGTCCCTCCGGGTGCTGGTGTTGTCGGTTCGTCCATCAGGGCTTACCTTCACCCACCACGCCCGGCACTCCAAGGCCCAGACCGTCACCCGCCGTACTGCGCGGCTGCGGATGGAGACGGCAACGCTCGCGGCGGCCTACTCCGACCTGCGGATCGCCGACGACGAGTCGTACGTGTTCATCGGCGGCTTCCGGCTGCCCACCGGCTGGGTTCCCGACCGCGCGAACGTCCTGATCGTTCCACCGGCCGCCTATCCCGAGTGCGCGCCCGACGGGTTCTACCTCAGCGCGAAACTGCAGCGCCGCAAAGGCGGACAGCTCGTCACACCGGGCCACTACTTCCGCGATTACCACAACCCCTACGCCGACCTGGGCTACCACTGGTATTGCCTCGAAGACCCGGAACGCCGCTGGCGAGCCGGCCAGGACTCCCTGATCACCTTCGTGGAAGCGATCCGCACCTACCTCGGAACAGCGGACTGATGCGCTGCGTCCTTCGCCTGCCCGCCCGTGTGTGGGGCCCGGCCGCCCAGCACCTCCTGGCGTCCTCATCCGAGCGGATGGCCTACCTGCTGGCCCGCGCGAGCAGCTGGACCGACCCGTGGGGCCGCCACACGACGGACCTGCTCGTCCGGCAGGCCCTCCTCGTCCCGGACGCAGCGCTGCACATGCAGTCACCGGTCCGCATCGAAGTCGACCCCGAGTTCACCCGGCAGGTACTGCGCGCCTGCTACGAGACCGGGATGTCGATGGTGGACGTGCACACGCACCCGTTCGGCGCCGGGCCGGTCTGGTTCTCCGGCCACGACGAACACAACATGCGCGTCACCCACACCGAGTTCACCGAGACGATGCCCGACGACCCGCCGGCCATCGCCGCCTCACTCGTCCTCGGCCCAGGCGGGCTGGCGGGTGCCTGGTGCCCGCACCCGCACCGGCTCGCGCCGCTGGACGCCTGCGTCCTGCTGGACCACACGCTGAGCGAGGTCCCACTGTGCACCCCGTGACCATCACCCGCGACACCAACAGACACGACCGCCAAGTCCGCGCGTTCGGCGAGGACGGGCAATGCCGGCTGGGCAGCACCACCGCAGCCGTCGTCGGCGCCGGCGGGATCGGCTCACTTCTCGTCCAAGGACTGGCCCACCTCGGTATCGGACGCCTGCTCGTCGTGGATCCCGACCGGGTCGAACCGACCAACCTCAACCGCCTGGTCGGCGCCACAGCCGCCGATGCGCAGGACGGTGCCACCAAGGCCGAGGTCGCAGCACGCGCCGTCGGCCACATCGATCCGGACATCCCCGTGCACGCCGTGCAGGACAGCATCCTGGACACCGACGTGTGGCTGTCGCTGCGCTGCGCCGACCTGCTTTTCGGCGCGGTCGACGGGCACGCCCCGCGCTGGGCGCTCAACGCGCTCGCCGTGCAATACGCCCGCCCCTACATCGACACCGGCGCCGAGATCACCGCGAGCCCAACCGGCCCACTCGACGTATCCGGACACGTCGCGACCGTGATGCCCGGCGGTCCGTGCCTGCTCTGCCTGTCCGGGTACAACCCGGCGGTCGCGTCGATGGAACTCGACCCAGTCCTTACCACCGCCAAACGCAGCGTCGGCTACCTTCGCGACGCTCCCGACGAGCCGACACCCAGCGTGATCTTCCTCAACCAGGTCATCGCGGGCATCGCGCTCGGCGATGCCCTCAATCTCCTTACCGGCTGGCATCCTCCACGCCCGTACACCCTTATCGACCTGGCCGGCCCCGGCCTCACCCCCATCGACGCCGACAGGCAGCCCGACTGCCCCGCCTGCGGCCCCGACTCACCCCGCAGCGAAGGCGACGCT
>NZ_SMKK01000084.1 GCF_004348425.1 Actinomadura sp. 7K507
GGTTCACGCGCGAGCACTTCCCGCACGATGGCGACCCGCGCGGAGTCGGCGGGCCCGACGTTCAGGCTCCCGGCCAGGGCAGAGGCCGCGTTCCCCCACACGAGCCCGTCCGCGAGACCGACAAAGGTCAGCATGGCCTCACGCAACGGCCTGAGCTGCCCGTCCACGACCATGGAATGGATGAGACCGGCGGCCTCGGACGAACTCTCGACACGCCATCCGCGCGGCTCGGCGAGCCCGAGGGCCATCGGTTCCCCCGGCGCCCACCGCCATCGCAACCCCGCGAGATCGGGGACGATCCCCCGCGCCGCCGCCGCGACGACCGGCGACCACAGCCGCGACGCGAGCCCCTGGAACAGGATGGACGCGGCGACACGCCGCTCGTCCGTGCCAAGCCGCTCACCGTAATCGGCCGTCAGTTCGGCGAGGCGCCCGGCGTCCACCTCGGGAAAGGGCCGCCACGCGGCCCCGGCGACCTCACCCGCCCCCGCAACGATCTCGAAGTAGGGGCCAAGCCGCGCGACATCTTCTAGGACGACCTCGGCCGGGACGACTTCAAGCGCCATACCGTCCAGTGTGCAGGCCGCCTAGTCGGCGCGCCGGTCCAGGGCGGTCTGCAGGGCGCGGGCCGCTTCTTCCGCGGCCTCGTCGGCGGCGGCGTTGGTCCAGGTGTCGTTCATGATGATTCGCTCCGATCGCTGAGCTGGTGGCCAGAGGGCCGCCGGGAAACCGTGGTTCGCACGGTCCGGCGCGGACATCGGACTCACGGCCGGGCAGAGCCTCCGCAGCGGGTGCCGGCCTGCCGATGATCAGGCCCCGCTGCGGCAGCGAAGGATTACCACGAAGCGCCGCATGACACCTGCGAGATTACCCCGCGTCAAACCAGGTGTCCCGACCCGTGGCGGAAAATCTCAATGACTGAGACGGCGGAACGGTCGAGACGCCGCGGGCGGGCACCGGCCGCAATGCCCGGATACCCGCCCGCAGCGGTACGGATGAGGCGCCTCACACGGACGCGCCCGACGCCGAGGGGACTACAGATCGACACGCCTTCCCATGTCGGCGCCCACCTCGCGGGTGATGGCGTCGGCCAGCTGCGGCCCGATCGCCGAGTCGACGGTCAGCGCGATCAGCGCCCTGCCGCCCTTGACGTCCCGGCCGACCTGCATGCTGGCGATGTTGACCTGCTCGTCGCCGAGGATCCGGCCGACCGCGCCGACGATCCCGGGACGGTCGACGTAGGAGAAGAAGGCCATGTGCTCGGTCGGGACGAGCTCCATGTCGTAGCCGTTGATCTCGATGATCCGCTCGGCGTGCTTGGGGCCGGTGAGCGTGCCGGAGACCGAGACGACCGTGCCGTCGGCCATCGTGCCGCGGACCTGGACGACGTTGCGCCAGTCGGGGCTGTCCTCGCTGGTGGTGAGGGTGACCTCGACGCCGCGGTCGCGGGCCAGCAGCGGGGCGTTGACGAACGTCACCGCCTCCTCGATCACGTCCACGAACACGCCCTTGAGCGCGGCGAGCTCCAGCACCTTGACGTCGTGCTCGGCGATCTCGCCGCGGACCACCACGTCCAGCCGGACCGGGACGCCGCCCGCGAGGGCGGTGAAGATGCGGCCGAGCTTCTCGGCGAGCGGGAGGCCGGGCTTGACGTCCTCGGCGACGGCGCCGCCCTGCACGTTCACCGCGTCCGGGACGAACTCCCCGGACATCGCCAGCCGCACCGACCGGGCGACCTGCGTGCCCGCCTTCTCCTGCGCCTCGTGGGTGCTGGCGCCGAGGTGCGGGGTGACCACGACGTTGTCGTGCTGGAACAGCGGGCTGTCGGTGCACGGCTCGGTGCTGAACACGTCGACGCCGGCGCCGGCGACACGGCCGTCCTTGAGGGCGACCTCCAGCGCGGCCTCGTCGACGATCCCGCCGCGGGCGGCGTTGACGATCCGCACGGTCGGCTTGACCTGGCGCAGCTCGCGGTCGCCGATGAGGCCGAGGGTCTCCGGCGTCTTCGGCAGGTGGACGGTGATGAAGTCGCTGTCGCGGAGCAGCTCGTCCAGCGTGACGAGTTTCACGCCGAGCTGGGCGGCGCGGGCCGCCTGCACGTACGGGTCGAACGCGATCACGTTCATGTCGAAGGCGGCGAGGCGCTGGGCGACCAGGACGCCGATGCGGCCGAGGCCGAGGACGCCGACGGTCTTGCCCTGGAGCTCGACGCCGGTGTACTTGGACCGCTTCCACTCGCCCTGCTTGAGCGCGGCGTGGCCCTGGGGAACGTTCCGCGCGGTCGCGAGCAGCAGCGCGACGGCGTGCTCGGCGGCGGTGACGATGTTGGACGTCGGCGCGTTGACGACCATGACGCCGGCCTTGGTGGCGGCCTCGACGTCGACGTTGTCGAGGCCGACACCGGCGCGGGCGACGACGCGCAGCGCCTTGGCGTGCTGGAAGACCTCGGCGGTGACCTTGGTGGCGCTGCGCACGATCAGTGCGTCGGCGTCCGCGACGGCGGGCAGCAGCTTGTCTTTGTCGCTGCCGTCGACGTGGCGGACTTCATAGTCGGCTTCCAGCACGGCGATCCCGGCCGGTGAGAGTTCTTCTGCGACGAGGACGACGGGCTTGCTCAAGGAAACAGTCCTTCGGGAAGTGGGATGTTCGTACGGTGCATTCGTACGGTGTGCAGGTGAAGTCGCGGGTCACCTCGTCGTGCCCTCGCCCCCAGGTGAGTCTAACTCGCCATGGTGAGCACGGTTCCCGGCAGGGAGGCATGCGCCGGTAACTCCCGTTCGTCCGCCGCCGCGGGTCAGGCGGCGTTCGGCTCCGGCATCGCGGCCAGGACGGACGCGACCCGCTCGGCGTCGGCGACGTGGATGTGCGGGACGTCGACGAACAGCCGCAGCGGCCCCGGCGGCAGTCCCAGCTCGTCGGCGACCCGCACCTGCACCTCGCGGAGCGGGATGTAGGTCAGGTAGCCGCGGTGGACGTTCTGCGACCGGAACATCGCCGTCATGATCAGCCGGTAGCCGCGGATCCGGAACGAGAGCGCGGTCAGGCACGGCAGCCCGTCCGCCGGCTCGCCCGGGATCGTCAGCGAGATCCACGCGCTGGTCGTCCAGGGCCTGGCCCGCAGGAGCTCCACCACCCAGCGGATCTGGTCGTTTCCCTGAAGGTCGTGCAGCCTCGGCCAGTACCGCCCGCGGACGTTGCGCCGCGTGCGCTCCTGGGCGCGCCGCACGAGCCGGGCCCGGTCGCCGTGCTCGTGCAGGATCGGGTCCTCCCAGCTCAGCGAGGCGATCTCGAACAGGGCCGGCGGGCCCTCGATGATGGGCCCGGAGTCCTCCATACCGGCCACGCCGGCGGCCCACACGTGCCGCAGGACGCCGATCCAGGCCTGGCCGCAGGTGTCCCAGCGCCGGACGTCCTTGTCCTCCGCCGCCGGCACGTCACGGCTCCGCGCCGTAATTCATCCCCTGACCCGTGGCACGGATCAGGGAATTATCCGCCGGACGCATTGACGCGCGGAGGGGATATTCCGCCTCGCCTCCGGGTCGTGACCCTCTGTCGTTCTTGAACACCATCGCACCACTCATGCACTCCGCCCCAGCGCCGCTCCGGCGGCGGTCACATGAGCGTTCGTGCAGGTGTCCCCACACAGGCCGCGGCCGTCACGGCTTTCTCCAAGTATCAGCCAAAGTGCGCCAAAAGGATAGGGTAATTTATCCGAACGGTACCTTCACCGGCATTCTGACGAGCGCTGCGCGCATCGGTCACTTGGACAATCTGTCCAAAGGATCGTGCTTATGCCGCGCAGTGGCCGTGCCGCGGCGGCGCAGGGCCGGTGGACGAGCGCGGCGCCGGACCCGTGGTCGCGGGAGACGCCCCGCATGGACAGGATGCTCATCGGCGCGCTTCCCCGGCGGTGGACGAATCCGGAGCCGGGGCGTCGGGAGCGGGCCTTCCGGTCGCCGGCGGCACTGCGTGGGCGATGTAGGCCTCGCAGTGGTCGAGCCAGCGCACCTCCGCCTCGGCCTGGAAGACCATGGACTCCAGCACCAGCCGCCAGGCATGGTCGCCCCGGCCGGCGGGTTCGGCGAGCGGCTCGGCCTTGAGGCGGGTGAGGTCCTGGAGCGTGCGCAGGGTCGCCGTGCGCTGGGCCTGCACGACCTGCCGGACGTCCACGCCGGGGGTGGTGACGGCCATCGCGAGCTTGATGGCCAGCTCGTCGCGGGGCCGGTCGGCGCGCGCGACCGGGGTCGCGAACCAGCGCCGCACCTCGTCCTCGCCCGCCGCGCTGATCTCGTAGACGAGCCGGCCCTCGGTGTCGGCGCCGACCCCGGTGACCAGGTCGTCGCGTTCGAGCCTGGACAGCGTGGAGTAGACCTGGCCGATGTTGAGCGGCCAGGTCGCGCCGGTGGACGACTCGAACTCGGCGCGCAACCGGTAGCCGTAGCGGGGCCCCTGGGACAGCAGTGCCAGCAGGCCATGGCGGATCGACATGCCTGCCAAGTATGCATACGGCGTATGGTCGCGGCAATACCGCGTATGCATCCGCGGAGACACACCGGCGGATTTTCACTGTGAGCGACCGGCCGGAGCCTTAACGTGACCGGTGTTCCCGGCCGATCAGGAGAGAACGTGACCTCGGACTGCACCATCAGCGTCCTGCGCGACGTCCTGCGCGTGTACGACCACCGCTACCTGAGCCTCGACCGGCTCCAGCGCGAGCGGCTCGTGGACGGCACCCGCCACGTCATCGGGGAGGAGGGGTTGAGCGACACCGCGCGCGCCGCCATGCCCGCCTCGGTCCGGCTCAGGGTCTTCTGCATCCAGCACGGCCTGCGGGAGGAGCTGGAGCGGCTGATCCGCGACGAGATCGAGGGCGAGCCGGCGGGCGCCGTCGTGGTCGGCGGCCGGATCTACGCCATGTACCCCTACCTGCGCGGCGTCCCCCGGCAGGACGCCGACATCACGACCGAGGTCGGCGTCGACCACCGGCTGGACGGGGTGGCGTGGCTGGGCAAGAAGATCCGCATCCGCGGCGTCGCGGCGCTCCAGCGCGTCGAGACGAACCGGACGGTCGTGGACGTCATCCTGCGCGAGCGCACGTCGGGCAAGGAGCACGGCTTCCCCGCCGAGCACCGGCGGGACCACGCCGGAGGGTTCGAGGCCGTCGCCGACCCGGCGGTCGTGGAACCGGGACGCTGGGACGTGCACGTCGCGACGACGGCGCTCGGGGTGACACGTGAGGCGCGCTTCGGCTCCGTGCGCGCCGAAGGCCTGAAGACCGCCCCGCAAGGCCGCACCGCGGGCACGCGGGACGCCAGGTTCTACTTCACCAGAGGCGGGCATCTGGCGCTGACGGTGACCGAGGAACCGGCCGACACCTCGTGGCGCACCAGGTTCCGCCGCCGCCTCAAGCGGTGATCCGCGGCGTGCCGCCCTTGCGGACAAGCCCGGGAGGGCGGCACGCGGCGAAGCGGGTCAGTCCTTGAGCCAGCTCATCATCGGGCGCAGCTCGGCGCCCGTCTTCTCGACGGGGTGCTCGGCGAGCTCCCGGCGGTACTGGCCGAACTGCTTCTGGCCGCCCTCGAACTCGTCCACCAGCTCCTTGGCGTACTGGCCGGACTGGATCTCGCCGAGGATCTTCTTCATCGCGGCCTTGGTCTCCGGCGTGATCACGCGCGAGCCGCGGCTGTAGCCGCCGTACTCGGCGTTGTCGGACACCGACCAGTACATCTTGGAGACGCCGCCCTCGTAGATGAGGTCGATGATCAGCTTCAGCTCGTGCAGGACCTCGAAGTAGGCCACCTCCGGCTGGTAGCCGGCCTCGGTGAGCACCTCGAACCCGGTCTTGATCAGCTCGGAGACGCCGCCGCACAGCACGGTCTGCTCGCCGAACAGGTCGGTTTCGGTCTCCTCGGTGAAGGTGGTCCTGATGCCGCCGGCGCGCAGGCCGCCGATCGCCTTGGCGTAGGAGAGGGCGAGCGGCCAGGCGTTGCCGGACGGGTCCTTCTCCACGGCCACGATCACCGGGACGCCGCGTCCGGCGACGAACTGGCGGCGGACGAGGTGGCCGGGGCCCTTCGGCGCGACCATCGCCACGTCCACGCCCTCGGGCGGCTGGACGAGGTCGTAGCGGATGCTGAAGCCGTGCCCGAAGAACAGCGCGTCGCCCTCGACGAGCGCGGGCCTGATGTCCTTCTCGAAGATCTCCCGGTGGTGGTGGTCGGGAGCCAGCAGCATGATCAGGTCGGCCTCCTCGGCCGCCTCCGCCGGAGTGACGACGCGCAGTCCCTCGGCCTCCGCCTTCTCCCGGCTGGCCGACCCCTCGCGGAGCCCCACCCGCACGTCGACACCGGAGTCGCGCAGGGAGAGCGCGTGCGCGTGCCCCTGGCTGCCGTATCCGATGATCGCGACGTGCCGGCCCTGGATCACGCTCAGGTCGGCGGCGTCGTCGTAGAACATCTCAGCCACAGTGCTGTTGCCTTTCGTTGATGTGGTTGTGTCACGCGCTCCGGCGTGCGGTTTCGGGCGCCGGTTCGCTTCGGGCGGCGGGTGCGGTCAGGCACCGCGCTCGATGGCCCGGAGCGAGCGGTCGGTGATGGAGCGGGCGCCGCGGCCGATGGCCACCATGCCCGACTGCACCAGCTCCTTGATGCCGAACGGCTCCAGGACCTTGATGAACGCGTCCAGCTTGTCACGGTTGCCGGTCGCCTCGATGGTGACGGCGTCCGGCGCGACGTCCACGACCTTGGCGCGGAACAGCTGGACGGTCTCCAGGACCTGCGAGCGCGTCTCGGCGTCGGCGCGCACCTTGACCAGCACGAGCTCGCGCTGGACGGACGCCGTGGAGTCGAGCTCGACGATCTTCAGGACGTTGATCAGCTTGTTGAGCTGCTTGGTGACCTGTTCGAGGGGAAGGTCGGCGACGTTCACCACGATCGTCATCCGGGAGATCTCCGGGTGCTCGGTGACGCCGACCGCGAGGGACTCGATGTTGAAGCCGCGCCGGGAGAACAGCGAGGCGACCCGGGCCAGGATGCCGGGCTTGTTCTCCACGAGCACCGACAGGGTGTGCAGGCTCATCGGGGTCAGTCTCCGTTCTCCCACTCGGGCGCCATGTCCCGCGCGATCTTGATGTCGTCGTTGGTGGTGCCGGCCGCGACCATCGGCCAGACCATGGCGTCCTTGTGCACGATGAAGTCGATCACGACGGGGGCGTCGTTGATCTCCATGGCCTTGGCGAGGACCTCGTCGACGTCCTCGGCCTTCTCGCAGCGCAGGCCCACACAACCGTACGCCTCGGCGAGCTTGACGAAGTCGGGGATGCGCTTGGCCGCGTGGAGATTGGTGTTGGAGTACCGCTCGTTGTAGAAGAGCGTCTGCCACTGCCGGACCATGCCGAGGTTCCCGTTGTTGATCACGGCGATCTTGACGGGGATGCCCTCGATCGCGCAGGTCGCGAGTTCCTGGTTGGTCATCTGGAAGCAGCCGTCGCCGTCGATGGCCCAGACCGTCGTATCGGGCGCGCCGACCTTGGCGCCCATCGCCGCGGGGACGGCGTAGCCCATCGTCCCGGCGCCGCCGGAGTTCAGGAACGCGCCCGGCCGCTCGTACTTGATGAACTGCGCGGCCCACATCTGGTGCTGGCCGACGCCCGCGACGTAGTACGCCTCGGGCCCGGCGATCTTCCCGATGCGCTCGATGACGTACTGCGGCGACAGCGACCCGTCGTCCGGTTCGTCATAGCCCAGCGGGTACGTGTCGCGCCAGGCGTCGAGCTGCCGCCACCAGTCGGTGTAGTCGGCCTTGCGTCCGGCCTCGTGCTCGTTCTGCACGGCGACGATCAGGTCGGCGATGACCTCGCGGGCGTCGCCGACGATCGGGACGTCGGCGTGCCGGTTCTTGGAGATCTCCGCCGGGTCGATGTCGGCGTGCACGATCTTGGCGCGCGGCGCGAACCCGTCCAGCTTCCCGGTGACGCGGTCGTCGAACCGGGCGCCGAGGTTGACCAGCAGGTCGGAGCGCTGGAGCGCGCCGACCGCGCCGACCGTCCCGTGCATGCCCGGCATGCCCATGTGCAGCGGGTGGCTGTCGGGCAGCGCGCCCTTGGCCATCAGCGTGGTGACGACGGGCGCGCCGGTCAGCTCGGCCAGCACCTTCAGCTCGCCGGACGCGCCGGCCTTCAGGACGCCGCCGCCGACGTACAGCACCGGGCGCTCGGCCTGGACGATCAGCCGTGCCGCCTCGCGGACCTGCTTGGAGTGCGGCCGGGTGACGGGCCGGTACCCGGGGAGCTGCGGCGCGACGGGCCACTCGAAGCCGACCCTGGCCTGGAGGGCGTCCTTGGCGATGTCGACGAGGACCGGTCCAGGGCGGCCCGTCCCGGCGATGTGGAACGCCTCGGCGATGGTGCGGCCGATGTCGCCGGCGTCGGTCACCAGGAAGTTGTGCTTGGTGATCGGCATCGTGATCCCGGCGATGTCGGCCTCCTGGAAGCCGTCCGTCCCGATGAGGGAGGACGCCACCTGGCCGGTGATGGCCACCATCGGCACCGAGTCCATGTAGGCGTCGGAGATCGCGGTGACGAGGTTGGTCGCGCCCGGCCCGCTGGTGGCCATGCAGACGCCCACCTTGCCGGTCACCATCGCGTAGCCCTGGGCCGCGTGGCCGGCGCCCTGCTCGTGCCTGACGAGGATGTGGCGCAGCTTCGCGGAGTCGAAGAGCGGGTCGTAGGCCGGGAGGATCGCGCCGCCCGGGATGCCGAACACGGTGTCGACGCCGACGTTCTCCAGTGCGCGGACCAGCGCCTGGGCTCCCGTCATCTGTTCGGTCGTCATGATCTGCGTTTCCTTGGGGAGTGAAGTGAGGGCTCGCCGGGCAACAAAAAACCCCCGCCGCCGTGGGGCGGTCGAGGGGAGGCGCGCAGGACGAGGAGCTTGGTCAGCCTGCGCGCCGACCAAGTACTACGAGAATGGTGATGAAGGTGTTCTGCACGAGCCCACTTTCGCCGATGTCCGGCCGCTGGTCAAATCCGTGGACACTGTGTCTCACATATCAAGACGGCTTTTGGGCGGATCATCGCGGATCATCCCGGGAGGGGCAGCGGGACGTCGCCGGCCTGGGCGTGGGCTTCGAGGTTCGTCCGCACCAGCGACTCGACCCGCCCGGCCGCCATCGGACGCGCCACCAGGAAGCCCTGCCCGCGCGGGCAGCCCATCTCGCGCAGCAGTTCCAGCTGCTCGGGCCGCTCGATCCCCTCCGCGACCACGGCCAGCCCGAGGTCGCTGCCGAGCCGCACGATCGTCCGGGTGAGCAGCGTCAGGGTCTCGTCCGACCCGAGGCCCGCCACGAACGACGGGTCGATCTTGATGATGTCGACCGGGAGCTGCCCGAGGTAGGCGAGCGAGGCGTACCCGGTGCCGAAGTCGTCGATGGCGAGCCGCACGCCGAGGTCGCGCAGCTCCGACAGGCGCTCCACGTTCTGGCCCGCGTCCTCGACCAGGACCTCCTCGCGCACCTCCAGTGTGAGGGCCTGCGGCGGCAGCCCGGTCTCCTCCAGCGCCGCCGCGACCGACTCCACGAACCCGGGCGCGGCGATCTGCCGGGCGGTGAAGTTGACCGACAGGCCGACGTCCCACGAGTCCCCGCGCCACCGGGCGACCTCGCGGCACGCCTCCCGCAGCACCCAGTCGCCGAGCGGGATCATCAGGCCGGACTCCTCCGCCGGGCCGATGAACTCCTCCGGCGGCACCGCCTCGCTCCCCCGCCACCAGCGCAGCAGCGCCTCCACGCCGGTCACCCGGGACGTCGCGAGGTCCACCACCGGCTGGAACTCGATCGCGAACTCCTCCTCGGCCAGCGCCTGCTGCAGGTCGCTGCCGAGTTCCAGCCGCCGCACGACGTCGGCGTGCATGTGCGGCGCGTACACCTCGACCCGCCCGCCGCCGAGCTCTTTCGCGCGGGCCATCGCCAGGTCGCCGTTGCGCAGCAGGTCGGCGGCGGTGCGGCGGAGCCGCCGGCCGGACTCGGATCCGTTGCCGCCCGCGGGCATCTCCTCGTCCCCGGCGAACGCTATGCCGACACTCGCCGTCAGCACGATCTGCTTGTTGCCGACCTGATAAGGGTCGGCCGAAAGTACCCGCAGGAGCCGTCCGGCGAGTTCGACTGTGGCGCGCGTCTCACTCTCGTCCGGCGGCGGCTGGACGAGGACGGTGAACTCGTCGCCGCCCCAGCGGGCCACCGTGTCATCGGACTGGACGTTGGCGCGCAGCCTCCGCGCGGCCTGCGCCAGCACCTGGTCGCCGGCCGCGTGCCCGTCGGAGTCGTTCACCGCGGTGAAGCCGTCCAGATCGACGAACACGACCGCGACCTCCCCGGACGGCTGCCGCGACAGCACCTCCCGGGTGCGCTCCTCCAGGTAGGACCGGTTGGGCAGGCCCGTCAGCCCGTCGTGGAACGTCAGGTGCGCCACCTGCCGCTGCAGCGCCGCCTGCTCGCTGAGGTCCCGCGTCGTGACCAGCAGCCGCGAGGGCGCGCCGTCGGAGCCGCTGTAGCGCGAGATCGTGGACTCGGTCGGCAGCCACGTGCCGTCGGCCGCCCGGACGCGGCACGACACCCGCAGCGCCTCGTCGACGGCCTCGTCGTCCAGGACTTCGAGGAACACCTCCTGGACGCGCGGCAGGTCCTCCGGGTGGACGATCTCGTGCAGCGGCCGCCCGAGCAGCTCCTCCGGCTCGTAATGATAGGTCCGCAGCGCCCCGGCGCTGGCGTACTGGACGATGGCGTCCAGGTCGCAGATGAGCACCGCGTCGTTGATGCTCTCCGACAGGGCCCGGAAGTGCTCCTCGCCGGTGTCCACGGCCCGGCGCAGCTCGTCGTTCTCCCGCAGCAGGCCCGCCAGCCGCGCGATCAGCACCAGCGCCGCCGATCCCGCCGCGATCGAGATGCCGGGTTCGAGGCCGTTCTGCCCGGTGAGCGAGTGGCCCGCGATGAACAGCGCGGCCGCGGCCGCGATCGCGGCGGGCGCGATGCCCGGCCCGATCATGCGGCCGCACTCCTCGCCGGCCCGCCCGGACGTGTCCTGCCAGGCCTCGTCCGCCACGTCGTCGGGGATGTCGTCGACGGGCGGCTCCGGCTCGGCGGCCGGGCCCGTCCACGGCACCAGCAGCAGGAGCAGCAGCCCGGCCAGGCGCAGGATGTCGGACGGGTCGTCGCCCGCCCCGCCGCCGTCCAGCCGGACGAACGTCGTCACGATGTCGGCGGCCGCGATGGCGGTCAGCGCGCCGTACCCCATCCAGGCGAGGCGGCGGTGCCCGCGCGCGGCGCCGAGGACGAACGGCAGCGCCCCGCAGACGAACACGATGCCGATCAGCGGGTACAGCAGCTCCAGCACGAACTCCGCCGGCGTCTCACCCGACTCGTGGTAGAGCGTGCCGAACAGTGCGACCCAGCCGAGCACGAACAGCGCGCAGGCGCACACGTAGGTGTCGGCGGCGTACCGCAGCCACGTCCCCGCGTCCCGGGGCACCCTGATCGGCGCGACCAGCCCGACGACCAGCGCCGCCAGGGCGAACAGGTAGAAGAGGTCGGGCACCGACAGCGACATGGCGCTGCGGCCGTACCCGTCGGTCAGGGCGCCGCCCACGGCGCCGACGAACCAGGACGCGGCGGCGATGCCGTACCACCGCCAGGAGGCCCGCCAGAGCCCGCCGGGGGTCGTCTCCGCCGGCCCGTCCGGCCGCCGGGACGCCAGCAGGAGGGAGGTCGCGGCGGCGCCCGCGGCGCCCGCCTCGGCCCAGGCGATGAAGGCCGTCCCGCCCCAGCCGAGCAGTGAACCGGTGGCGTACAGGACACCGACGACCGCGGCCATGGCCACGGGCAGCGCACGCGGCGGAACCCGCCTGGCGTTGTCGCCGCTCATCGTGCCGTGTCCCTTCCTGCCCCGGTGGAGCGTTCGGTCCCTTGCAGACGCCGCACCGCGCCAGGGGAGAGTTCGGGTTCACGACCCTCGCCACCTGACAACGGTCGAGATGCCCTGAATCGTGCCCCGCGCGAGGTCGGCGCGGGCCGGCTGCGAACGGGTCGGCTTCGCCTGCCGGGGATCAGCGACATTGCTGCCCAACCTTCTCAGCGGGCCTGCCGCCCGCCCCTCAGCCGGTGCGACCCGCCAAGGGTGAGAATGCTCGCTACGGGATCACCGTGCTGCTCAATGTACGTTCGGTATGTCACGGAGCGATTGAGGCTCAGCCTCCTCCCGGCGACAAACGACCTCGTCGAAAGCCGGTTTGGGACGTCCGAAAGCAGATCGTCACGGATGCGGCGACCTGCCCGGGAACACGCCGAGTGACCGCGTTCGGGTGCGGGTATCGCGGTGTGACGGAAATGAGCCCGGGACGGGAACGGCGGGCCCCTCGGATCCGTACTACCTACGGGAGGCGCTATGCGAAGGCAGTCCATCGTCCTGTTCTCGGCCGCGGTGTTCCTGGCCGCCTGCGGGTCCCCGTCCGAGGAGGGGGACGGCGGCGCGCACACACCGCCGCCGCTGACCGCGAGCAGCCCGGAAGGAGCGGGCGGCGGCGGATCCGGCGAGCCGGGCGAGCCGCAGGCGGTCGCCACCGGCCTGGAGGTCCCGTGGGCGCTGGCGTTCCTGCCCGGCGGCGAGGCTCTGGTGACCGAACGCGACAGCGCCCGCCTGATGCGCGTCACCCCATCCGGCGAGAAGTCGGCCGTGGCGACGGTGCCTGGAGTGGAGCCCGGCGGCGAAGGCGGGCTGATGGGCGTCGCGGTGTCACCGAACTACTCCGCCGACAAGCTCGTCTACCTGTACTTCACGGCGGCGTCCGACAACCGCGTCGTCCGCGCCACCTACGACGGCGGCGAACTCGGCGACCTCGAACCCGTCGTCACCGGCATCCCGAAGGGCGGCAACCACAACGGCGGCCGGATCCAGTTCGGACCCGACAAGATGCTCTACATCGCCACCGGCGAGGTCGGCGACACCGGACTGTCCCAGGACAAGGAATCCCTCGGCGGCAAGATCCTCCGCGTCACGCCCGACGGGAAGGCCGCCCCGGACAACCCGTTCGGCAACCTCGTCTGGACGTACGGCCACCGCAACGTCCAGGGCCTCGCCTGGGACGACGAGGGCCGCCTCTACGCCACCGAGTTCGGCCAGAACCGCTTCGACGAGATCAACCTCATCGAGAAGGGCAACAACTACGGCTGGCCCGAAGTCGAGGGCACCGGCGACAACGAAGAGTTCACCAACCCGCTCCTCACCTGGACGACCGACGAGGCGTCCCCGTCTGGCCTCGCCTACGCGGACGGCTCCCTCTGGGCCGCCGGGCTCCGCGGCGAACGCCTCTGGCAGGTCCCCGTCGACAACGGCAAGGCAGGACAGCCCACGGCCCACTTCAACTCCGACTACGGCCGTCTCCGCGCCGTCGTCCAGGCCCCCGGCGGCTCCCTGTGGTTCACCACCAGCAACGAGGACGGCCGAGGCGACCCCGCGGAGAACGACGACCGCGTCCTCAACGTCCCTCTCGGCTGAGGCCATTTCAAGATCCCCGTCAGCGCAGGCCGCTAACCTGCCTCCAGGTCATCACCCTGATACCGGTGACGCTTCCGGAGTACCACTTCATGCGCGAGCACGATCTCCAGGCCCTCGTAACCCACTGGCGCGACAAGGACACGGACATCCTCGACATCCACCGCCCGGCCGCCATCTGACACCCGGCGTCGGCGTTCCCTCCGGCCGACGTCGCCTCAGTACTCCAGCGCAGCCCAGTCCACGGTGATCGGAATCGGCGCCGGAACCACGGGCGGCCCTCCGGCCTCGTGCTTCATCAGCGTCCCTATGTGCTTGTAACATCCGGTCGCCTGGTCGAGCTGGTATTGCTCGATCACGGATACGCCGGTGGCGTCGAGACGCACGATCCAGTAGTGCGGTATCCCCGCCCTCGCGTATTCGGCATGTTTGTCGGCAGTGTCCTGGAGTTCCGAGCCTGGCGAAATGACCTCGACGACCAACAAGGCGTGCTCAGCACGTAGACGCTCCTTGTTCTCGCGATCAAGGCATCGATAGAGAACGACGTCGGGCCGCCGGATAGTGAGCGGTATGTCGTGGAGCCGCAGATCCACGTCGAAGTCGAACTCGATGCAGTCGTGGCCACGCTCCATGGCCGACCTGGCATGGCGTTCGATGAGTCTTTGCAGCCGGTATACCGCCCTCTGGTGATCGCGGGCCGGTGACTCACAGTGAACGACGTAACCGCCCACGATCTCGATCGTCTTCGAGACGTCCTCAGGGAGCGACTCGTAGTCCTCAGCGGTCATTCGCTCCGGCTGCGGCCGGAAACTCAGCAGCCACTCGGACAGCGCCGCCATGATCACGCTCCCTGGGATCGCACCGCGACTGACGTACGCAGCTTACGGGCCGGGGCAGACATCTGAAGAGTCGCAGGTGCCCATGACAGGTCGCCGTCCCCGTGGTGAGGTCACGGAGCGGCGACCGGACAAGGGCATCAGGAGGCGCCGAGCTTTTCGAGGATGAGTTCGCGGGCGCGGCCGGCGTCGGCCTGGCCCCGGGTGGCCTTCATGACGGCGCCGACGAGGGCGCCCGCCGCGGCGACCTTCCCGGCGCGGATCTTGTCGGCGACGTCGGCGTTGTCGGCGATGACCTGGTCGATCACCGAGGTGAGCTCGCCCTCGTCGCTGACGACCTTGAGGCCCCGGGCGGCGACGACCTCGTCCGGGGTCCCCTCGCCCGCGAGGACGCCCTCGAAGACCTTGCGGGCCAGCTTGTCGTTCAGCTCCCCCGCGGAGATCATCGCCTGGATGCGGGCGACCTGCTCGGGCGTGATCGGCAGGTCGGCCAGCTCGACGCCCTGCTCGGTCGCGCGGCGGGACAGCTCGTTCATCCACCACTTGCGGGCGGACGGGGCGTCGGAGCCGTGCGCGATCGTCGCCTCGATGAGGTCGATGGCGCCTGCGTTGACGACGTCCCGCAGCTCCAGGTCCGACAGGCCCCACTCCCGCTGGATGCGGCCGCGGCGCGCGGCCGGAAGCTCCGGCAGCGACGCGCGCAGCTCCTCCACCCACTCGCGGGACGGCGCCATCGGCACCAGGTCCGGCTCGGGGAAGTAGCGGTAGTCCTGCGCCTCTTCCTTGCTGCGGCCGCTGGTGGTGCGGCCCGTGTCCTCGTGGAAGTGGCGGGTCTCCTGGACGACGCGCCCGCCCTCGGACAGCACGCCCGCCTGCCGCTCGATCTCCGACCGGACCGAGCGCTCCACCGAACGCAGCGAGTTGACGTTCTTGGTCTCGCTGCGGGTCCCCCACTCGCTCGCGCCCCGCGGCATCAGCGACACGTTGACGTCGCAGCGCATCGAACCCTGCTCCATGCGGACGTCCGAAACTCCCAGCGAGCGGACCAGCTCGCGCAGCTCGGTCGCGTAGGCGCGGGCCACCAGCGGCGCCTTGTCGCCCGTCGCGACGATCGGCTTGGTGACGATCTCGACCAGCGGGATCCCGGCCCGGTTGTAGTCGACCAGCGAGAACTCCGCGCCGTGGATGCGCCCGGTCGTGCCGCCGACGTGCAGCGACTTGCCGGTGTCCTCCTCCATGTGGACGCGCTCGATCTCGATCCGGTACGTCTCGCCCTCGACGTCGATGTCCAGGTGCCCGTCGACGCACAGCGGCTCGTCGTACTGGGAGATCTGGAAGTTCTTCGGCATGTCCGGATAGAAGTAGTTCTTCCGGGCGAACCTGCACCACTCGACGATGTCGCAGTTCAGCGCGAGCCCGATCTTGATGATGCCCTCGATCGCGGCCCGGTTGGTGACCGGCAGCGAACCGGGCAGCCCCAGGCACACCGGGCACACCTGCGTGTTCGGCTCGGCGCCGAACCCCGTCGGGCAGCCGCAGAACATCTTGGACGCGGTGCCCAGCTCGATGTGGGTCTCGATGCCGAGCACCGGCTCGAACCTGGCCAGCGCCTCGTCGTAGTCCATCAGCGTCGGAGTGGTCACTTCGCCTCCACCAGTTCCGGGGCCTGAGCCAGAAGGGGGCCGCCCCAGCGGTCTTCGAGGGCCCGCTCGACGGCGGCGCCGACGCGGTAGACGCGGTCGTCGCCGAGGACGGGGGCCATGATCTGCAGGCCGACGGGCAGGCCGTCCGACAGCCCGCACGGCACGGAGATCGCGGCGTTGCCGGTGAGGTTAGCCGGAATGGTGCACAGGTCGGCCAGGTACATCGCGACCGGGTCGTCGGCGCGCTCGCCGATCGGGAACGCGGTCGTCGGGGTGGTCGGCGACACCAGCACGTCCACCTGCTCGAACGCGGCCTCGAAGTCGCGCTTGATCAGCGTCCGGACCTGCTGCGCCTTGCCGTAGTAGGCGTCGTAGTAGCCCGACGACAGCGCGTACGTGCCGAGCATGATGCGCCGCTTGACCTCGGGCCCGAAACCCTCGGCGCGGGTCAGCGCCATGACCTCCTCGGCACTGCGGCTGCCGTCGTCGCCGACGCGCATCCCGTACCGCATCGCGTCGAAGCGGGCCAGGTTGGACGAGCACTCCGACGGCGCGATGAGGTAGTAGGCGGGCAGCGCGTAGGTGAAGTTCGGGCAGGAGACCTCGACGACCTTCGCGCCCAGGGACTCCAGAAGCTCGACCGTCTCGTTGAAGCGCGCCGTGACGCCCGGCTGGTAGCCCTCGCCGGCGAACTCCTTGACGACGCCGACGCGCAGCCCGTTGACGTCGGCGCGGCGCGCCGCCTCCACGACCGGCGGGACGGCCTCGGGCACCGACGTCGAGTCCATCCCGTCATGGCCGCTGAACGCCTCGTGCAGCAGCGCCGCGTCCAGCACGTTGCGGGCGAACGGGCCCGGCGTGTCCAGCGACGACGCGAACGCGATCACGCCGTACCGGGACGACCCGCCGTAGGTGGGCTTCACGCCGACGATGCCGGTGACCGCCGCGGGCTGCCGGATCGACCCGCCCGTGTCGGTCCCCGTCGACAGCGGCGCCTCGTAGGCGGCCACCGCCGCGGACGAACCACCCGACGAACCACCGGGGATCCGCTCCAGGTCCCACGGGTTGCGCGAGGTGAAGTAGGCGCTGTTCTCCGTGGACGAGCCCATGGCGAACTCGTCCATGTTCGTCTTGCCGAGGATCACCAGCCCGGCCTCGCGCAGCCGCGCCGTCACCGTCGCGTCGTACGGCGGCCGCCACCCCTCAAGGATCTTCGACCCGGCGGTGGTGGGCATGTCCGTCGTGGTGAACACGTCCTTGTGCGCGATGGGCACCCCGGCCAGTGGGCCGAGCCGCTCCCCCGCCGCGCGCCGCTCGTCCACCTTCCGGGCCTGCGCCAGCGTCGCGTCGCGGTCGACGTGCAGGAACGCCTTCACCTGGCCGTCCACGGCGGCGATGCGGTCCAGATGCGCCTCGGCGACCTCGGCCGCGGAGGCCTCGCCCGCGGCGAGCAGCTCCCCGAGCTCCGCCGCGCCCTTCCCGACCAGCTCCATCAGGCCTCCTCGTCCAGGATCCGGGGAACGCGGAAGCGCTGCTCCTCGGCGGCCGGCGCGCCGGCCAGGGCCTGCTCGGGCGCAAGGCTCGGCCGCACCTCGTCGGCCCGGTAGACGTTGGTCAGCGGCAGCGCGTGCGAGGTGGGCGGGATGTCCTCCGCCGCGACCTCCTGCACCCGCGCGACCGCGGAGATGATCTGGTCGAGCTGGGCGGCGAGCTGATCGAGCTCAGCGTCGCCGAGCGCCAGCCGGGACAGCCGGGCGAGGTGCGACACCTCGTCACGGGTGATGGCGGACATGTGAGAACCGTTCCTGCGGACGTAGTGGATTCACCGGCCATCCTATGGCCCAAGACCCGCTCGCCCGCCCGATTACAGCCCCCACCGCAACCCCGCAACACCCCGAACCATCGCATCGATCCCAAAGCACCCCTGCGAGACCACACCAGCCGTCGCCGCAACCCCGCAACAACCCCAACAGTCGCGATCGCGTCCGAAGGCAGGTTCGAGCTTGCGAGAACCTGATCGCGCAGCGAGCCCCCAGGGCGAGCCGGAGCGATGCAGCGATCGCACCGCAGTTCCCGCCGAAGGGAGGGCCCCCAGGGCCCGACCGCCAAGGGAACTGCAATAAACACAGCCCTCTAGGGCTCGACCGCCAAGGGCACTGCAAAAGACTCCCGAAGCCATGTTGTGGCGGTTTCGGCGTCCATGGGGCGGCCGAAGTGCCAGCCCTGGGCGGCGTCGCAGCCCATCTCGCGGAGGGTCTGGGCGGTGGCGGGGTCTTCGACGCCTTCGGCGACCGAGCGCAGGCCGAGGGTGCGGACGAGGTCGACGATGGAGCGGACGATGACGGCGTCGTCGGTGGACTCGCCGAGGCGTCCCACGAACGAGGAGTCGATCTTGATCTCTTCGACGGGGAGGCGCTTGAGCCGGACGAGGGAGGAGTAGCCGGTGCCGAAGTCGTCCAGGCTGAGCGGGATGCCGAGTTCGGCGAGGGCCTTGACGGTCTCGGAGGCGTAGGCGGGCTCGTTCATGAGGATCCGCTCGGTGATCTCGAGCTGGAGGGCGGCGGCGGGCAGGCCGCGGGCCAGGAGGCCCTCCTCGATCGTCTCGGTGAGGCCGGTGTCGAGGAGGTCGCGTCCGGAGGCGTTGACGGCGACCTGGACGGTGAGGTCCTCGCGCCACCAGGCGGCGGCCTGCGTGAGCGCGGCCTGCACGACGTGGTGGGTGATCGAGCGCATCAGGTACGTCTGCTCGGCGATGGGGAGGAACGCGTCGGGTCCGAGGATGCCCTTGTCGGGGTGGCGCCAGCGCAGGAGTGCCTCCATGCCGACGAGCTGGCCGTCCCGCAGGGAGATCTTCGGCTGGTAGAACAGCTCCAGCTCGGACCGGTCGATGGCGCGGCGCAGGTCGCCGAGCATGCTGAGGCGGGCCGGGGAGTTGCGGTCCTTGGTGGAGGAGTAGATCTCGACGCCGGAGCGGGCCTCCTTGGCGTTGTACATGGCGACGTCGGCGCGCTGGAGGAGCAGTTCGAAGTCGGGCGCGTGGTCGGGGAACAGCGCGATGCCGACGCTGGCCTCCAGGTCGAACGACATGCCGTCGAGCCGGACGGGTTCGCTGAGCGCGGCGCGGAGCCGGGCGGCGACCTCGCGGGCGGCAGCCTCGTCGCGGACCGACGGCAGCAGCACCGCGAACTCGTCGCCGCCGAGCCGCGCGACCAGGTCGCCGGGGCGGACGCTGTGGGTGAGGCGGTGCGCGACGAGCTGGAGGAGGCGGTCGCCGGTGGGGTGCCCGAGGGTGTCGTTGACCTCCTTGAAGCGGTCGAGGTCCAGCAGGAACAGGCCGGCGCGGTGGCCGGGCGGTTCGGTCTTGAGGGGGCAGTGCTTGCCGATCGCGCCGGTGCGCTGGGCGCGTTTTCCGGCGCCGCGGGCTTCGGCGAGGGCCTCCTCGGTCCGGACGATGAGGAGCTTGCGGTTCGGGAGGCCGGTGAGCCCGTCGTGCAGGGCCTGGTGCTCGCGCCGGACGGAGACCGAGGCGTTCAGGTAGACGGCGATGAACGGCAGGACGATGAGGGGCACGAACACCGCGGAGCGGTCCATCGCGACGACCATCAGCGGGGCCAGGCCGAGCAGCGCCAGGTGCACCAGGACCTGGTAGCCGAGGTCGAGGCGGAGCGCCTTGACGAGCGAGACCCGCTCGTGCAGGGCGACGGCGGAGCCGACGAGCGTGTCGTTGCAGAGGAAGTAGACGGCGCCGGCGAGCGCTATCGCGGGCAGGTCGCCGCCGTCCGGCACCCATAGGTCCGTGGGGGTGGCGAGGTTGCCGAACAGGGCGAGGACGAGCTGGGCGGCGGCGAGGCTGAGGGTGTACTGGGCGGCGTTGAAGGCGATGCGGTGCGGGCTGCGGCCGCGGAAGATGCCGCAGGTGACGACGGCGATGACCTGCAGGGCGGCGGCGATCGGCAGGCCCGCGTACAGCAGCGCGGCGAACGAGAAGGTCGTGGAGGTGGTGGCGCCGTTGTTCTCGGTGGAGCCGGGGGTGATGATCGGCCGCAGCTCGCCGAAGATGATGAAGCAGCCGAGGATCCAGAACACCGGCGCGCCGGCGAGTGCGTCCAGGTCGTCGCCGCTCAGCCCGGAGAACGCGGTGGTGCAGGCGGCGACGCCGAGCACGATGACGACGACGAAGTAGATCCACAACGGGGAGCCGCGGCGTGGTGCCGTGTTCCGCGTGTTGTTCGGGTCCTTCATCACATCCTCGGGGGGTTCGGGGGGCTTCCCCCGGCACCGGGCGTCCCCGACCTCGGGGGACGCCCCCCGGGCGTTACGTCCGGAGATTCAGGTGTAGGTCGTGATGAGAGGGAGAGTACGGCCTTCGCTCAACTTCGCGAAACCGATTGCGTACGTTCCGTTATGCCCATTCCGTACCCGCCACTCACCGTTGGGTAGTTGAAGTGTACCCCTGAGTAACGCAAACCTGGTGAAAGCCCCCCGAACACGCCGCGTTATTCTTCGGCGCGGACGGTCACCTCCCTGGCCGCATCCGGCCCATCGGCCAGCAGGACGCGGAAGCCCTCCTCCTCCAGCACCGGTACGCCCAGCTTGACGGCCTTGTCGAACTTGGACCCCGGGCTGTCGCCCACGACCACGAAGCCCGTCTTCTTCGACACCGACCCGGACACCTTGCCGCCGAGCTTCTGCACCGCCTCGGTCGCCGAGTCACGGCTGAACCCCTCCAGCGACCCGGTGATGACCACGCTGACGCCCTCCAGCGGCCGCGGGCCTCCGGCGCCCTCGTCCTGCATGCGGACGCCCGCGGCCCGCCACTTGTCGACGATCTCGCGATGCCACTCGACCTCGAACCACTTCTTGATCGACGCCGCGATCGCCGGGCCGACGCCGTCGACGGCCGCCAGTTCCTCCTCCGAGGCGTTCGCGATCGCGTCCATCGACCGCATCTCCCGGGCCAGGTCGCGCGCCGCCGACGGCCCCACGTGCCGGATCGACAGCGCCACCAGCACCCGCCACAGCGGCTGCTTCTTCGCCTTGTCCAGCTCGTCGAAGAGGATCTCGACGGTCTTCTTCGGCTCGCCCTCCTTGTTGGCGAAGAACGACACGACCTTGGGTTCGCCGGTCTTCGGGTCGGTCTTGGACGTGCCCGTCCGCTGGTCGAGCACGAGGCTCCGGATCGGAAGGAGCCGGTCGACGGTCAGGTGGAACAGGTCGCCCTCGTTCTTGACCGGCGGCTCGTCCGGCTCCAGGGGCTGGGTGAGCGCCGTCGCCCCCACGTAGCCGAGCGCCTCGATGTCGAGCGCGTTGCGGCTCGCCACGAAGAACAGCCGCTCGCGCAACTGGCCCGGGCAGTACTGCGTGTTCGGGCACCGGATGTCGGCGGCGCCCTCCTTCTCGTACGCCAGCGCGGTGCCGCACTCGGGGCAGTGCGCGGGCATCTCGAACTCGCGTTCCGACCCGTCCCGCAGCGCGGCCACCGGCGCGACGATCTCGGGGATCACGTCTCCGGCCTTGCGCAGGACGACGGTGTCGCCGATCAGGACGCCCTTGCGCTTCACCTCGCCCTCGTTGTGCAGGGTGGCCCGCTCGACGGTCGACCCGGCGACCTTGACCGCCTCCATCACGCCGTAGGGGGTGACGCGCCCGGTCCGGCCGACGCCGACCTTGATGTCGAGGAGCCTGGTGTTGACCTCCTCCGGCGGGTACTTCCACGCGATCGCCCAGCGCGGCGCCCGGCTCGTCGACCCGAGCCGCCGCTGGAGCGAGAACTGGTCGACCTTGACGACCACGCCGTCGATCTCGTACGCGGTGCCGTGCCGGTTCTCGCCGTACTCGGCGATGTACTCGCGGACGGCGTCCATCCCGCCGAGGACCTTGTAGCGGTCGCTGACCGGCAGCCCCCAGCCGCGCATCAGCTCGTAGGCCCCGGACTGGCTCTCCGGCTGCGTCCCGCCGCGCCACGCGCCGTATCCGTGGACGAGCATGCCGAGCGGCCGCTGCGCCGTGACCCGCGGGTCCTTCTGCCGCAGCGACCCCGCCGCCGCGTTGCGCGGGTTGGCGAACGGCTCCTTGCCCGCCTCCACCTGCGCGGCGTTGACCTGCTCGAACCCCTCGACGGGGAGGAAGACCTCGCCGCGGACCTCCAGCACGTCCGGCCAGCCCTCGCCCGCCAGCCGGTGCGGGATGTCGGCGATGCTGCGGACGTTGTTGGTGACGTCCTCGCCCGTGCGCCCGTCGCCGCGGGTGACGCCGCGCACGAGCCGCCCGTCCTCGTAGGTCAGCGCGATGGCCATCCCGTCGATCTTCAGCTCGCACAGGTAGCCGGCGACCTTGCCGACCTCTTTGACGACGCGCTCGTCCCACGCCACCAGCTCGTCGGCGTTCATCGCGTTGTCGAGGCTCTGCATCCGCTCCAGGTGCTGGACGGTCGCGAAGTCGGTGACGATCGGCGCGCCGACCCGCTGCGTCGGCGAGTCGGGCGTGACCAGCTCCGGGTGCCGCTCCTCCAGGTCCTGCAGCTCCCGCATCCGCCGGTCGTACTCGGCGTCGGTGAGCGCGGGGCTGTCGAGGACGTAGTAGCGGTAGTTGGCCTCGTCGATCTCCTGGCTCAGCTCCAGATGCCGCTGCCGCGCCTCGTTGGGAACGCCGTCGCTCATGGTCATGCCCCCATTGTCGTCATCCCGTCCGACAATACGAGCCCCGCCACACCAGGGTCAGGCGGCGGCCTCGAAGAGCATGCGGGCGGTGTCGCGGCAGCGTGCGAGGGCTTCGCGGACGTAGCGCGGGGACGCGCCGGCCATCCCGCACGCGGGAGTGACCACGACCTGCTCGGCCATCCGGGCGGGCGGGAATCCGAGCCGCCGCCACAGCTCCCTCACCGGTTCCGCGGTCGCCTGGAGGGACGGGAGGACGGCGTCGGTTCCGGGCACCGCGCCGAGCAGGAGGCCCGTCCCGGCGTCGATCGTCTCGCCCACGGCGTCCTCGTCGCGCTCCGGCACGCGGCGCAGGTCGACCGAGATCGCCTTCGCGCCCGCACCTCGCAGCAGGGCATAAGGGACGTTCCGGGCGCAGCAGTGCACGACGGGGTACGCGGCGCCGTCCGCGCAGGCCGTCTCGATCACCGTCCGGAGCACGTCCTCGGCGACGGGCTCCTCGATCTCCCGCAGCCGCGAGAACCCGCTGGCGGTCGGGACCGTCCCGGCGAGCGCCGCGGGCAGCCCCGGCTCGTCCAGCTGCAGGACGATCTCCGCGGCGGGCAGGCGGCGCCTGACGTCGGCGACGTGCGCGGCGGCGCCCTCGGCGAGCGAGGCGGCCAGGTCGCGGACGGCGCCCGGGTCCTTGAGCGCCCGGTCGCCGTGCTTCAACTCGATCGTGGCGGCCAGCGTCCACGGCCCGCACACCTGGATCTTGAACGGCCCGTCGTGGCCGCCCGCGGTCTCCTCCAAGGCGTCCAGGTCGCGGGCGAGGTGGTCGCGGGAGCGGAGCGTGTCGCGTCCCGGACGGTCGGAGAACCGCCAGCCGGACGGCTGGAGGTGCACCGGCATGTCGACCAGCAGCCCGGCCGTCCGGCCCGCCATGTCGGCGCCGGGCCCGCGCGCGGGCAGTTCCGGCAGATGCGGGAACCCGGGCAGCTCACCGAGGACGATCCGCAGCGCCTCCGCCGGGTCGCCGCCCGGATAGGACCCGATCCCGGTCGCCGTCCCGGGCTCCCAGGGATAACTCGTCTTCACACCCGCGACCCTATCGGCGTGGTGATCACTTCAGTTCCGCGAGCCGGTCCAGGTACTGGAGCGTGTCGCCCTCGGGCAGGGTCTTCAGGTTGAACAGGAGCTCGTCCACGCCGGCGGCCTCCAGCTGCTCGACGGCCCCGGCATCGCGCGGCACGCCGAAGACCGTCACCGGGAGCCGGCGTCCGGCCCGCTCGCGCAGCTCGGCGATCATCGCGCCGAGCTCGTCGGTGCCGCGCCCGTAGATCGGCATCCAGCCGTCGCCGAACTCCACGACCCGGTCGAACGTCGTCGGGCCCGCGCCGCCGATCATGATGGGCGGGTGCGGGTCCTGGACGGGCTTCGGGTAGCAGAACACCGGGTCGAAGTCGACGAACTCCCCGTGGAACTCCGCCTCGTCCTTCGTCCACAGTTCCCTGACGGCCAGCACCCGTTCGCGCAGGAGCCGCATCCTGGTCTTCGGGTCGGTGCCGTGGTTGCGCATCTCCTCCCGGTTCCAGCCCGCACCGACGCCGAGCACGGCCCGTCCGCCCGAGATCAGGTCGAGGGAGGCGACCTCCTTGGCCAGCAGGATCGGGTCCCGCTGGACGATCAGCGCGATGCCGGTTCCGACCCGCAGCCGCTCGGTCGCGGTCGCGGCGGCCGACAGCGCGACGAGCGGGTCGAGCGTCCGGTAGTACTGCCGCGGCAGTTCCGCCCCGCCCGGCCACGGCGACTCCCGCTTCACCGGGATGTGGGTGTGCTCGGCCAGGTACAGCGACGTGAACCCGCGCTCCTCCAGCGCCCGCCCCAGCGCCGCAGGCGCGATCCCGTCATCCGTCACGAACGTCGAAACACCGAACTGCACGGCACGCCTCCTATAGATCGCCTACGCGACCCTAAGCCACCCGCGCCCGGCCTGATTCCCGGGGCACGGGGATCAGGCGGGGACCTGGGCGGTGTCGGCGATGGTCGACGAGGCCAGCACTCGGTCTCCGTCGTAGAGGACGGCGGCCTGGCCTGGGGCGACGCCGCGGGCGGGCGTGGACAGGCGGATGCGCAGTTCGCCGCCGTCCCGCTCGACCGTGCAGGAGTACACCTCGCCGTGCGCGCGGAGCTGCACGTCGCAGCCGAACGGGCCGTCGCGGGGCTCGCTCAGCCACACCGGGCGCTCACCGGTGATCTCGTGGACGTCCAGCGACTCGCGCGGCCCCACGGTCACCGTGTTGTTCACCGGGGAGATGTCCAGGACGTAGCGGGGACGCCCGTCGGGAGCCGGGGTGCCGATGCGGAGGCCCTTGCGCTGGCCGATCGTGTAACCGTAGGCGCCCTCGTGCTCGCCGACCTCGTTGCCGTCGGTGTCGACGATCGGGCCGGGCGCCGAGCCGAGCCGCTCCGCCAGGAAGCCCCGGGTGTCGCCGTCGGCGATGAAGCAGATGTCATGGCTGTCGGGCTTGTCGGCCACCTGGAGGCCGCGCCGCTCCGCCTCCCGCCGGATGTCGGCCTTGGACGTGTCGCCAAGCGGGAACAGGGCGTGCTCCAGCTGCTCGGGCGTGCACACGGCCAGCACGTACGACTGGTCCTTGCCCTCGTCGACGCCGCGCCGCAGGACGGGGGCCGCGTGGGAAACGTCCAGCCGGGCGTAGTGCCCGGTGCAGACGGCGTCGAAGCCGAGCGCCATCGCGCGGTCCAGCAGCGCCTCGAACTTGATCTTCTCGTTGCAGCGCAGGCACGGGTTCGGGGTGCGGCCCGCGGCGTACTCGCTGACGAAGTCCTCCACCACGTCCCGGTGGAAGCGCTCGGCCAGATCCCACACGTAGAACGGGATGCCGATCACGTCGGCGGCGCGGCGCGCGTCCCGGGAGTCCTCCAGGGTGCAGCAGCCGCGCGCCCCCGTCCGGTAGGACTGGGGGTTGCTGGACAGGGCCATGTGGACGCCGGTGACGTCGTGCCCCGCCTCGGCGGCGCGGGCGGCGGCCACGGCGGAGTCGACGCCGCCGGACATGGCGGCGAGTACGCGCAGCGAAGTCATAGTCCTTCGAGGGTACGCGGCGTGGCCCGGTCCCTCGTTGTCATTTGCGCGTACGATTGGGGCCGCTATGGGAATCTTCCGTCGTCCGCGCGAGACGTCACTCGTAACGCCGCCCGCGATCAGCGAGTTCTGGGAGTGGTGGGCGCAGGCCCGCCCGACGATCGAGGCCTCGCTGTCGGCCGGGCCCGACCAGGCCGAGCCCGAGACGCCCGGCGAGGGCCTGTCCGCCGAGGCGATCGAGGAGCTGTCGCGCCGCGTCCACAAGATCCACTCCGGGCTGCAGTGGGAGATCGGCGGCACCGACGACCGGTCGCCGTCGCTCACCGTGACCGGCGGCGGCGACCCCGAGCTGCGCGGGCTGACCGAACGCTGGGCGCGCTCCGCGCCCGCCACCAAGAGCGCGGCCGGCGGGTGGAGCTTCCATCCCGCGCGCCAGCCCGACGCCGAGATGCTCACCCAGGACCTCGTCCTCGGCGACCACGAGTTCGACCTGGAGTACGTCCGCCTCGGCATGCGCGCCGACACCGACCGGGCCCGCGTGCATGTCAGCGCCTACCACCCCGACTTCCTGTTCGTGGCCGAGGAGCAGCAGCTCCAGGTGGCGCTGAACGTCCTGCACTGGGCCCTGGGCGAGGACGACGTCGCCCGCTGGGTCGGCGAGATCTCCATCGCGACCGAGGCGCCGATCGACTCGCTGCCGCCGTCGATGCTGGCCGCGGTGGTCGAGCAGATCGCCGAGCCGTTCACCGAGCCCGCCTGGCTCACCGGTGAGGGCCGCACGCCGCGCGGCCACCCCGCCCGCCTCGGCGCCCGGTTCCCGCTGCACCGCCAGGACTACCCACTCTGCGACCTGCACGTGGCGATCACCGTCCCGTACGCCAACAGCAACCCCGACCGGCTCCCCGTCGAGCCGTCGTCGGGCGCGCTGCGCGCCTTCGAGAAGAAGCTCACCAAGCTCGGTGAGCGCGCGGTGCTCGCCGTCCGCGAGACCGGCGACGGACTGCGCGTCTTCCACCTCTACGCCGACCCCGACTCGGGGGTCATCTCCGAGCTCGACCAGCTCGCCGCCGGCTGGCCGGAGGGCAAGGCCAAGGTCGCCTCCACCAACGACCCCGGCTGGCGTGCCCTGAGCCCCTACCAGCCCTGACGCGCCGCGGCCTTACCGGCCGCGGCGCGATGCGGCCCTACCAGCCTTGGCGCGACGCGTCGACCTTGCGCCAGCGCGCCTCGCAGAACGAGTAGAGGCCGAAGATCAGCAGGCCCGCGGCCACGGCGACCAGGCCCCAGGCCCCGGCGGGCGTGGCGGCGAACTCGCGGAGCGTCCCGTCCAGCCCGTTGGCCTTGTCCGGCTGGAAGGTGAGGGCGGCGTAGGCGAAGAACGCGCCGGCGCCGACACCGATGAGGCCGCGGGCGGTGTGCCCGACGATGCCGAAGGGCTGCACGAAGCGGCGCGCGGCGGCGCCCATCCGGCCGGTGTCGAGCTCGTCCAGGAATGCCCGGCGGACCGCGTTCACGACCACTACCGCGCCCCACACGAGGAAGCCCGCCGCGACGGCCAGGACGAGCCAGCGGCCGCCTGGCTCGGCCATCGCGCGCGCGGTGAGCGTCCTGGACCGCTGGTCGCTCGACGTGCCCTGGTACCCGAGCAGGAACCCGAGGGTCGCCGCGAAACCCGCCGTGTACATGAGGCCCCGGGCGGCCGAGGCCAGCCGCTCCTTGGGCTTGTCGCCGTCCGGTACGGGGCGCCCGTACAGGACCTCCGCGAGCTGCCAGAGGACGAGCGCGGCGAAACCGGCCGCCATGAGCCACAGGGCGACCGCGCCGCCGGGTCTGTCCGCGACGATCTGGAGGGCGCCTTCCCGTTCGGCCTGCCCGCCTCCGCCGAACCCGATCTGGAGCGCCAGCCAGCCGACGAGCAGGTAGATGAGGCCGCGGGCGACCAGGCCCACGCGGGACATGTGGTGGAACCACGGGTGTCCCGCGGCCTTGCGTGCCGCCTGTTTCACTCCGCCGTCCGTCGTCATCGCACCGCCTTCCAGGAGACGGCAACGCCGTCCCCCGTCAACGGAAGGTCAAACGCGGGTCAGGCGAGCCCCGCGCGGCGGGCGCGCTCCACGACGGGGCCGATGGCGTCGGCGAGGGCCTTCACGTCGGCCTCGGTGGAGGTGTGGCCGAGCGTGAACCGCAGGGAGCCGCGGGCGCGTTCGGCGCCGGTGCCCATCGCCGTCAGGACGTGGCTGGGCTGGGAGACGCCTGCGGAGCAGGCCGAGCCGGTGGAGCAGGCGATGCCGTGCGCGTCCAGCAGCATGAGCAGGGCGTCGCCCTCGCAGCCGGGGAAGGAGAAGTGCGCGTTGCCGGGGAGGCGGTCGACGGGGTCGCCGTTCAGGATCGCGTCGGGCACGGCGGCCTGGACGCCGCCGATCAGGCGGTCGCGCAGTTCGGTGAGGCGGCGCGCCTCGGCGTCCCGGTGCGCGACCGTGGCCTGGACTGCGGCGGCGAACCCGGCGATGGCGGGGGTGTCCAGGGTCCCGGAGCGGACCTCGCGCTCCTGGCCGCCGCCGTGCAGCAGCGGGACCGGGTCGAGGAAGACGGGTTCCTTGGGCTTGGCCAGCAGCAGGGCGCCCACCCCGAGCGGGCCGCCGAGCTTGTGGCCGGTGATGGTGAGCGCCTGCGCGCCGCTCGCCGCGAACCCGACGGGCAGCGTCCCGGCGGCCTGGACGGCGTCGGTGTGCAGAGGGACGCCGTGCTCGCGGGCGACGGCGGCGAGGCCGGCGACGGGCTGGACGGTACCGACCTCGTTGTTGGCCCACATCACGGTCGCCAGGGCGACGTCGTCCCCCGAGCCCAGCGCTTCGCGCAGCGCCTCCGGCTGGACGCGGCCCTGCCCGTCCACGGGGATCCAGTCGACCTGAGCGCCCTCGTGGTCGGCGAGCCACTGCGCGGTGTCCAGGACGGCGTGGTGCTCGACGGCGCCGGCCAGGACGCGGGTGCGGGCCGGGTCGGCGGCGCGGCGGGCCCAGTAGAGGCCCTTGACGGCGAGGTTGTCGGCCTCGGTGCCGCCGGAGGTGAACACGATCTCGCTCGGCCGGGCGTCGAACGCCTCGGCGATGATCTCGCGGGACTCCTCGACGACCCGGCGGGCGCGCCGCCCCACCGCGTGCAGCGACGACGGGTTCCCGAGCTCGCGCAGCTCCACCGTCATCGCCTCGATGGCCTCGGGCAGCATCGGGGTCGTCGCTGCATGGTCGAGGTAGGTCACCACGGGGTCAACAGTATCCACGCCGCTGGTGTTCCCCGCCGGTGGCCGGGCTCTTGCGGGCGGCCGGGCTCTTGCGGGCGGCCGGGTTCTTGCGGGCGGCCGGGTTCTTGCGGGCGGCCGGGGAATGGCCGGGACGGGGCCGTGGTTGGGATCTATACCGTCCAGCCGGTACAGTAAAACGGTCATGATGAAGGAAGCCCTCTTGGACGCCGCCGAAGCCGTCCTCTCGGAGCAGGGGACGCAGGCGCTGACGCTCAACGCGGTCGCGGACCGCGCCGGCGTCAGCAAGGGAGGGCTGCTCTACCACTTCCCCACCAAGGAGGCGCTCGTCCGGGCGATGGTGGCGCGGGTCATCGAGGAGTTCGACGACCTGATCGCCTCCTACATCGGCTCCTACGAGGACGGCACGCCGGGCTCCTACACCCGGGCCTACGTCGAGGCCACGTTCGAGATCCTCACCGGCGAGGCCCGCGCCTACCGGCGATGGTCGGCCATCACGGCCGCCGCGGCGGACCCGGAGCAGGCCGAGCCGCTGAACGAGGCGATGCGGCGCTGGCACGGCCGCTCCCCGGCGGACGACCCCGACCCGGGCACGGCGATGGTGGTCCGGCTGGCGGCCGAGGGCCTCTGGGAAGTGGTGAGCCATGACTCCGCGATCTACGACGCGGACCAGCTCGAAGCGCTGAGGCGGCGGCTCCTGGATCTCCTGGAGCGATAACCCCCGGGGCGCCGCCCGCCCCGCCGAACCACCCGACCGCTCCGCCCTAGAGGGCCTGGAGCGGTCGTTCATGCGACACCACCGTCACACCGCGACACCACCGTCCGCCGACACCACCGTCCGCCGACACCACCGGGCCGTGGCCCGCCGAGCCGAGAAAGAGGTGAACCATGCTGTTCCGCGCCCGTTGGGGGACGTTCCTGACCTTCGCGCTGGCGGGCCTGCTGACCGGAGTCTGGGTGGCGCGCATGCCCGCGCTGGCCGCGAAGTTCGGGGCCGGCGAGGGCGAGATCGGCATCGTCGTCCTCGTCTGGGGGCTCGGCGCGGTCGTGACCATGCAGGCGCTGCGCGGGCTGATGGCGCGGGCCGGGAGCCGCGCCGTCCTGCGGGCCGCGCTGCCGCTGACCTCGCTGGCCTTCGCGGCCGTCGCGCTCGCGCCGGGCTACGGCGTGCTGCTCGGCGCGGTCGTGCTGTTCGGGATGACGTTCGGGATGACCGACATCGCGATGAACGCGCAGGCCAGCGTCGTCGAGCGGGCGTACCGCCGGTCCGTGATGAGCGGCATGCACGCCGGCTGGTGCGTCGGCGCGATGAGCGGCGGCGTGTTCGGCGTCGTCACGGCCGCGGCGGGGCTGGGCTTCACCACGACCGTGCTGGCCGCGGCGCTGCTGTCGCTGCCCGCCGGGCTCGCGCTGGGCCGCACCTACCTGCCCGACCCGCCCCGTCCGGCCGCCACCGCGCCGGGGACGGGGCGCAAGGCGCGCCGCATGCCGCCCGCCGTGTACCTGATCGGCGTCCTCGGGTTCATCGCGTTCATGACCGAGGGGACGATCGCCGACTGGAGCGGCCTGCTCCTGCACGAGGAGATGGGCGCCGGCGAGGCGGTCGCGGCGGCGGGCTACCCGGTGTTCGAGCTGGCGATGCTGCTCGGGCGGCTGGTCGGCGACCGGGTCCGGATGCGCGTCGGCACGCGGCGGTTGCTGACCGGCGCCGGGATCGGGACCGCGCTCGGCATGACCGTCGTCGTGCTGGCCCCCGGGCCGGCCGTCGCGATCGCCGGGTTCTTCGTGACCGGGCTGGTGGTCTGCACGGTCGTCCCGACGACGATCTCGCTGGCGGGCACCGCCGACCCGGACCGTCCGGCGGCGGCCGTCGCGCAGGTCGGCGCGATGGGCTACGGCGGTCTCCTCCTCGGCCCGGTCGTGGTCGGTTTCCTGTCGGAGGCCACGTCCCTGCGGGTGGGGGTGGGCACGGTCGTCGTCCTGGCCCTGCTCATCGCCGCCGGTGCCCGGTTCGTACCGATCAGCACGAGCGTGGACGTCGCCGCCGCCGAGACACCCCAGCGGGCCGACCCCGACGACGCTCGTCCCCAGCCGGTCGCGGCCTGAGCCGCCCCCGGCAATGCGCAGGCCCCGGCGACGGCGTCGCCGGGGCCTTCCGCCGGGATCACTTGCGCTTGGTGATCTCCTCGGTGAGCTGCGGCGCGACCTGGAACAGGTCGCCCACGATGCCGTAGTCGACGAGCTCGAAGATCGGCGCCTCGGGGTCCTTGTTGATGGCGACGATGGTCTTCGAGGTCTGCATGCCGGCCCGGTGCTGGATGGCGCCGGAGATGCCGACCGCGACGTACAGCTGCGGCGACACGGTCTTGCCGGTCTGGCCGACCTGGAACGAGTGCGGGTACCAGCCGGCGTCGGTCGCGGCGCGGGAAGCGCCGACGGCCGCGCCGAGCGAGTCGGCCAGGCCCTCGATGATCGAGAAGTTCTCGGCGCCGCCGACTCCGCGGCCACCGGACACGACGATCGCGGCCTCGGTCAGGTCGGGGCGCTCGCCCTTCTCCTGGACGACCTTCTCCACGATCTTGGCGCCCTTGTCGGCGTCGGAGAGCGTGACCGACACCTGCTCCTCCGCCGGGGAGGCGGCGGAGGCCTCGGGGGCCACCGAGTTCGGCCGGACGGCGATGATCGGCGTGCCGGTCCGCACCTTGGCGTGCGCGATGATCCCGCCGCCGAAGATGGAGTGCTCGGCGACGAGGCCGTCGGTGACGTCCACGACGTCGGTGAGCACACCGGAGCCGGTCTTGACCGCGAGCCGGCCCGCGATCTCCTTGCCCTCGGCGGTCGCGGCGACCAGCACCGCGCCCGGGGACCTCTCGCTCACCAGCTGGGCCAGCAGCGCGGCCTTCGGGGCGACGACGTAGGAGGTCAGCTCCTCGTCGGCGGCCACGTAGACCTTGCCGGCGCCGTACTCGCCGAGCCTGTCCTTGGCGTTCTCATAGCCCGGGCCGACCCATACCGCGGCCGCCTCGCCGAGCCGGTTGGCCAGCGTCAGCAGTTCGAGCGTGACCTTCTTGACCTCACCGTCGACGTGGTCGACGAGGACGAGAATCTCTGCCATTTTTCGCTAATCCCCTTCCCCGGTCAGACGAACTTCTTCGACGCGAGGAACTCGGCGATCTTCGCGCCGCCGTCGCCCTCGTCGGTGACGATCTCACCCTTGGCACGCGGCGGCGCCTCGGCGAAGTCGACCACCTCGGTGGCGGCGTTCGCGAGGCCGACCTGCGACGCGTCGATGCCGGCGTCGCCCAGGCCGAGCGTCTCCACCGGCTTCTTCTTCGCCGCCATGATCCCCTTGAAGGAGGGGTAGCGCGGCTCGTTGATCTTCTCGACGACGCTGACGACCGCGGGCAGGCTCGCCTCGACGCGGTCGAAGCCGTAGTCGGTCTGGCGCTGCGCCTTGATGGACGTGCCGTCGATCTCGACCTTGTTGGCGAGCGACACCTGCGCGACGCCGAGCCGCTCGGCGAGCATCGCGGCGAGGACGCCGGTGCGCGCGTCGGTGGACTCGGAGCCGAGCACCACCAGGTCGAAGCCGGTGCGGCCGAGGGCCTGCTGGATGGCGTAGGACGTCTGCAGCGCGTCCGAGCCCGCGAGGCCCTCGTCGAGGAGGTGCACGGCCTTGTCGGCACCCATGGCCAGGGACTTGCGGATCGAGTCGGTGGCCTTGTCGGGGCCCATGGTCAGAACGGTCACCTCGCCGCCCTGGGCCTCCTTGATGCGCAGCGCCTCTTCGATCGCGTACTCATCGAGTTCGTTGATGACGCCATCAGCCGCTGCGCGGTCGAGCGTGCTGTCATCGGACTTAAGCTTGCGCGGGCTCTCCGTATCGGGAACCTGCTTCACCAGGACGACGATGTTCATGGCCGGTGGCCGACCTCCCTGCACTCAGTTGGCCGCCGAGGTAAGCGGCGGAGGGGCGCCGCCCATGGCGGGTCGACGCGGACATGCTTTTTCGAAGTCACAGCCTGCCAAACACCCGAACGCGCTTCGGAGCCGGGTCCCTGATAAAGCCGTGCGCCCATTATGTTACTAGCCAGTAGGATTCTGGCAAATCCCAGCTCGTGAGACCTTACCCACGTGGCCGCGAGGTTCGCCGGTCCAGCCGCGTCCCAGAACCGGCGTGACGCACTTCACGTCTCAGAACCTGTTGACGGCGGTCTGCAGGCGGTCCATCGTGCCCTCCACCGAGCTCTGCAGCCCGTACATCGGGGAGAAGGTCGGCGTCAGTGTCAGGGCACCGAGCACCGCGAGCAGGGCCGCGCCGCCGAGCACGGCGCTCGCCGCCGCGATACGCAGCGGCCGCCGCACCGCCGGCAGGAACGTCCGCTCAAGCCGCCTCCGCGGAGCGCTGACGCCCGGCGCCGTCCACAGCGCCGCCGCTCCCGCCCCGGCTCCGAACGCGGCGGCGTGGAGCGAGTCGATCTCCCCGCCCACCGCCGACACCGCGACGAGCCCGAGCGGTACGGCGACCGTGAACACCGCCGCGTACGGGACGGACGCGAGCGTCCGCCCGAACGCCCGCGCGAGGCCCCGCGCCCGGTCCCCCTCCCGGGCGTCGGCCGCGCGCAGCAGCGTCACCGCGCCCAGCGTCAGCACGAGCCCCACGACGGGCGCGATGACCACGAGGGCGACCGCGATCACCACGACCATGGCCGCCAGCAGCCTCGCCCATCCCAGCGCCACCCTCAGCCCGTGGGCCCGGACCACCGGCCCGCCAACGGGTGCACGTCCGGCGGCATCGGGTGACGGGGGCACGGGCGGCGGGCCGCCGGGTTGCGGCGGGACGGGCGGTGAAGGCGCCGGCGGCAGGTCCAGCCGGGACGCCGCCTCCGCCAGCCCGGCCGCGTCCGGGCGGCGGGCGGCATCGGGGTCCGCGGCGGCGGCGACCAGCGGGCGCAACTCGGCGGGCAGCGCGTCGAGGGCCAGCGCGTCGAGGGTCGGCGCGTCCGTCCCGGCGGCGGCGGACGCCACGGTCGCGGCCCACGCCAGGACGTCGTCGGCCGCCTGCGTGCCCGCGGCCAGCCCGAAGTCGACGACGACGGGCGCGTCGTCCACGATCAAGGTCGTCCCGGGCCCGAGCCGGCCGTGCGCGAGACCGGCCTCGTGGATGGCGGCGAGGGCCTTGGCCAGCCCGAACGCGAGGCGGCGCAGCGCGGCGGGCGGCATCGGGCCCTGCTCGGCGAGCGTCTTCGCGAGCGGGCGCCCCGGAACGTAACGGGACACGACGAAGGGGGTCGCCCCGGCGGCGTCCCCGTCCAGGACGTCCACCACGTAGGGGCTGAGCACGTCGCGCATCCGGGCGATGTCGGGTGCGGCGCCCCCGGGTAGCAGCCTGACCGCCACATCGCGTCCGTCCGGCCCGGCGGCACGGTGCACGGCGCCGCTTTCACCCAGCCGGGACAGCAGCCGGTAGGACGAGATGTACTCCGGATGGCTCGTTTCGCCGCTCATAATGGGTCGCCACCCTACCGACCGCGGATGACTTGCCGGGCCTGTCCGGGTGAGCGGTCACATGCCGGGGATGCCGGAAACGAGCTCGCGGACCTCGGAGCGCAGGCTCTCCAGGTCCTGGCTCATCCCGTCCAGCGGGGTCGTGTCGGGCGGCTGCCCCTGGGACGTCACGACCAGCGCCGCCGCGAAGATCCCGAGGATCAGGGCGCCGGCGAGCGCGGCCTCGGCGCGCGGCAGCAGCGCCCCCCAGATCCGGGCGAGCTGCCGCCGGGGCGCGCCGCTGCCCGGCGCCAGGCAGAGCAGCCCGATCACCGCCATGACGGAGTACGCGATGGCCTTCGACGCGGTCATGTCGGACTTGGCGAAGATCAGCACCCCGAGCAGGATCAGCCCCGCGATGAGGCTGAGCGACGTCCACAGGACCGTGGACATCACCGCGCCCGGCAGGTGCAGGGGCGTCCGGAACGCGGCCGCGACCGCGTCGCCCGCGCGGGGGCCCCGCCGCGTCTGGCGTCCCTCCATGCTCTTGGCGGCCTTGTCCGCCATCCGCAGGACGAGCACGCCGCCGATGGTCACCAGGAGTGCGAGCAGCGGCACGATGTTGGCGAACCCGAGCAGCGCCACCAGGACGATGAGGCTGAGCACCCGGTACCAGCCGTAGGGCTTGCGCCGGTCTCTTTCGGCCCGTGCTTGGTCGGCCCGTGCCTGGTCCGCGCGCCGCTGCGCGTCCTGCGTGCGCTGGTCGTACGGGGCGGCGCCCTGCGTGGGCCCGCCTCGCTGGAGCGCCCCCGGCGGGGGCTGGTTCGGCGGCGGGCCGTACTGCGGCGGGTACCCGCCCTGGGCGTAGGGGTCCTGCGGCGCGTAGCCGCCTCCCTGGAACTGCTCCCCCGCCTTGTAGGGCGCGGGGG
>NZ_SMKK01000085.1 GCF_004348425.1 Actinomadura sp. 7K507
CGGCCGCGTACTTCCCCGGCCACGGCCACGACGGCTACACGGTCGGCGCCTACGACCTCGAACTGGACTACCGGGTCCGCCCCAACCGCCTCGCCGGCACCGCGCGGCTGTCGGCGGCGGCCACCGCGCCGCTCGGCCGGTTCGCGCTCGACCTCGGGCCGTTCCGCGTCGGCAGGGTCCTGGTGGACGGGAGCCCGGCACGGTTCCGGCACTGGCGCGGCAAGCTGACCGTCACGCCGCCGCGGCCCCTCGACCCGGGCGCGTTCACCGTGGAGGTCCGCTACACCGGCAACCCGTCGCCCGTCCGCAGCCACTGGGGCGGGCTCGGCTGGGAGCAGCTGACCGACGGCTCGATCGTCGCGGGGCAGCCGACCGGCGCGCCCTCGTGGTTCCCCTGCAACGACCGGCCCGGCGACAAGGCCCGCTACCGGATCACGGTCACCACGGCGTCCGCCTACACCGTCGTCGCCAACGGACGGCTCACCGGCAAGAGCAGCGCCGGCGCGAACACCACCTGGGTGTACGAGCAGGACGAGCCGACCGCGACCTACCTGGCCAGCGTCCAGATCGGGCGGTACCGGTCCGCGGAGCTGGACGGCCCCGTCCCGCAGCACGTCCACTACCCGGCGGCGCGGGAACGGCGGGTGCTGCACGACCTGGGCCGCCAGGGGCGGATGATCGCCACGTTCTCCGAGCTGTTCGGCCCCTACCCCTTCGGCGCGTACACGGTCGTCGTCGCCGACGACGAGCTGGAGATCCCCGTCGAGGCGCAGGGCATGTCGATCTTCGGGACGAACCACGTCGACGGCGAACGGGGCGAGGAGCCGCTCATCGCGCACGAACTGGCGCACCAGTGGTTCGGCAACAGCCTGACGGTGGCGCACTGGCGGGACATCTGGCTGCACGAGGGCTTCGCCTCCTACGCCGAATGGCTGTGGTCGGAGAACTCGGGCGGCGCGCCCGCGTCCGAGCACGCCGTGCAGTGGCACGCGCGGCTGGCCGGCGGGTCGAAGGACCTCGTGCTCGCCGATCCCGGCCCCCGGCACCTCTTCGACGACTACGTCTACAAGCGCGGGGCGCTCGCCCTGCACGCGCTGCGCCGCGCGGCGGGCGACGACGCGTTCTTCCGGACCCTGCGCGAGTGGACGGCGCGACACCGCCACGGCTCGGTGACGACGGAGGAGTTCACCGAGCTCGCCGCCCGCAACGCCGGGCGTCCGCTGGACGACCTCTTCTCCGCCTGGCTCTACCGGCGTCCGCTGCCCCCGCTGCCCTGAGGGCGGTAAGGTAGTGGGTTTGCCCACACCCGCCTTCTCGCCGCCGGAGGTCTGCCCGCATGTCCGCCGAGTCCGCCGTCCTGGCCGCCGAACGCGCCCATCTGGCCGAGTCCCGCGCCGCGCTGCGCCGGATGCGCGAGCACGCGCGGAGCCTGTCCGCCGACGTCGCCGCCGACTGGGTGTCCGGGCAGTTCCTGGAGTCGCTGCTCGACCAGCGCGTCGCGGCGCTCGCCGACCATCCCGGCACGCCGCTGTTCTTCGGGCGGATGGACCGCGACGCCGACGCCGACGGCGGCGGCGAGGACCTGCCCGCGATCATGTACGTGGGGCGGCGGCACGTCCACGACGGCGACGAGGGCCGCCCGCTCGTGCTGGACTGGCGCGCCCCCGTCTCGCGGGCGTTCTACCAGGCCGGGCCCGCCGACCCCATGGGCTGGAGGCTGCGGCGGCGGTTCGGCTTCCAGGCCGGTGAGCTGACCGCGTTCGAGGACGAGCCCCTGGACGGGCCTCCGGACGGGGGCGGGATCGGCCCGTCGCGGATCCTGACCGAGGAGATCGAGCGCCCCCGCACCGGGCCGATGCGCGACATCGTCGCCACGATCCAGCCGGACCAGGACGTGGTCGTCCGCGCGGACCTGCCCCGCACGGTGTGCGTGCAGGGCGCGCCCGGCACCGGCAAGACGGCCGTCGGCCTGCACCGCGCCGCCTACCTGCTGTTCACCCACCGGGAACGGCTGTCACGGTCCGGGGTCCTCATCGTCGGGCCCAACCGGGCGTTCCTCGGGTACATCTCGGCGGTGCTGCCCGCCCTCGGCGAGGTCAGCGTCGAGCAGGCCACGATCGAGGACCTGCTCGGCGCTCCCACGGGGGAGGAGCCGGCGCGGGTCTCCGCGGTCAAGGGCGGGGCGCGCATGGCGGACGTCCTCCGCAAGGCGCTGTGGCTGCACGTCACCAAACCGCAGGAGGGCCTCGTCGTCACCCGCGGGTCCGCCCGCTACCGGCTGGCCGACCACGAGGTCCGCGAGACCGCCGCAGCGCTGCGCGGCACCACCCGGTACGGCAGCGGACGCGCCGCGTTCGCCCAGCGGCTCGCCCACCAGATCCTCGTGCTGATGGAACGGCGCGGGGAGGCGCCGGACGACCGCGTCCAGGACCAGGTGGCGCGCAGCGGGCCCGTCAAGCAGATCCTCGACGCCGTATGGCCGAAGGTCACGCCGGAGCAGGTCCTGTACCGGCTGCTGTCGGACGCCGGCTTCCTGAGCAGGGCCGCGAAGGGCCTCCTGGACGAGGAGGAGCAGGACGCGATCCTGTGGGCCAAGCCCGCCCGGTCGCACCGCACCGCCAGGTGGACGGCCGCCGACCGCGCCCTGCTCGACGAGCTGAACGACCTCATCGAGCGCACCTCCTCGCTCGGCCACCTGGTCGTGGACGAGGCGCAGGACCTGTCCGCCATGCAGCTGCGCGCCCTGGGCCGCCGGTGCGGGACGGGGTCGGCGACCGTGCTCGGCGACCTCGCCCAGGGCACGACCGCCTGGTCGGCGCGGTCGTGGAAGGAGGTCCTCACCCACCTCGGCCAGGAAGGGGACGTCACCGAGCTGACCTTGGGCTTCCGCGTCCCGGGAACCGTCCTGGACTACGCGGCCCGCCTGCTCCCGCACGTCGCGCCCGGCCTGGAGCGGCCCCGCTCGCTGCGTCCCGGCCCGGGCGCCCTGGACGTGCGGCGCGTCCCCGACCTCGTCCCCGCGGTCGCCGGCGCCGCCCGCGAGGCCCTCGCCCGCCCCGGCTCGGTCGGCCTGATCGTGCCCGACGCCGCGGCGGCCGGGTACGCGGCGGCGCTGGAGGCGGCCGGGCTGGAGCACACCGTCCTCGGCCCCGGCTCCGACGGCGGCGGCCGGCTCCTCGTCGTCCCGGCGGCCCTCGCCAAGGGCCTGGAGTACGACCACGTGATCGTCGCCGAGCCCGCCGCCATCGCGGCCGCCGAGGCCCGCGGCCTCGCCCGCCTGTACGTCGTGCTGACCCGCGCCGTCACGTCCCTGACGGTCCTGCACGAGGACGACCTCCCGTCCGAACTGGCGATGCCCTAGCCGGCCGCGTTCCGGCCGGCGGGGCGTTCCGGCCGGGGCAGGCGGTTGACTCGCCGTCCCGGCGGTTCCTAGGCTGGGCTCGCCATACCGACCGGTTGGTATGTCCAGTGGGCGGCCCGGACGCCGCCCCTCGCCCGCGCGGAGGTCCCGACCTTGAGCACAGCACCCCCCGACGCCGACGAGCTGGAGAGGCGGGCCGGCGAGTTCCTCGCCGCGCACGACCCTTCGGCCACCGAGCCCCTGGAGTTCCTGCGGGCCCGGTTCGACGCCGGTCTCGCCTGGGTCCACTACCCCGAAGGCCTCGGCGGGCTCGGCGCGCCCCGCGCCCTGCAGCGCGCCGTCGACCGGTTCTTCGCCAAGGCCGGCGCGCCCTCCAACCACCCCGAGCGCAACGGCATCGGGCTCGGGATGGCCGCGCCGACGATCCTCGCGTTCGGCACCGAAGAGCAGAAGCGCCGCTTCCTGCGTCCGCTGTGGACGGGCGAGGAGATCTGGTGCCAGCTGTTCAGCGAACCGGGCGCCGGCTCCGACCTCGCCGCGCTCGCCACCCGCGCCGTCCGCGACGGCGACGCCTGGACGGTCAGCGGCCAGAAGGTCTGGACGTCCATGGCCCACGAGGCGCGCTGGGCGATCCTCGTCACCCGCACCGACCCGGACGTCCCCAAGCACCGCGGCATGACCTACTTCGTCTGCGACATGACCGCGCCGGGCGTCGAGGTGCGGCCGCTGCGGCAGATCACCGGCGAGGCCGAGTTCAACGAGGTCTTCCTCACCGACGTGCGGATCCCCGACGAGCACCGGCTCGGCGAGGTCGGGGAGGGCTGGCGGGTCTCCACCACGACGCTGATGAACGAGCGGGTCGCCATCGGCGGCGCCGCCGCGCCGCGCGAGAGCGGCATGATCGGCGTGGTCGCCGCCCTGTGGCGCGACCGTCCCGAGCTGCGCACCCCCGCCCTGCACGACTCCGTCCTGCGGGCCTGGGTGGAGACCGAGGCCGCCCGGCTCACCGGCGAGCGGCTGCGCCAGAAGCTCACCGCGGGGGAGCCCGGCCCGGAGGGCTCGGGCGCCAAGCTGTCGTTCGCCCGGCTCAACCAGGAGGTGTCCGGCCTGGAGCTGGAGCTCCTCGGCGAGGACGGCCTGCGCTACGACGACTGGACCATGCGCCGGCCGGCCCAGGTGGACTTCACCCGCCGCTCGCCCGGCTACCGGTACCTGCGCGCCAAGGGCAACTCCATCGAGGGCGGCACGTCGGAGATCCTGCGCAACATCATCGCCGAGCGCGTCCTGGGCCTGCCCGGCGAGATCCGGGTCGACAAGGACGTCGCGTGGAAGGACCTCCCCAAGTGAGCGACCTGCTTTACAGCGAGATCGAGAACGACCTGCGGGCGAGCGTCCGGGAGGTGCTCGACGACAAGGCGCCCTGGACGTCCGTCCTCGCCGGGACCGAGAAGGACGAGCCGTACGACGCGGCGCTGTGGCACGCCGTCGCCGCCCAGCTCGGCTGCGCGGGCCTGCCCGTCGCGGAGGACCTCGGCGGCGCCTCCGCCACCTGGCGCGAGACCGCCGTCGTCATGGAGGAGCTGGGCCGTTCCGCCGCCCCGGTCCCCTTCCTGAGCAGCGCCGTGACGGCGACGGCGGCGCTGATGGCCGCCGGTGAACGGGACCTGCTCGCGCGGCTGGCGTCCGGGGACGAGATCGCGGTGCTCGCGGTGCCGTTCAGCACCGGTCCCGGCGACCCCGCCGCGACCGTCCGGGTGTCGGACGGCACGGTGACCGGCGAGGTCACCAGCGTCGCCGACGGGATGGCCGCCGGGGTGTTCCTGGTACCGGCCGCCGGCGGCCTCTACGCGGTGGACGCCGCCGACGCCCGCCGCACCGCCGTGACCTCCCTCGACATGACGCGCCGCCTCGCCGACCTCGCCTTCTCCGGGGCGCCCGCGCGGCTGGTCGCCGAGGGGACCGGCGCCGTCCGGGCCGCCCTGCTGACCGGCGCCGCGATGCTGGCGTCCGAGCAGCTCGGCCTCGCCGAACGCTGCCTGGACGACACCGTCGCCTACGTGAAGACGCGCTACCAGTTCGGCCGGCCGGTCGGCTCCTACCAGGGCCTCAAGCACCGCCTCGCCGACCTGTGGACGTCGATCACCCAGGCCCGCGCGGTCGCCCGCCACGCGGCCTCGTGCGTGGCCGCCCAGGCGGGTGGCGGCGGCGATGACGGCGGTGATGACGGCGGCGAGACGGCGATCTCGGTCGCGGTCGCCCAGGCGCTCTGCTCTGCCGTCGCCCTCAAGGCGGCCGAGGAGTGCGTGCAGATGCACGGCGGCATCGGCTTCACCTGGGAGCACCCCGCGCACCTGTATCTGAAGCGCGCGAAGGCCGACGCCATCGCCCTGGGCACCCCCGACCGGCACCGCGCCGCCCTGGCCGCCCTGGTCGACCTGCCCCCGGCCTGAGGAACGGTGAACCGACGGCTCCGCACACCGCGTGCGGAGCCGTCCGCTCACTCCGGCATCGGCAGCCGGAGCCTCTCGCGGAGCGTCCGCTGCACCTCGCCGATCGCGGGCCGCGCGTCCACGGTGACCACGTACTCCTTGCGGCCGAACAGCTCCAGGATGGGGTCGGTCTTCTCGTGGTGCTGCCGGAGCCGCTCCGCGAGCGCCTCCTGCGTGTCGTCCTCGCGTGCGACCAGCTCGCCGCCGCACACGTCGCAACGCCCCTCCTGGGTGGGCCGGTCCGCGATCAGGTTGTAGTCCATCCCGCATCCGGCGCAGAGCCGCCGGGCCAGGACGCGGCGGCGGACCTCGTCGTCCGGCAGGTCGAGATGGATCACGCCGTCGATGTCGTAGCTCTCCAGGAAGAACTCGGTCTGCCTCCGGCTGCGCGGGAACCCGTCGATGACGAACCCGTAGTTCCAGTCGTGCTGGTCGAGCCGCTCGCGGACGACGCCCTCCACCAGGTCGTCTCCGACCAGCTCACCGTCCGCCATGATGCGCCGTACCTGCGCGCCGAGCTTGGTGTGGTTCTTCACGTGCCACCGGAAGACGTCGCCGACGCTGATGTGGACGATGTCCAGATCACGGGCGAGCAGCTCCGACTGCGTTCCCTTGCCGCTGCCGATCGCGCCGATGATGACGTACTTGCGCATGCCGGAACTCTACGCGGGGACCGCTCCTCAGAGCGGGTGGCGCAGGCGGCGGCCCAGCCGGCGGAACCGGGAGCCGGGGACCTGCCCCGGGGACGCGTCATGCGCCGCCAGGCACTCCAGCAGCGCTTCGAACGCGGGCGGGCGGACGCACACCAGCGTCGCGCGGGCGCGGCGGGCGCAGTGCAGCCGCACCGAGGGCCGCAGCAGCCGGGAGAACGGGCTTCGCGTCCCGTGCCCGACGACGAGTATGTCGTCGTCGCCGGCCAGCCGCACCAGGGCCGCGCCGGGCTCGCCGACGAGCGCCAGCGCCGTCATGTCCACGCCGTCCGGCGGGCCGTCGCTCACCTCCGCCAGGATCCGGGTGATCAGCTCGGCGCCGGAGGCGCGCAGCGCGTCGGTGATGCCGCAGCCGAGCTGCCCGGCCGCCGACACGTGCGGCGGGAGCGGCGCGGCATGGGCGACCAGCAGCGGCAGCCTCCGCAGCCGTGCCTCGCCGATCGCCCAGGACAGGGCGCAGCGGGCGCCCGCGGAGTCGTCCACCCCCACCACGACGCGGGGGCCGCCCTCCGGTCTCGCGAACACGGTCCCTCCTGACCCCCCGCCTGCTTGATTGCAGTCTAGGGTGCAGGTTTACCCGTTCCGAAGGAAGTGTTCCGCGGTGTGGAAACTCCGGTTCCGTAAAGGAGCGGGCTAGGACTCCCCGGCGTCCCCGCCGAGCAGCGAGGCGACGAGCGCGGTGGCCGCGACGGAGGTCCCGGCCTTCTCCGCGGTGCCGTGGATCAGCCGGGACAGCTGCCCGAGCAGGTACGGGTGGACGCCGATCAGGTAGAGGCGCCGGAAATCGCGCTCCAGGACGCCCTGCCGCTCTTCTGGCAGCAGGTCGTAGCGGTCCAGCACGGCCTCCTCGTCCCTCTGGAACTCCTCCAGCAGGCCGGCGTCCCATTTGAGGTCCTGGACGAGGTCGTTGGCGCGCAGGAGCGGGTCGAAATGCTCAAGTGACATCGGGTTCCCTTTCTCGCGCTCAGACGTCCCAGAGGACGGCGCCGACGCCGCAGCGCCACTGCGGCACGCACACGTAGCAGAGGGGCGTGCAAGGCCGCTCGCCGATGGCGCCCATGACGACCTGCCACGACAGCAGCTCGGACGTCCCGCCCGCGCCGGCCTCCTCCATGCGCTCGAAGGTGACCTCGTCCAGGATGCGGCCGTGGTCGCCCTCGGCCAGCAGGTCCATCCACCGGCGGTCGAACTTCTCGTCGATCTCCAGGTAGCGGGGGCCGCCGGGCTCGTGGCTGAGCCCGCCCGACCCCAGCAGCCCCACCCGCAGGTCCGCCGGGAGCCGGTCGCGGACCAGCGCGCCGAGCGACTCCCCGAACCGGTAGCAGGCCTTCTCGTCCGGAACCGGCGGGACGGTGCAGTTCTGCAGGACCGGCACGATGCGCAGGTCCATGCCGGCGAGGCCAAGGAGCGCGACCGGCACCGAGACGTTGTCGTCGAAGCGCAGCTCGGGCGCGCGCCGGACGTCGAAGCCGTCCCCGATCAGCCCGCCGGCCAGTGCCTCGGCCACCTCCGGGTCGCCGGGCACGCGGTACTCGTCCAGGTTCAGCCAGGGACGGAACCACTCGTCCGGGCCCACATGCTCGGCGGCGACCCCCACGGTGAAGTCGGGGCAGTCGTGCACCCGCGCGTTCAGCAGGTGATCGTTGCCGATCACCAGCAGCACCTCGGCCTCCGACCCGGCCAGCTCGCGCCGCAGCCGGTCGTAGGCCTGGCTCACCTCCCGCCGGTCGTCCTCACCCGCCTTGCCGAACCACCCGGTCAGTCCGGGCGCATGGCTCGCCGCCGCCGCGAACACGATCTCCGCCATCAGCAACTCCCTGAATTGATGATAATGAACCTAGACATCTTCCGTGGAGGCGGTCAAGGGCCGCGACGAGGCAAAACTAATATTCATTACTGTTAGAACGCCCATATGGCCTCCACCGCGCCCGATCGCCGGCCCGGCGGGGACGGCGGCGCGTCCCGGTCGGGCCTGGCCTGGACCTCATCCCCGGTTCACCCTGATTTTGCTGGTCGGCGGCGTAGGATGTGGCGCTGTAGGCGTTCTGTCGGTGGGTCCGCCTACGGTCGGGCACGACGGGCCGCAGGGGCGCCCGTCCCAGCGACGACGCCGAGTGAAGGTGACGACCAGCATGCCGAACAGCACCATGGAACAGGACTTCCAGAAGCTCGCCGATCCCTACCGGCGGGAGCTGCTGGCGCACTGCTACCGGATGCTCGGCTCCATCCACGACGCCGAGGACCTGGTGCAGGAGACCTACCTGCGGGCCTGGCGCTCGTACGAGAACTTCGAAGGGCGCTCCTCGCTGCGGACGTGGCTGTACCGCATCGCCACCAACGTGTGCCTGACGGCGATCGACCAGCGCGGCAACCGGCCGATGCCGTCCGGGCTGGGCGCGCCGAGCGACGAGCCGGAGCGGCCCGTCGTCGCCTCGCCCGAGGTGCCGTGGCTGGAGCCCGCCCCCGACGCCGTGCTCGGCGCGGACGCCGCCGACCCCGCCACGATCGTCGCGGCGCGGGAGAGCACCCGCCTCGCGTTCGTCGCGGCGCTGCAGCATCTGCCCGCCAAGCAGCGGGTCGTGCTGATCCTGCGGGACGTCCTGAAGTGGCGGGCCGCGGAGGTCGCCGAGCTGCTGGACACCTCGACCGCCGCGGTCAACAGCGCGCTGCAGCGGGCGCGGGCGCAGCTGGAGGAGAACGGCCCGCTGCGGGACGAGCTGGTCGAGCCGACCGACCCGGACCAGCGAGACCTCCTCGAAAGCTACGCGAAGGCGTTCGAGGACGCCGACATCGCCGGGCTCATCGACCTGTTCAAGAAGGACATCGTCTGGGAGATGCCGCCGTTCCCCGAGTGGTTCGTCGGAGCGGAAGTGGTCGTGCGGCTCGTCATCGCCCAGTGCGGCCCCGCCCCGGGCGACATCCGGATGGTCCCGGCGTCCGCCAACGGGCAGCCCGCCTTCGGCATGTACATGCGGGACGAGGAGGGCGTTCACCGGCCGTACCACCTCCAGGTGCTGAGCATCACCGGCGACGGCGTCGCGCACGTCTCGGTGTTCTTCGACACCACCCTGTTCCCGGTGTTCGGGCTGGCCGAGCGCCTCTGATCAGCCCCCTGTCCTTCCGCTCTGCGGAAACCCGGATGTGCCCCGGCCGGCGTGTGCTGCGATGGTGGTCGGCGGCGGCGCGGGTCCCGTCCGCCGAGTGGGAATGGGAGGCACATGGACACCGATCGAGCGACTCACCGCGCGGCCGTGCGCGCCGGGGCAGAAGGGACCAGCGCATGACGCACCCCCCGTACCTGTCCCCGGGCTACAAGAGCACCGTGCTCCGCGCCCCCGCGCAGGAACCGATCATGCCGAAGCTCGGCCCGGACAGCGTCGAGCTGACCTCCCCGGTCTTCGGTCACCAGGAGCTCGGCCGGCTGGAGGAGGACCTCACCCTCCAGCATCGCGGCGAGCCGCTCGGTGAGCGGATCGTCGTCACCGGCCGGGTGCTCGACGGCTCCGGCCGCCCGGTGCGGGGCGCGCTCGTCGAGGTCTGGCAGGCGAACGCGGCGGGCCGCTACGCCCACCTCGGCGACGTCCACCCGGCGCCGCTCGACCCGAACTTCACCGGCGCCGGGCGGTGCCTCACCGACGACGACGGCCGCTACCGGTTCATCACGATCAAGCCGGGCGCGTACCCGTGGCGCAACCATCACAACGCCTGGCGGCCCGCGCACATCCACTTCTCGGTGTTCGGGACGGCGTTCACCCAGCGGCTCATCACCCAGATGTACTTCCCGGGCGACCCGCTGTTCGCCTACGACCCGATCTTCCAGTCGATCCCCGGCGAGCGGGACCGCGAGAAGCTGATCTGCCGGTTCGACCTGGACACCACCGAGCCGGAGTGGGCGCTCGGCTACCAGTGGGACATCGTCCTCGGCGACACCCCGATGGAGGCCTGATGACCACGCCGTCCCAGACAGTCGGCCCCTTCTTCGGCTACGCGCTGCCGTACGAGACCGGCCCGCTGGTCGTGCCGGGCTGGCGGCCGGACGCGATCGACGTGCGCGGGCGGGTCCTGGACGGCGCGGGCGAGCCGGTCCCGGACGCGCTGCTGGAGATCTGGCAGGCGGACGAGACGGGCGAGATCCCGCGGCGGCCCGGCGGCATCGTCCGGGAGGGGCACGACTTCTCCGGATTCGGCCGCTGCGACACGGACGCGGCCGGGGCCTACAGGTTCACCACCGTCAAGCCCGGCGCGACCGGCGACGGCGCTCCCTACATCGCCGTCCTGGTCTTCGCGCGGGGCCTGCTCAAGCCCGTCTTCACCCGGCTGTACTTCCCGGAGGACGAGTCCGCCCACGAGGCCGACCCGCTCCTGTCCGCCGTACCGGCCGAGCGGCGCGCGACCCTGATCGCCGAGCGCGAGGGGGAGCGGCGGTACCGGTTCGACGTACACCTGCAAGGGGAGCGGGAGACGGTGTTCCTTGGTTTCTGACGAACCCGGCCCGCCGCCCGGCGCCGTATCACTCGACGCGGGGCTGCTGTCCCCCGTCCGCGCGGGGACGGCGGCCGAGGCCGCGACGGGCGACGCGGCCTACCTGGCGGCGATGCTCGACGCCGAGGCGGCGCTCGCCCGTGCCCAGGCCCGCCTCGGGATCATCCCCGGGGACGCGGCCGAGGCGATCGGCGCCGCCGCCGACGCGGGCCGGTTCGACCTGGTGGACGTGGCCCGCCGGGCGCGCGGCTCCGGCAACCCCGTCGTGCCGCTGGTCGCCGACCTTCGGGCGCTCGCGGGGACGGCCGGCGAGCACGTCCACCTGGGGGCCACCAGCCAGGACATCGCCGACACCGGCGCCATGCTCGTCGCGGCCCGCGCCAGGCGCGTCGTCCTCGCCCACCTGGACCGGGCACTGGACGCGCTGGCCGGGCTCGCGGCGCGGTACCGCGACACCCCGATGGCGGCCCGCACGCTGGGGCGGCAGGCGCTGCCGACGACGTTCGGCGCGAAGGCCGCGAACTGGCTGATGGGGTGCCTGGAGGCCCGCGCGCGGCTGGCCGCGGTGCCGCTGCCGGTGCAGCTCGGCGGCCCCGCCGGGACGCTGGACGCCTTCGGGGACCGGGCACTCGACGTCGTCGCGGCGTTCGCGGCGGAGACGGGGCTGGCCAGGCCCGTCCTGCCGTGGCACACCCGCCGCACCCCGGTCGCGGAGCTGGGCGCGGCGCTGGCGCTGACCGCCGGGGCGCTCGGCAAGATCGCGACCGATGTGTGGCTGCTGTCGCAGAGCGAGGTCGGCGAGGTCGCCGAGGCCGCGGGGGCCGGCCGGGGCGGCTCGTCGTCGATGCCGCACAAGCGCAACCCGGCGCTGTCCGCCCTGGTCCGCTCGGCCGCGCTGCAGGTGCCCGCGCAGGCTCAGGTGCTGCTCGCCGCCCAGGCCGCGCCGCACGAGCGGGCGGCGGGGGAGTGGCACGCCGAGTGGCAGCCGCTGCGCGAGTGCCTGCGGCTGACCGGCGGCGCCGCCGAGACCGCCGCCGACCTGCTCGACGGCCTGGAGGTGTCGGCGGAGCTGATGCGGGCCGACCTCGACGATCTGCTGGACGTCCTCGGCGGCGATCCGGGTCCCGGCGCCGCCGCCGTCCTCGTCGGCGAAGCCCTCGACGCCTACCGGAGGAGCCGCGCGTGACCGAGTCGCCGGTACCGGCGGGGACACCGCCGCACCACCGCCTGGACGGCCCGGTGGACGCGCCCGTCGTCGTCCTCGGCCCGTCCCTCGGCACGTCCATGGACCTGTGGCTGCCGCAGCTGCCCGCGCTGGCCCGCGCCTGGCGGGTCCTGCGCTACGACCTGCCCGGCCACGGCGGTGCGCCGCCCCCCGGCGGCCCTTTCACCGTCGAGGACCTCGCGGACGGGGTGGTCCGCCTGCTGGACGGCCTCGGCATCGGCCGGGCCGCCTACGCGGGGGTGTCGCTCGGCGGCGCCGTCGGGATCGCGCTCGCCCTCCGCGCGCCGGAACGTCTCGGCAGCCTCGTCCTGTGCTGCACGTCCCCCCGGTTCGGCGACCCGGAGCCCTGGCACGGGCGGGCGGGCCTCGTCCGCCGCGAGGGCACCGGCCCGGTGGCCGAGACCGCGGCGGGGCGCTGGTTCACCCCGGAGTTCACCGGCGCGGAACCGTACGCGGCGATGCTCCGCGCGACCCATCCCGCCGGCTACGCGGGGTGCTGCGACGCGCTGGCGCGGTTCGACGCCACCGGCAGGCTCGGCGAGATCACCGCGCCGACCCTGGTGATCGCGGGGGCACAGGACGCGCCGACGCCGCCCGAAGGCCACGCCGACCGGCTGGCGGCGGGCATCCCGGACGCGAGCCTGACCGTCGTCGAAGGCGCCGGGCACCTGGCGAACGCCGAGCGGCCGGAACCGGTCACGGACGCGATCACCGCGCACCTGCACCGCACGTGGAAGGGGACCGCATGAGCGAGGAGTCCGGGACGGGCGGGCGGATGACCGACGCCGGGCGGCACGAGCAGGGCATGAGGACGCGGCGGGAGGTCCTCGGCGACGCCCATGTCGACCGGGCCGAGGCCCGCAAGGACGGCTTCACCGCCGACTTCCAGGACATGATCACGCGGTACGCGTGGGGCGAGATCTGGAGCCGGCCCGGCCTGGACCGCCGGACCCGCAGCTGCGTCACGCTGACCGCCATGGTCGCCGGCGGCCATCTGGACGAGCTGGCCATGCACGTGCGGGCCGCGCTCCGCAACGGGCTGACGCACGACGAGATCAAGGAGGTGCTCCTGCAGACGGCGATCTATTGTGGAGTGCCCGCCGCGAACTCGGCTTTCGCCGTCGCCCAGCGGGTACTCACCGAGCAGGAGTGACGGGCGCGAGCCCGGTGGCGGGAGGAGCCGGTGCCAGGCGACAGGGGCGAGCGCCCGCGGCCGGTCAGCGTGGCGGGCAAGGTCATGGCCATCCTGAACGCGTTCGCGCAGGGCGGCGTCCGCCTCAACCTGAGCGAGATCTGCCGCCGCGCCGGGCTCCCGCTGGCCACCGGCCACCGCCTCGTCGGCGAACTGGCCGACGGCGGGTTCCTGGAGCGGGTGCCGGACGGCACGTACCGCATCGGGACCCGGCTGTGGCGGATCGGCAGCCAGGCGCCGGCGGTCATGGGCCTGCGCGAGCTGGCGCTCCCGCACATGGAGGACCTGTACGAGGCGACGCACGACAACGTGCAGCTCGGCGTGCTGCGCGACGACCACGTCCTGATCGTCGAGCGGCTGCGCGGGACGCGGTCGGTGCCGGTCGTGACCCAGGTCGGCGGGATGCTGCCGCTGCACACCACCGGTGTCGGCCAGGTGCTGCTGGCCTACGCCGCGCCGGAGATCCGGGAGAAGGTCCTGGGCGGTGAGCTGGCCCGGCACGCGGTGCGCTCCATCACCGACCCGGCGGAGCTGCGGCGCCGCGTCGAGCGCGTCCGCCGCACCGGCTACGCGCTGACCCGCGACGAGATGACGCTGGGCGCCTCGTCCGTCGGCGCGCCCGTGCGGGACGGCGCGGGAGACGTGGTCGCGGCGATGTCGCTGGTGTCCGGCACGCGCGGCGCGGATCCGCGGCGGCTGCTGCCGCCGCTGACCACGGCGGTGCGCGCCCTGTCCCGCGACGTGGCCGCCCACTGGAGCGGACATCCGGACACTTTTTCCGCTGAACGGAACACCGGCGCCTGAACCTGCGGTGATGCGCGCGAGTATCGCCGGGGCAACCGACGACGAGGAGGCTGGATGCGAACCCAGGTCGCGATCATCGGCAGCGGCCCCGCGGGCCTGCTGCTGTCCCACCTGCTGCACCGGCAGGGGATCGACTCGGTGGTCCTGGAGAGCCGGGACCGCGACTACGTGGAGCACCGGCAGCGCGCCGGGGTGCTGGAGCAGGGCACGACCGACGTGCTGCGCGACAGCGGCGCCGGCGAGCGCCTCGACCGGGAGGGGCTCGTCCACCACGGTGTCGAGCTGAGGTTCGGCGGCGCGGGGCACCGCATCCCGCTGACCGACCTGACCGGCCGCACCGTCACCGTCTACGCGCAGACCGAGGTCGTCAAGGACCTGGTCGCCAAGCGGCTCGCGGACGGGGGCGACGTGCGGTTCGAGGCCGAGGTGGTGGCCCTCGACGCGTCCGCGCCGAGCGTGACGTTCCGCAGCGGCGGCCGGACGCACACCCTCGACTGCGACTACATCGCGGGCTGCGACGGGTTCCACGGCGTCAGCCGCCCGGCGGTGCCGGGACTGCGGACGTACTCCCGCGAGTACCCGTTCGCCTGGCTGGGGATCCTCGCCGACGTCGCCCCGTCCACCGAGGAGCTGATCTACGCCGGTCACGACAACGGATTCGCGCTGCACAGCCTCCGCTCGCCCCAGGTCAGCCGCCTGTACCTGCAGGTGTCACCGGACGAGGACCTCGCCGGATGGTCCGACGCGCGCATCTGGGACGAGCTGGCGACGCGCTTCGCGACCGACGACGGCTGGAAGCTGCACGAGGGCCCGATCACCGACAGGTCGGTCACGCCGATGCGCAGCTTCGTCGCCGAGCCGATGCGCCACGACCGGCTGCTCCTCGCCGGGGACGCCGCCCACATCGTCCCGCCGACCGGGGCGAAGGGCCTCAACCTCGCGGTGTCGGACGTGATCCTCCTGGCGCAGGCGTTCGCCGAGCGGTACGCCTCCGGGTCGGAGACGCTCCTGGACGGCTACTCCGCCGCGTGCCTGCGGCGCGTCTGGCGGGCCGAGCACTTCTCGTACTGGATGACGCACCTGCTGCACGCCGACCCGGCCGCGAGCGACTTCGACCGGCGGCTGCAGCGCTCCCATCTGGACTACGTGGTCTCCTCCCAGGCGGCCTCGACGTCGCTCGCCGAGAACTACGTGGGCCTTCCCGTCACCTTCTAGCGATCACCCGTCACCCGCCGGATCGGCCGGCTCGGCGCCCAGCGTGTCGAGCAGCTCCGTGACCGGCTGGAGCTTCTCGTACAGCAGCAGGACGGGCTCGCCCGGCTCCGCCATGTCCAGCGCCGAGGTCACCGCCCCCTTCAGGTCGCCCGCCGGGTGGTGGCGCACGTCCGGGCCGCCCTCCCGCAGCCCCTGGACGATCAGCCGGGTCATCTCGCCCGAGCGGCGGCCGCGCAGGTCCTCGTCCTCGTAGACGACGACGCGGCCGAACGTCCCGGACAGGGCCCTCGCGGTCTCGATCACCAGCTCGTCGGTCCGGTCGCCCGGCAGGGTGACCGCGGCGACGCCCCCGGCGCCCCAGCGCCGCCCGACGAACGCGCTCATCGCCGCGACCGCCGCCGGGTTGTGCGCGTAGTCGACCAGCACGGGATTGTCCCCGACCTGGTACACGCAGCCCCGGCCCGGGTTGCGGGTGTGCGGGTCGAACGTGCGCAGCGCGCGGGCCAGCACGTCCACCGGGACGTGGAGCGCGCGGGCCGCGGCGGCCGCGGCGAGCGCGTTGGCGACGACGTGGACGGCGTGCCCGCCGAAGGAGCCCGCCACCTCGCCGGCGGGCAGGATCCGCGTCCGGCGGTCCCCGCGCGCCTCGGTCAGCCAGCCGTCCGCGACGTAGTAGCCCCAGCCGCCCTCCCGCAGGTGGTCCACGAGGACGGGCTCGTCCGGGGACGGCGAGAAGTAGCGGAGCACCGGATCGCGGTCCCGTACCGCGGGCCGCGCGGCCAGCCCCGCCGCCGGCGGGTCCGCGGCGTTGAGGACGAGATGCCCGCCGCGCCTGATCTCCTCGGCCACCAGGGCCTTGATGTCGACCAGGTCTTCCAGGTTCTCGGTGTCGTCCACGCCGAGGTGGTCGCGGGTGATGTTGGTGACGACGGCGACGTCGGCGTTCTCGTAGCCGAGGCCGCGCCGCACGATCCCGCCGCGCGCGGTCTCCAGCACGGCCGCCTCGACCGTGCGGTCGCCCAGCACCATCTCCGCCGAGCGCGGCCCGGACGCGTCGGACCGGTGCACGAGCCGCCGCCCGACGTGCACGCCCTCGGTGCCGGTCATGCCGGTGCGGCGGCCGTCCAGCTCCAGCATGTGCGCGATCATCCGGACGGTGGTGGTCTTGCCGTTGGTGCCGGTCACCGACACGACCGGGACCCGCGACGGCGTGCCCGCCGGGTACATCAGGTCGATGATGTCGCCGGCGACGTCGCGCGCGGTGCCCTCGTGCGGCGCCAGATGCATGCGCAGGCCCGGGGCGGCGTTGACCTCCAGGATCCCGGCGGCGCCGCGGTCGGCGGGCGGCGGGGAACCGATGTCGGGCAGCCGCAGGTCGATCCCGCACACGTCCATGCCGGCCGCGGCGGCGGCCCGCACGCACATCTCCGCGACGCCCGCGTCGACGAGGCCGGTCACGTCGCGGCTGGTGCCGCCGGTGGACAGGTTCGCGTTGCGGCGCAGCCACACCCGCTCCCCGGCGGCGGGCACCGACTCCGGCCCGTGGCCCTGCCGCGCCAGCAGCGCCCGCTCCGCGGGGCCGAGCGCCAGCCGGGTCAGCGGCCGGTCGTGGCCCTCGCCGCGCGCCGGGTCGGTGTTGACCAGCTCCACGAGCCCGGCGACGGTGGCGGTCCCGTCGCCGGTCACGCACGCGGCGGTCAGCTCCGCCGCCGCCGCGACCCGGCCGCCGACGACCAGGACCCGGTAGTCCCGGCCGGGGATGTAGGACTCGACGATCACCTCGCCGCCGTCCCCGGCCGCGGACGCGAACGCGGCGACGACGTCCTGCGGGCTCGTCAGCTCGATGTGGACGCCCTCGCCCTGGTGGCCGGCGAGGGGCTTGACCACCACCGGGCCGCCGATGTCGCGCAGCGCCTCCAGGGCCTCCGCCGGCGTCGCCGCGACCCGCCCCTCGGGCACGGGGAGCCCGGCGTCGGCGAGCACCCTGTGCGCGAGCCGCTTGTCGCCCGCCACCTCCATGCCGATCGCCGACGTGGCGTCGGTCATCGCCGCCCACACCGTCCGGCGGTACCGCCCGTATCCGAGGCGCAGCAGGTTCAGGTCCTCGACGCGGCGGACCGGCACGCCGCGGCGGCGCGCGGCCCTCGCCAGCGCCGCCGTGCTCACCCCGAGCCGCCCCGCCTCGTGCTCGGCGGCGACGCGGGCCAGACCGGCCGACGGGTCGGGCACCCGCCCGGCGAGCGCCCCGCCGACGGTCCGCATGGCGAGCGTGATCAGCTGCTCCACCACGGTGCCGCCGGCCGGCTCGTCGCGCGGGCACTCCATGATCAGGTCGTAGTCGCCCGGCCCGCCCGCGCGGACGGTGCGGCCGAAGAACACCTCGCGGCCGATCAGCCCGGACAGCTCCAGCGTGACGTGCTCGGTGACATGGCCGAAGTAGGTGCCGCGCGCCATCGCGTCCAGCAGCCCGCCCGGCCGGCCCGCCGAGCAGTGGTGCGTCGCCAGGCCGGGCAGCGCCTCCACGAGCCGCTCGGCGAACCCGGGATGGTCGGTGGTCTCATGGCCGGTCAGGCCCTGGAGGTCGAGCCGGGCGATCGCGACGGGACGCGAGAGGTAGATGTTCGGGCCGCTCAGGCGGCGCACATGGTCGAGGCGCACGGTCAATCATCCTCCGGGCCGCGCATGTTGCCGATCTCCGGAAGCTTGTCGTGCATCTGGAACGCGCATCCGGCCGGCAGCAGGTGCAGGGACACGTCGAACATCGCCATCGGCTCGTCGTCCGAGGCGGCGTAGGCGATGGTGGACTGCCCCGCGTCCACGACCGTGACCACACCCGTCCCGACGACCTCGAAACGGCCGTCTCCCACCACGATCGCCGTGTCCTCGTCTATCCCGACGCCCAGCAGCCGGGTGTCCAGCGCTATCCCGCTCATCAGCCTCGGCAGCCGCCCGCGCTCGTTGAAATGCATATCGATCAGCACGTTGTCGAGGAGCGCGAGGCCGGGCCCGACCTTCACGCTGGACGCGGCGACCTCGTGGCCGTGGCCGCCGAGGATCATCCAGTGGCCCATGGCGGTCGCGCCTGCGCTCGTCCCGGCGATGACCAGGCCCTCCTGGTCGAGCCGCCGCTTGAGCAGATCGTTGGTCTTCGAGCCGACCAGGGTCCGGATCCGGGACTGGTCGCCGCCGCTGAACAGCACCCCGCTCGCCGACTCCAGCGCCCGCAGCGTCGCCGCGCTGTCGGCCGCGGCACGGCCCAGCAGCCGCAGCTCCCGGACCGCGGACACGCCGAGGCGGCCGAACACGGCGGTGTACTCCTCGGCGACCTCCTCCGGTACCTCGGTCGCCGTCGTCACCACCACGACCCGCGCGTCCTCGCCGCCCGAGAGCTCGACGAAGGCCTCCAGCGCACCGGCCCCGCAGGTGCGGTTCTCCGCCCCGCCGATGATCAGCAGCCGGCCCTTGCGTCCGGCATCGTCATATTTCTCTTTCACACCTGCCAACTACCCCTGATCACATGTGGTAGTCGCGTAGAGGCGGAGAGTCATGCGCGCTGTTGCCGGCGCCGGGCCGCTCAAGGCGTTCCCCGGACGCGGAGGTGTCGCCGCGCCCGTGCGCGCCCGCGGCGGCGAATGGCGGCGGGGAATCTCCAGGTCCGGCCGAACGCTTAATCTTGAACGGGGGATGACCGTTTCGTGGCTTTCCCCACCATGAGAAGCTGACTTGTATTGGACGCATCGTCGAACGAGGGACGGGCCGTGAGTGACATTCCCCGCCGCGCGGTGTCGCGGACCGCCAAGCTGGCGACCCTGCCGCTCGGCTTCGCCGGGCGCACCGCGCTCGGGTTCGGCAAGCGGACGATCGGCCGCCCCGCCGAGACCGTCGCGCTCGAGGTCCAGCGCCGCACCGCCGAGCAGCTGTTCACGGTGCTCGGCGAGCTCAAGGGCGGCGCGATGAAGGTCGGACAGCTGCTGTCGATCTTCGAGGCCGGGCTGCCCGAGGAGGTCGCCGGGCCGTTCCGCGCCAGCCTGACCCGGCTCCAGGAGGCCGCGCCCCCGATGCCCGCGGCCACCACCCACCGCGTCCTGGCCGAGGGCCTGGGCGACGACTGGCGGGACAGGTTCGCCGAGTTCGACGACCAGCCCGCCGCCGCGGCCTCCATCGGCCAGGTCCACAAGGCCGTCTGGCACGACGGGCGGACCGTCGCGGTCAAGGTCCAGTACCCCGGCGCCGCCCAGGCGCTGATGAGCGACTTCAACCAGATCTCCCGCGTCAGCAGGCTCTTCACCCCGCTGTTCCCCGGCGTCGAGGTCAAGCCGGTCATCGCCGACCTCAAGCGGCGGCTGGAGAAGGAACTCGACTACGTCGACGAGGCCCGCGCCCAGACCGCCTTCCACGACGCCTACGACGGCGACCCCGACTTCGTCGTCCCGGCCGTCGTCGCCCAGTCCGGGCACGTCCTGGTCACCGAGTGGCTGGACGGCACCCCGCTCGCCGAGGTCATCGCCGAGGGCGACCAGGAGCAGCGCGACCGCGCGGGCCTGCTGCTGTTCCGTTTCCTGCTCTCCGGCCCGGCCCGCTGCGAGATGATCCACATCGACCCGCATCCCGGCAACTTCCGGCTGCTGGACGACGGGCGCCTCGGCGTCATGGACTTCGGCGGCGCCGCCCGCGTCCCGTCCGAGCTGCAGTGGTCGATCGGCCGGCTGACCCGCATCGGGACGCTCGGCGACCCCGACGAGATCGTCGACGCCCTCTACGAGGAGGGCTTCCTGGTACCGGACGCCGAGGTGGACCCCGAGGAGGTCGCCGACTTCATCGGCCCGCACGCCGCCCCGTTCGCCGTGGAGCGCTTCCGGTACTCGCGCGAATGGATGCGCGAGCAGACCGCGCACGGCCTCGGCGTCGCCTCCGACATGCGCCCCGGCGCGCTCGCCCGCCAGTTCCGGCTGCCGCCCCAGTACCTGGCGGTCAGCCGCGCCCTGACCGGCGGCGGCGGTGTCCTGTGCCAGCTGGAGGCCGAAGGGGCCTTCCGCGCCGAGGTCGAGCGCTGGCTCCCCGGTTTCACCGACGACGGCCCCGACGCCGACGGAACCGAGGAGCCGGAAGAGGTCACCGCCTGAACGGGCCTGGCCCGGGCGGCCCTGTCGTGACGGGCCGACCCGTCACGACAGGGCCTGTGCCTCCTCTTCCTCGACCTGGCGGTTCCAGTCCGGCTTGGACGACTGCCAGCCGTCCTCGTCCCGGCCGCGCCGCCAGTAGCCGGAGATCGACAGCCGCTCCATCGGCAGCCCGCGCTCGATCCGCAGGTGCCGCCGCAGCGCCTTGACGAAGTTCGCCTCGCCGTGCACGAACGCGTGCACCTCGCCGGCGGGGAACTCCAGCTTCTGGACGGCCTCGACCAGCAGGTCCCCGACCGGCCCGCCGCCCCGGTGCAGCCACACGATCTCCGCGTCACCCGGCGTCGGCAGCTCCTGCTCCTCCTCGGGCCCGGCCACCTCGACGAACACCCGGGCGGGGGCGCCCTCCGGGATCCGCTCCAGCGAGGCGGCGATCGCCGGCAGCGCGCTCTCGTCCCCGGCCAGGAGGTGCCAGCCCGCGCCGGCGCGGGGAGCGTACGCGCCGCCGGGCCCAGTGAACAGGATCTCGTCGCCCGGCCGGGCGCTCGCCGCCCACGGGCCCGCGAGACCCTTGTCGCCGTGGTGGACGAAGTCGACGGTCAGCTCCACGGCCTCGGCGTCCCACGCGCGGACGGTGTAGGTCCGCGTCACCGGCCACTGGTCGCGCGGCAGCTCCGCGCGGACCCGCTCCATGTCGAACGGCTCGGGATACTCCACGCCCGGCCGCCGGAAGAGCAGCTTCACGTAGTGGTCGGTGAACTCGCCCGCGGCGAACCCGGCGAGCCCCTCACCGCCCATGACCACGCGGATCATGTGCGGGGTGAGGCGTTCGGTGCGCAGCACCCGCCCGCGGTTGAGTGCGCGCCCCTTGCGTGCCGGTTCCGTCGCCATGCAGCCTCCCGATGATCCGGATCACATCACTTAGGTAACCCTAACCAACGGAGGCGGCCGGCTGTTCCCCCGGCTCAGCGGGGAAGACGGACCGGCGGGCGGTCAGTGCGCCGTCACCGGACGGGCCGAACGGGTCCGGGCGACCTCGGCGGCGACCGCCTCGAACGCCGCGTCCGTCTCATCCTCGCCCAGGACGGTGAAGAGCGCCGACTTGACGATGACGACGTCGTACCTGGGCGAGACCCAGATCAGCTGCCCGCCGAGGCCGTTGGCGGAGAAGCCGCCGTCCTCGCCGAGCCACCACTGCAGGCCGTAACCCTGGTTGAAGGGCGCGGACGGCCGGGTGGACTGCGCCACCCAGGAGGCCGGGACGACCTGCCGCCCGTTGGCCTTGCCCCCGTTCAGGTACAGCAGGCCGAACCGCGCGAAGTCGCGGTCGGTGGCGTAGTAGCAGCAGTACCCCATGCTGTTGCCGCTGGAGTCGTTGCCCAGGAACGCCTTGGCCGCCATCCCGGCCGGTTCCCAGATCTTCTCCTGGACGTAGCTGTGGTACGGAACCCCCGTCGCCCTGGCGACGACCCAGCCGAGGACGAACGAGTTCATGCTGGTGTACTCGAACCTCGTCCCCGGCTCCCAGCCGCGCTTCTGCTGCTTGGCCATCTCGGTGAGCGGATGCCCGAGGCTCGCGGCGACGTGGACGGGCGGGATGTCGGTCGTCTCGTTCCATTCGATCCCCGACGACATCCGCAGCAGGTCCAGCAGCGAGACGCCGTCGAACCCGGACCCGTCCAGTTCGGGGAGGTAGCGGGTGACCGGGTCGTCGATCGAGTCGATGTGCCCTTCGCCGAGCGCGATGCCGACCGCCGCCGATGTGAACGACTTCGCCACCGACCACGACTGGAAGAGGCTGTTGCGGTCGGCGGCGAAGTAGCGCTCGAAGACGATGTCGTGGCCGTCCAGGACGACGAAGCCCTGGGTGCCCGTACGGGCGAGGTAGTCGTCGAGAGTGTGCGTCCGGCCGTCGTGGGTGTAGGTCACCGGCAGCGGCCGGTACGCCTCGCGCAACTCGACCGGATCGGACGAGGGGAGCAGCGGGTCGAAGCCCGCCCGGTGCTCGGCGACGGCGGCGGGCGGCGGCGCGGGCGGCGGCGGAGTGGCGGGAGCGGCGTGTGCGGGAGCGGCGGCGAGTGCGGCCGCCAGTGCGGTGGTGGTGAGCGCGATCGTCCAGGGCCTGCGGCGCATGCGGCCTCCGTGGGGGCGGGTGTCGACCGGGGTTCCGCCCCGATGGTGATCGCGCGGCGACGGTGCGTCCATGTGGTCATGCAACGAAAACCGGACCCGGATATGAGCATGAGCAAACGGTTGTGGACCTGGCCCGGGTGACCCTCCGAACAGGCCCTTCTGCGATACGTTCATGGCACCCGCGCCAGTAAGCCGCCCCGTGCCGCCGGAGGACCGATGTCCGTGCTCAGCCAGTTGCTCACCGCCGTCTCCGACGGCTCGGTCGAGATCGTCGACCTGACCGCCCCGCTGTCGGAGCGGACCCCGATCCTCCAGCTGCCGGAGCCGTTCGCCAACACCGTCCCGTTCCGGCTGGAGGAGATCAGCCGGTACGACGACCGCGGGCCCGCCTGGTACTGGAACGACATCGTCACCGGCGAGCACGTCGGCACCCACTTCGACGCGCCCGTGCACTGGGCCTCCGGCCGCGACGGCGAGGACGTCTCGCAGGTCCCGCCGGGCAGGCTGGTCGCCCCGGCCGCCGTGCTGGACGCCTCCGCGCACGCCGCCGCCGACCCCGACTTCCTGCTGGAGATCGACCACGTCCGGGACTGGGAGAAGGCGCACGGGCCGCTCCCGGAGGGCGGCTGGTTCCTCTACCGGACCGGCTGGGACGCCCGGGTCGGCGACCAGGACGCCTTCCTCAACGCCGACGAGAGCGGCTCGCACACCCCCGGGATCTCCGCCGAGTGCGCCCGGTGGCTCGCCGAGGAGACGCCCCTGCTCGGGCTCGGCGTGGAGACCGTCGGCACCGACGCGGGCGGCGCCCACGCGTTCGACCCGCCGTTCCCGTGCCACTCCTACTTCTGCGGCGCCGGCAAGTACGGGCTCACCCAGCTGCAGAACCTGGGACGGCTCCCCGCCCGCGGCGCCGTGCTGCTCGCCTCGCCGCTGCCGATCGTCGGCGGCTCGGGCAGCCCCGCCCGCGTGCTCGCGCTGATCGAACGATGAGGGTCGCGGAGGCCGTGGGCGAGGCCCTCGCGCGGCTCGGCGCCGACACGGTCTTCGGCGTCGTCGGCAGCGGCAACTTCCACGTCACCAACGCGCTCGTGGCGAACGGCGCCCGGTTCGTCGCCGCCCGGCACGAGGCCGGGGCCACCACCATGGCCGACGCGTACGCGCGGGTGAGCGGCGGCCTCGGCGTGGTGTCGCTGCACCAGGGGCCCGGCCTCACCAACGCGGTCACCGGCATCGCCGAGGCCGCCAAGAGCCGCACGCCGCTGCTGGTGGTCACCGGCGAGGTGGCCGCCGCCGCGGTCCGCTCCAACTTCCGCGTCGACCAGGCGGCGATCGCCGCGGCGGTGGGCGCCGTCCCCGAGCGGGTCCACTCCCCGCGGACCGCGATCGCCGACGTGACCCGCGCCTGCCGCACGGCGGTCACCGAGCGCCGGACCGTGCTGCTCGGCCTTCCCCTCGACATCCAGGACGCCGAGCATCCGGACGGCGCCGGGGAACGCCCCGCCGCCGGCCGGCGCCCGCGGAACCCGCCGCTGCCGGTGCCGCCGCCGGCCGCGATCGCCCGCCTGGCCGACGCGCTGCGGGACGCCGAGCGGCCGGTGTTCATCGCCGGGCGGGGAGCGCGGCTGTCCGGCGCCCGCGAGCCCCTCGCCGAGCTGGCCGGACGGTGCGGCGCGCTGCCCGCGACCTCCGCCGTCGCGCGCGGGCTGTTCACCGGCGACCCTTTCGGCCTGGACGTCAGCGGCGGCTTCGCCACCCCGGCCGCCGCCGAGCTGATCCGCGGCGCCGACCTGATCGTCGGCTGGGGCTGCTCGCTGAACATGTGGACGACCCGGCACGGCGCCCTCGTCGCCGCGGACGCGAAGGTCGTGCAGGTCGACCTGGACGCCCGCGCGCTCGGCGCGCACCGCCCCGTCGACCTCGGCCTCATCGGCGACGCCGCCGAGACCGCGCGGGCCGTCACGGCCGAACTGGACGCGCGCGGACACTCCGCCGCCGGCTACCGCACCCCGGACGTGGCCGAGCGGCTCGCCAGAGAAGGACGCTGGCAGGACGTCCCCTACCAGGAGCATCCCGGCGGTGATGCCGGCGGCGGGCCCCGCATCGACCCGCGGACGCTGTCGATCGCCCTGGACGCCATGCTGCCCCGAGAGCGCACCGTCGCCGTCGACTCGGGCAACTTCATGGGCTACCCCGCGATGTTCCTGGACGTTCCCGACGCCGACGCGCTCGTGTTCACCCAGGCGTTCCAGGCGGTGGGCCTCGGCCTGGCCACGGCGATCGGCGCCGCCGTGGCCCGCCCCGACCGGCTCACGGTCGCCGCGCTCGGCGACGGCGGCGCGCTGATGTCGGCCGTGGAGCTGGAGACGGCGGTCAGGCTCGGGCTGGGGCTGCTCGTGGTCGTCTACGACGACGAGGCCTACGGCGCGGAGGTGCACCACTTCCGCCCCGGCGGGCATCCCCTCGACACGGTCACGTTCCCGCCGGCCGATCTGGCCGCGATCGGCCGCGGGTTCGGCTGCGCGGCGGCGACCGTCCGGCGGCGCGAGGACCTGGCCGCGGTGGCCGACTGGCTGGCGGGCCCGCGCGACCGCCCGATGCTCGTGGACGCCAAGGTCACGCGCACCCACCCCTCCTGGTGGCTGGAGGAGGCCTTCCGCGGCCACTGACCGGGCTGCCGGCCGGTCGCCGAGCGGAGCTCGTCGATTGAAAGGTGGTGGGTGGGGGCTGGCGGACGACGAGCGGGGCTCGTCGGTTGAAAGGTGGCAGGTGGGGGGCTGGAGGACGGTGTAGAGAAGCGGCCCCTGGGAACGATCACGGTCACGATCATTTCCGCGGGGGTGGTGATGGACCGGACTGGGTGCCGACATTGTCGGCGCGCGGCGGTTGACCCGCTTGATCGGACGAAATTACGTTCGCGGCGGTTGTGCCTTACGTCACACACCCCTGAGGAGGAGAGATGACGCGAGGACCGAAGGTCCCCGAGCTCGCACGGGAGATGGCCGCGGAGTTCGCCGGCACGATGATCCTGATCCTGTTCGGGTGCGGCGTCGTCGCGCAGGTCATCGCCGCCGGGGGGCTCGGCGACCCGCAGAGCCTCGGCGACCACGACAGCATCGCCTGGGCGTGGGGCATCGGGGTCACGCTGGGCGTGTACACCTCGGCCCGCATCAGCGGCGGCCACATCAACCCGGCCGTCACGCTCGCCTTCGCGTTCTTCAAGGGCTTCCCGTGGCGCAAGGTCCTCCCGTACGCCATCGCGCAGACGGCCGGGGCCTTCGTCGGCGCCCTGATCGTCCGGTGGAACTACAGCGAGGTCCTGCAGAAGTTCGACCCCGGCCTGACGGAGAAGTCGCACATCGTCTTCTCCACCATGCCCGGCAACGGGACGCTGCCGATCGGGACCTGGCCGGCGTTCCGCGACCAGGTGATCGGCACCGCCATCCTGCTCTTCCTCGTGATGGCGCTCATCGACCTGCGCAACGCGCCGCCGCTGTCGAACCTGGCCCCGTTCATCATCGGCCTCATCGTGGTGGGCATCGGGATGTCCTACGGAGCCCTCGCCGGCTACGCGATCAACCCGGCCCGCGACCTCGGCCCGAGACTCGTCCAATGGCTCACGGGTTACGGGGACGCCTGGAGTGATCAGTTCGGGAACCTGTATTTCTGGGTCCCGATAGCGGGACCGCTCCTCGGCGGCGTCATCGGCGCCGGGCTCTACGTCCTGCTCGTCGGGCTGCACACCCCCGATGAGGACGGGGCGGCCGAGGTCATCGAGCTCGAGCCGGAGAAGGGTTAGTTCCGGACGGGTCCCGCCCCGCCGCAGAAAGGAAGAGTCCATGGCCGACTTCGTCGGAGCGCTCGATCAGGGCACCACGAGCACCCGTTTCATGATCTTCGATCACGGCGGCAACGAGATCGCCCGCCACCAGCTCGAACACGACCAGATCCTGCCGCAGGCCGGGTGGGTCGAGCACAACCCGACCGAGATCTGGGAACGCACCCGCGCGGTCATCCAGTCCGCGATGAACCGGGCGAACCTGAACCACGGCGACCTGGCCGCGTTCGGCATCACCAACCAGCGCGAGACGACCGTGGTGTGGAACCGGCGGACCGGCCGCCCGTACTACAACGCGATCGTCTGGCAGGACACCCGCACCGACCGCATCGCCTCGGCGCTGGAACGGGACGGGCGGGGCGAGACGATCCGGCACCGTGCCGGCCTGCCTCCCGCCACGTACTTCTCCGGCGGCAAGGTCCAGTGGATCCTGGAGAACGTCGACGGCGTCCGGGAGGCCGCCGAGAACGGCGACGCGATCTTCGGCAACATCGACACGTGGGTGCTGTGGAACCTGACGGGCGGGAGGGACGGCGGCGTGCACGTCACCGACCCGACCAACGCCAGCCGCACCATGCTGATGGACCTGGAGACCCTCGACTGGGACGACCAGCTCCTGTCCTTCTTCGGCATCCCGCGCCGGATGCTCCCGGAGATCAAGCCTTCTTCCGCGCCCGACCCGTACGGGACGACCCGCGCGGACGGCCCGCTGGGCGGCGAGGTCCCCATCACGGGCATCCTGGGCGACCAGCAGGCGGCGACGGTCGGGCAGGTGTGCTTCGCGCCCGGCGAGGCCAAGAACACCTACGGCACCGGCAACTTCCTCCTGCTCAACACCGGTGAGGAACTCGTCAGGTCGAAGGCCGGGATGCTCACCACCGTCTGCTACAGGTTCGGCGACGACCGGCCGGTATACGCGCTGGAGGGGTCGATCGCGGTGACGGGGTCGGCGGTGCAGTGGCTGCGCGACCAGCTCGGCATCATCTCCGGCGCGGCGCAGAGCGAGTCGCTGGCGCGGCAGGTCGACGACAACGGCGGCGTCTACTTCGTGCCCGCGTTCTCCGGGCTGTTCGCGCCCTACTGGCGCTCGGACGCCCGGGGCGCGATCGTCGGGCTGTCGCGCTTCAACACCAACGCCCACCTGGCCCGCGCCACCCTGGAATCGATCTGCTACCAGTCCCGCGACGTGGTCGAGGCCATGCGCGAGGACTCCGGCGTCACCCTGGACGTCCTCAAGGTCGACGGCGGCGTCACCGAGAACGAGCTGTGCATGCAGCTGCAGGCCGACGTCCTGGGCGTCCCGGTCTCCCGGCCCGTCGTCGCCGAGACCACCGCGCTGGGCGCCGCCTACGCCGCCGGCCTGGCCGTCGGCTTCTGGACCACCACCGACGAACTCCGCCAGAACTGGAACGAGGACCGCCGCTGGGAACCCACGTGGAGCGAGGAGCAACGCGAGACCGGCTACGCCGGCTGGAAGAAGGCCGTCGAACGCACCTACGGCTGGGTGGACGTGGACTGAGAGGAATCCCATGATCGGACGCTGCCTCGCCGCAGCCGCCCTCGCCGCCGTGGTGGGCGCCGGCACGCTGACCGCCGCCGGCGCCGCGCAGGCCGCGCCCGTCCAGCCGGCCGCCCCCCACCTGCGGGACGCCGCCCCGCACAAGCCGGGAGGGGAGGTCGACTTCACCGGGATCGTCGCGCTGAGCAACTGCTCGGGCTCCATCGTGCGCGCGCCGCGCTCCCGGGACACCGACGCGGCGCTGGTCCTGACGAACGGCCACTGCCTGGAGACGGGCATGCCCGGGGCGGGCGAGGTCATCGTGGACCAGGAGTCGTCCCGGACGTTCACGCTCCTGGACCGGACCGGGGAGAAGGAACTCGGCTCCCTGCGGGCCACCAGGGTCGAGTACGCCACGATGACCGACACCGACGTGGCGGTCTACCGGCTCGGAACCACCTACGCCGCCATCGAGAAGCGGTACGGCATCCCCGCGCTGCGCCTGTCGATGGCCCGCCCGCACGACGGCACCGGGATCCGGGTCGTGTCGGGCTACTGGAAGACCATCTACGGCTGCAAGATCGACGACACCGTCCACCGGCTGCGCGAGGCGGACTGGACGTGGAAGGACTCGATCCGCTACACGCCCGAGTGCCAGACCATCGGCGGCACGTCGGGCTCGCCGATCGTCGACGTGCGGACGCGCCGCGTCGTCGGGGTCAACAACACCGGCAACGAGGACGGTGAGCGCTGCACGCTCAACAACCCGTGCGAGGTCGGACGCGACGGCGACGTCACCGTCCGCCAGGGCGTCAACTACGGCCAGCAGACCTACCTGCTCGCCCGCTGCCTCGGCAAGGGGAACGACGTGGTGCTGGGCGGGGGGTGTGCGCTTCCCAAGCCCTGACCCGTCCGCCGCCTCCGGTCACCGGCTCCGCCGCCGCCCTGGCACCGCCGGGTCACCGCCCTGTCACCGCTCCGCCAGCAGCCCGGCGCGGAGCCGGTCCAGGGTGGCGCGGAGCAGCCGCGAGACGTGCATCTGGGACAGGCCGATCTGCTCGGCGATCTGGGTCTGGGTCTTGTTGCCGAAGAACCGCAGCAGCAGGATCGTGCGCTCCCGCTCGGGGAGGTCGTCGATGAGCGGCGCGAGGGCGTGGCCGTTGATGAAGGCGTCCAGGGCGGGGTCGTTGGATCCGAGGTACTCGCCGACGGTGCCGTTGTCGCCGCTCTGCGAGCCGTCGGCGGGGGCCTCCAGGGACAGCGGGCGGTAGGCGTCGCAGGCGACGATGACCTCGATGGTCTCTTCCTCCGTGATGTCCATGAGCCGTGAGATCTCGGCCGTGGTGGGGGAGCGGCCGTGCTCGCGGGTGAACTCCTGGAGGGTGCGCTGGAGCACCGGGCGCAGCTCCTGGATGCGGCGCGACACGCGGATGCCCCAGGTCTTGTCGCGGAAGTGGCGCTTCACCTCTCCGGTCACCACGGGGTAGGCGTAGGTGACGAACCGGTCGCCGATCCCCGGGTCGAACCTGTTGATGGCCTTGACCAGCCCGAGGTAGGCCACCTGCTGGAGATCGTCGATGGGTTCGCCTCGGTTGGCGTACCGGCGCGCCACACCGCGGACCAGGGCGGCGTGCATATCGACGATGCGCGCCCGCAGCCGTTCCCGCCGGGGATCGTCCTCCCCGAGCCCGTTCATCTCCGCCAGCAGCATCTCGGTCTGTCCGTCGTTGAACCGGGTGGTGGGCTGCGCCGTGGTGGACTGCGCCGTGGTGGGCTGCGCCGTGGTGGGCTGCGCCGTGGTGGGCTGCGCCGAGGCCATGCGGGTCATCTCCTTTCCGGGAGGGGCCGGCCCAGGCCGGCGAGGCAGGGGCGATCACTCGGTGCCCGTCCACTACCCGGCTAATTGCCGATCACACGGAAAGCCCCCTGTGCACGGGGGAATCGGGCGACCGTGACTGCGCGTGCCCGGCCGCCGGCGGTCCGGGCCCGGGATAAAGGACGTCCCCCCGGGTACCGCCCCCGTGACGCCTGAGGGGGAGCCGTGAGCACGATCACCGAGTCGGTCAACGTCACCGTCCCGATCCGCACCGCCTACGACCAGTGGACGCAGTTCGAGACGTTCCCGCAGTTCATGGACGGTGTCGAGGAGATCCGCCAGCTCGACGACACCACCCTGCGCTGGAGGACGCGGATGGCCGGGGTCGTCCGCGAGTTCGACGCCAGGATCACCGAGCAGCTGCCCGACGAGCGCGTCGCCTGGAAGTCCCTGGAGGGGCCGACGCACGCGGGGGTGGTGACCTTCCACCGGCTGGACGAGACCACCACGCGCGTCACCGCCCAGATGGAGATCGACCCGGAGGGCCTCGCCGAGAAGGCCGGCGACAGGCTCGGCGCCCTCGGCCACCGCGTCAAGGGCGACCTTCAGCGCTTCAAGGCCTTCATCGAGGCCCGCGGCGTCCAGACCGGCGGCTGGCGCGGCAAGGTCGACCGCCCCGACCCCTGACCGGACGCCCGGCGCGCGAGGCCCGGCACCGGTTGACGGGCGCGTGAGCGGGTAGAGGCGCCATGCACGCTGGTGCGGCCCAGGCTCGCAGCTCCGAGCACCTGGCTCCGAGCTCGCGAGTGGGCCGCTCCCTGACTCTGCCCAGACGGTCGTTTCGGTAAACCGGTAGGTGTCTCAAGTGTCACGCCGCGGGCAGATGCGCGTGCTGGTCACGGGGTGGCCTAGCTTCCTGCACGGTGAGGCCACGGCGGGCGACGTCCTGGCGATGGAGGCGGTGCGGCACGGGCTGGCCGAGGCCGGCGTCGGCTGCGACCTCGCGTGGAGCCCGGTCTTCCGGCCGGGCGGGCTGGACCTCGGCCGCGCCGACCCCGGCCGCTACACCCACCTGGTGTTCGCCTGCGGCCCGCTGCACGGCCGGCAGATCGAGGACCTGCACCGCCGGTACGCGCGCTGCACCCGTGTCGCCGTCGGCGTCTCGGTCATCGATCCGGACGACCCCGCGGTCACCGGGTTCGACGCCGTCCTCGCGCGCGACGCCCCGGCGGAGGCGCCCCGGCACGACCTGGCGGCGCTGCCGGCGACCCCGTCCGTGCCCGTCGCCGGGGTCGTCCTGGCGCCCGGCCAGGCCGAGTACGGGGCGCGGCGGGACGGACGGGCCGAGGAGGAGCTGACGGACTGGCTCGGCGCCCGCGAGTGCGCACGGGTGCCCCTCGACACGCGGCTCGACCCGCGCGACTGGCGCCTGTGCACGACGGCGGCCGAGCTGGAGTCGGCGCTGCGCAGGCTCGACCTGGTCGTCACGACGCGGCTGCACGGGCTGGTCCTGGCGCTGAAGAACGGCGTCCCGGCGCTCGCCGTGGACCCCGTGGGCGGCGGCGCGAAGGTGGCCGCGCAGGCACGGGCCTGGTCGTGGCCCGCCGTGGTGACCGTCCCGGAGCGGGCGCCGGGGCGGGACGGCCCGCTGCTCGACGAGCGGGAACTGGACCGGTGGTGGGAATGGTGCCTGTCGCCCGAGGGCGCGGGCCGCGCCCCCGCGCTGCCCGCCGACGGGGCCATGATCGGCGAGCTGATGGACGTCCTCGGAGCCCGCTGAGGGCGGCGCCGGGCGGGCCGGTCAGGCCGGATGGGCGATGAGGAGCTCCCGGGCGAACCACTCGATCGTGCCGCGCAGGCCGTCCTCGACGGAGATGCGCGGACGCCAGCCGAGCACCTCTTCGGCCAGTGCGGTGTCGGGGCGCCGGACGCGCGGGTCGTCCACCGGGCGGTCGACGAAGCGGACCCGGGACCGCGAGCCGGTCAGGCCGATGATCAGCTCGGCGAGGGCGGCCATGGACACCTCGTACGGGCTGCCGATGTTGACCGGCCCCGGATGGCCGGCCATGGCGAGGGCGATGACGCCCCGGACGGTGTCGTCCACGTGGCAGATCGAGCGGGTCTGGGAGCCGTCCCCGGTGACGGTGAGGTCCTCTCCGGTCAGCGCCTGCCGCAGGAACGTCGGGATGGCGCGGCCGTCGTCGGGGCGCATCCGCGGCCCGTAGGTGTTGAAGATCCGCACGATCGCCGTGTCGAGGCCGCGGGAGTGCCGGAACGCCGACGTCAGCGCCTCGCCGAACCGCTTGGCCTCGTCGTACACGCTGCGCGGCCCGACCGGGTTCACGTTGCCCCAGTACGACTCGGGCTGCGGATGCACCAGCGGGTCCCCGTACACCTCGGAGGTGGAGGCGAGCACGAACCGGGCGCCCTTGGTCTCGGCGAGCTCGAGCGCGTTGCGGGTGCCCTGGCTGCCGACTTCGAGGGTCTGGACGGGGTATCGCAGGTAGTCGGCGGGGGAGGCGGCCGAGGCCAGGTGGAAGACGTATCCGACCTCGCCGGGGACGTTCACCGGCTCGGTGAGGTCGCGTCTCAGGAACCTGAAGTCCCGCCGTTCGGTCAGGTGCGCGATGTTGCGGGACGTGCCGGTCAGCAGGTTGTCCAGGCAGACGACGGAGACGCCCTGGGCCAGCAGCGCCTCGCACAGGTGCGAGCCGAGGAACCCGGATCCTCCGGTGACGACGGCGCGTGGATGTCTCATCATGTCCCCCTTGCGGTTGCGGTGAGCGCTCTCCCGGCGGCTTCCACGGCCTGGTCGGCGGAGATCTCCAGCAGGCCCGGATGGGGCTCGCGGCCGTGCGGATCGCCCCGCAGGCCCGCCCACAGGACCAGGTGCTCGGCCCGGTCGGGCGGCCCCCACCGCGCGGGCGGCGTCGGGCCGAACAGCAGCACCGACGGTGTCCGGAACGCCGTCGCGAGGTGGGCGACGCCGGTGTCGCCGCACACCACCAGCCGGGCCCCCGCGACGAGCGCCGCCAGTTCCGGGAGGCGGGTGCGGCCCGACAGATCGGCCCCCTCGCCCAGCCCGGCGAGTCCGGCGACGCGGCGCGCGATGGACGCCTCCCCCTCGCCGCCGGTGACGACGACGCGCTCGCCGCCGTCCCGCAGCGCCGCCGCGACGGCCGCGAACCGCTCGGCGGGCCAGCGGCGCGCCGGGAACGCCGCGCCCGGATGGACGACGGCCGCGCCCGGCGCGGGAGAGGGGAGCGGGGGCGCGGGCAGGTCCAGGTCGCCGGGGTCGGCGCCGAACCCGTACGCCGACACCAGCCGGCACCACCGGGCCACCTCGTGCTCGCCCGGGTCCCAGCGTGGCCCGGTGGCGTGGCCCCCCTCGGGGCAGGCGAACGCCAGCAGCCGGCCGGGCGCCCGCGCGCCGAGGAGCCGGTGGCTCTCCGGGCCGCGGCCGTGCAGGTTGACCGCCGCGTCGACCGCACCGGCGGGTGGCAGCGGCCCCAGTCCCTCCGCCGGCAGGACGTCATCGACCGCCCCCGTGGAACGGGCGAGGAGGCCCAACGCGGCCGGGGCGGCGAGGGTGATCCGGGCTCCGGGCATCCCGCGCCGCAGGGCACGCAGCGCGGGGACGCCGGTCAGCAGGTCGCCGAGGCCGAGCGCGCGCAGCACCAGGACCCGGTTTCCGGCCGTGGTCGCCGTTACGGCCACGACGTTTCCTGCGAGGGGCAGACCACCATCTCGCGCACCTCGCAGCCGGGAGGCTGGGAGAGCACGAACGCGATGGTGGCCGCCACGTCCTCGGGACGGTTGAGCTTGGCGTCCGCGCCCGGCTTGTACTGCTCGGGGCGGTCGTCGAAGAACGCGGTGTCCATCCCGCCGGGCGCGACCATGGTGACGGCGACGCGTCCGGCCATTTCGACGGCGAGGGCCCGGGTGAAGCCGACGATGCCGAACTTGGAGGCGCAGTAGGCGGTGGCGTCGCTCACCGCCCGGAACCCCAGCGTGGACGCGACGGTCACGACGCGTCCGGCCGGTTCGTTCTCCAGGTAGGGCAGCGCGGCGCGGACGACGGCGGCGGTGCCGAGCAGGTTGACGTGGATGACGCGTTCCCAGTCTTCGGCGGGGACGTCGCAGAGGGTTCCGCAGGCGTCGATGCCGGCGGCGGTGACGACGGCGTTCAGGCCGCCGGCGGAGCGGGCCAGGCCGTGGACGGCGCGCTCGGCGCATCTGCGGTCGGTCAGGTCGGCCTGCATGTGGTCGAAGTCGTCCTTGGGCGGGTGCCGGTCGAGGATGAGGGGGCGCCCGCCGTCGTCGGCGACCTTGCGCGCGACGGCGGCGCCGAGTCCGGAGGACCCCCCGGTGATGAGGACGTTCATGACGCGTTTCCCTTCGTGGTCGACAGCAGGCGGGTGGTGGAGCGCCCTTCCAGCAGGGGCAGCAGGACTACCTCGCCGCCGTGGGCGCGGATGGTCTCGGCTTCGGGCAGCGCGGTTCCGGCGTAGTCGGCGCCCTTCACCCAGACGTCGGGACGCAGGCGTTCCAGCAGCGGGGCCGGGGTGTCGTCGTCGAACACCAGCGCGGCGTCGACGTCGCTGAGCGCTTCCAGTACCCGGACGCGGTCGGCGGCCGGCGTGACCGGCCGGGCCGGGCCTTTGCGGCGGCGGACGGAGGCGTCGGAGTTGACGCAGACGATCAGGCAGTCGCCGAGCCGCCGGGCCTGTTGCAGCATGCTGACGTGGCCGGCGTGCAGCAGGTCGAAGCAGCCGCCGGTGGCCACGAC
>NZ_SMKK01000086.1 GCF_004348425.1 Actinomadura sp. 7K507
GGCCAGGGCCCACCCGCCTCAGTGCGGGATTCCGCCGATCACGTCACGAGCGCCCTTGCGCAGCAGGTCACCCGCCACGTAGGCCCCCAGGTCCTCCCCCTTGTCCGGCTCCGACCACTCGTGCGAGTGGACGAACCTGGCTCCGTCGCGGGTGAAGACCATCCCGCGCAGGCTCAGCCGGCCGTCCCGTTCCAACCGCGCGTGACCCGCGATAGGGCTGTTGCAGTGCCCTTGGAGCCCGTGCAACATCGTGCGCTCCGCACTCACGCACCGCCGGGTGTCCTTGTGGTCCAGCAGACGCACCAGTTCCACGATGTCGGGATCGGCACGGCGGCAGTCCACCGCCAGCACCCCAGCACCCACGGCCGGAACGATGTCCAGTGCCTCGCCCGCCCGATCGACGCCCAGCCGCCCCAGGCTCGCCCGTGCCAGGACGATCGCGTCGAACTCCTCGCCCGCGTCCAGCCGCCCGAGCCGGGAGTTGACGTTGCCACGCAGGTACTCCACTTTCAGGTCGGGCCGGATCTGCCCGAGCTGTGCGCGCCGCCGCACCGCCGAAGTCCCCACCCGGGCCCCCGGTGGGAGGTCGGCCATGGACCGGACCTCGCTCGCCATCGGAAACAACATCACATCGGCCGTGTCGTCACGCTGCACGTAGGCGGCGAACACCAGCCCTTCCGGGCGAGGCTCGTCACCAGGGACGTCCTTGAGACAGTGCACCGCGACGTCCACCCGCCCGGTCACCAACGCCCGGTCGATCTCCCTCATGAACGCGCCCTTGCCACCCAGCTCGCCCAAGTGGCCCCGATGCCGATCTCTGGACGTCTGGATCCCGACCACCTCGACCCGGACGCTGGCCAACTCCTCCAGCCGCGCCGCCACGCCGCGCGCCTGCGTCATCGCCAACGGAGACGTCCGTGTCCCCAACCGCAGCACCCCGCTCCCGCCCGACCAGGAGAACACCGGTTCCACCCCGCCGACCCCGGCCAGGACGACATCTGTGCTGGCAGATGTTCCACCTCGACCGCTGGAGTCCACTTCACGCCCCATCGCCCGCCCCTTCCATCACTTCACCGAGAACACTTGCACTTGAGCGCTGCCACGATCAGGCGTACTCGCGGGACGGAAACAGGCGGTGCTTCAACAGCAGGTCCAGGGCTTCGGCCGCCGCCTTCGCGTCCCCGCACGGCGAGATGAACCCACCGCGCCCGTCCCCTGCCTCGAAGTAGCCCCACGCCTCACCCGGCAACGCGCGCACCGTCACCACGGCCCCGATGTCGTCGGCGCGCCCACTGGCGTACACCCACAGCAGCGGCACCGGAAACCGGAACTCCCGCTTGTCGTACAGCCCGACGCATCGCCAGCTCAGCGGCTTCAGCGCGACGCGGAGGACCTCCAGTCTCCGCACAGCGGGGTCATGGCCCCGCAACGTCCGAGCCGCCAGGACCAGCCGCCACCGGCCGACCGCCTGAACCAGATCCTGTGCCACCTCCTACGCCCCTTTCGCTCCTGATCCGTCTATTTCTGCTCCGATTCGCCACCCTTCTCGGTGCACGCCCCTCACGTCACCCCGTACTGGACGGGACGAAGTGGAAGAGGTGGCGCGGCCGGGGTGGGGGCATCTCAACCGGCGGCGCCACCCCGGCTCTAGCGGGATCCAGCTGTAGTCCGCGTCCTGGCCGCCAGGATTGCCCGGCCGAGTTGCTCGGGGCACCGGGATCCGACGAGCAGCCGGCCGTCGACGAGCGCCCACCACTCCCGCGTGTGGTGCCCGAACCACGCGATGACGCCGTACCGCTGCGCGAGCGCTCGGGTCGTGTCCTCCCGGATCGTCCGCACGTCGATCACAGCGGTGTCCTCCAGCGGTCCCAATGTCACGACTCGGCACTCCAGGTGAGTTCCGCCCACATGGTCTGGCCGTCCTCGGTGACGTCGTGGCCGATCTTGTCGGCGGTGTGGTAGACGATCAGCAGGCCGCGTCCGTGGTCGTCCTCGTCCGACGGGTCGCCGGGGAAGGGCCGCCAGTCGCCGGCCCCGGCATCGTGGACGGCGATGCGCGCGTGACCGAACTCGACCTCGACGGTGACGGTGACCTCGCCGCCGTCGCCTGACGCTGTGTGCCGCAGGGAGTTGCCGACCAGTTCGGAGGCGATGAGCTCGGCGTCGCGCCGGCGTGGGCTGTCGGCGAGCATTCCACGGACGAAGGCCCTGGCGGCTGCCACCATGGGGGGACAGCCTGGATAGGTCTGGCTCCACTCCATGGCGCCTCCTACGGACGGTGATCGCGTTGTCACAGTAAAGCTGTGTGCACAGCTTGCAAGCGGTGCGCACAGGTTGTCAAGCTGTGTTCGAACATTCGCACCCGGCAATCGGAGACGCCGTGACCCAGCCCGCCTATCAGCGCATCGCCGATGATCTACGGCGCCAGATCTTCGGCGGGCAGCTCGCAGCAGGCGACAAGGTCCCCTCGCGCGCTCGGCTCCGCGAGCAGTACGACGTCTCCGACCAGGTCGCGATCCAGGCCGTGCGGCTGCTGATATCCGAAGGCTTCCTGGAGGCCCGCTCGGGATCGGGCACTTACGTCAGGCGCAAGCCCACACTGAAGCGCCTTGCTCGTTCCTGGTACGACACGAGCGGCCGCACCAGCTCCCCGTTCCGCACGGAGATGGCAAGTCAGGGCCGGGCCGGCAACTGGCGGGTCTCGTCACAGACCGCCGCGGCGAGCCCGCCGGTCGCAGAGCGGCTCGACATCGCGGCGGGCGACCCCGTGATGGAGAGCCGGTACACCTTCCTCGCCGATGACGAGCCGGTGATGCTGTCCACGTCGTGGGAGCCGCTGGAGATCACGCAGGGCACGCCGGTGATGTTCCCGGAGGAGGGCCCGCACGCGGGCGCGGGGGTCGTCGCGCGGATGCGGGAGATCGGTCGGCACATCGAGACCGCGCAAGAGGTCGTCACCGCCCGTCCGGTCCTGGCGGTCGAGGCGGACCGGCTCGGCGAGGCGCTCGGGTCGGTGGTGATGGTGATCGCGCGGACCTACGCCACGGTGGACCGGCCGGTCGAGACCGCGGACATCGTGGTGCCGGTCGACCGCTATGAGTTGGCGTACGTCATTCCCGTCGAATGACGGGAATGACGTACGCCAGTGCGGCCGTGTTGGGGAGAGGTCAAGGGGGTCCGAGCACCTGGGGGGTGGCCAGGGCGCGGGCAGTGTCGGAGAAGTACTGCTCGGGGGCCTGCTCGGCCAGCCCGAGGATGACGCCCTGGCTGAGGCCGATCATGAGTGCCCGCAGCGCGGTCGCCAGCCGCTGCGCCTGCCGCGCCGTCACGGTGGCCCCCTGATGTGATCTGCCGGCGAACAGGGCGGTCATGCGTTGTTCGTGCGCCTGGACGGACGTGGCGAGCTCGGCCCGCAGTTCGGGGTCGCGCAGGGCCATGTCCTGCAAGCTGATCTCGAACGACAGGTGCAGCAGCGCGTCGGGGTCGTCGCAGGTGCGCCGGTAGTGGCGGGCGAAGGCGTCGACGGCGTCCAGCAGGTCCCGGTCGGCGGGGACGGCCTGCTCGATCCCTTCGTAGTGCGGGCCGAGGTGGGCGGTGACCATCGCGATCAGCAGGCCGTCCTTGCTGCCGAACAGCGAGTAGACGGCGCCGGTGGTCAGGCCGGCCTGCTCGGCGATCTCCTCCAGCCGGGCGCGGTGGCCGTCGCGGGCGACGATCCGGCGCGCGGCCTCCAGCAGGGCACGGCGGTTGCGTTCCTTGGTCTCCGCCCTGGTCATTCGCATAATCTGATTATTACAGTAATCTCATTATGGATGCAGCCGGAACGCACGCGGCCACGAGCATCGCCGTAGACAGGGGGAGCATCGTCATGGACGTGAAGAGCGCGACCGCAGCCGAGCGCCGGGAGCTGGCGGCGATGCTGGAGGATCTGCCGGCCGCGGGGTGGGACGCGCCGACCCTGTGCACCGGCTGGCGCGTGCGAGAGGTCGCGGCGCACATGTCGATGGGATTCCGCCTCTCGATGCCCAGGATGGTGCTGGAGCTCGCCAAGTCCCGGGGCGGGATCAACCGGATGGCCGACCGGCGGGCCCGCGAGGACGCGGCGGCCATGTCCACGGCCGAACTGGTCGGCGCGATCCGCGACAACGCCGGCCACCCCTGGAAACCTCCGGTCGGCGGTACCACCGCGGCGCTGGGGCACGACGTGGTCCACGGCCTGGACATCACGGTCGCCCTCGGCATCGACCGTCGCGTGCCCGACGAGCGTGTACACCCGCTCCTGGAGAACGTCAGCGTCAGAGCGGCGAAGTTCTTCGGCGCCGACCTCAACGGCATCGAGCTGCGCGCCGACGATCTCGACTGGTCTTTCGGCACCGGCGTCCCCGTGACCGGGTCCGCGCAGGACCTCCTCCTGGTCGCCTTCGGACGCAAGCTGCCGCCCGGCCGGCTCCAAGGGCAGGCGAGCGAGCGGTACGTCGCGGCCTGAACCGACCGCGGCGGCGGGGCGGGCGCTACCAGCTGGTTCGGAGCTGTTTCAACAGGGTCCTCGCCGCGAGGCCCCCGGGCCCGCCGGTGCGCCAGGCCAGGGCTATTCGCGCACGCAGGGCCGGTTGAGTGATGGTCAGCGTCCGCATGCCGAGGGCCGGCGCCGTGCCGGTCGACGACGCCGGGAGGACGGCCACGCCGAGGCCGCGAGCGGCGAGTCTCGCCAGGAGGTGCGGGGCCGCCGCCTCGAAGGCGATGCGCGGCTGGAACCCCGCCCGCGCGCAGGCGCGGTCGAGTGCTCCGCGCACGCCGGTGCCGCGCGGCAGGCTGATCAGCGGCCGGTCGCGGAGTTCGGCCAGCGGGATGTCGGCGCGTCCGGGCGGGCGCGTGACGAGGGGGGCGTCCGCCGGCATCACGGCGAGCAGCGGTTCGTCGATCACGGCCTGGAGGGAAACGCCCACCGGGGGGGTCCTGGTCCGCGAGACCGATCACGGCGATGTCGATCTCGCCGCGTTGAAGCGCGGCGAGCATCCTCTCCGAGGTGTCTTCGGTGAGGGTGATCTCGACGTCGGGATGCTCGTCGTGGAAGGCGGCGAGGATCGAGACGAAAGCGGACTCGCCGGCGTCCGCGCCGGAGACGAGTCCGATCGTCACATGCCCGCGGAGCAGTCCGGCGAACTCGTCCGCGGTCTGCCGTACCGCCTCGGCACCGGCGATCGCGGCCCGCGCGTAGGGCAGTACCGCCTCGCCCACGTCGGTCGGCGTCACCGATCGTCCGGTGCGATGCAGCAGCGGCTGCCCGAGCTCTCGTTCGAGCCGCCGGATCTGCGCGCTCAGGCCCGGCTGGGTCAGGTGAAGGCGGTCGGCGGCACGGGTGAAGCCGGCCTCCTCCACGACGGCGACGAAGTACCGGAGTTGCCGAAGTTCCATAACCGATGATTCTACTTGCAGGAAATACAAACACTTGGACTTATGCGAGAGGGGCCGACAGTCTTGAGGCCGTGACGAAGCGTGGGCAGGTCACGCGTACCGCGCCCCGCTCGGACCTGGGCAGCGGTTTCGGGAGGAGAGAGATGGCGGAACGACGGGTCGATCAGTTCCAGATCGACGGGTTCGCCGAAGGGCGCATCCTCGTACAGCGTTGCGCGGAATGCGCGATCCTCCACAACCCGCCGCGGGCGATGTGCCCGAACTGCCATTCGCTGGAGTGGGAGCACGCGGCGTGCGGCGGGCTGGGCACCGTCTACAGCTGGATCGTGCCTCGCCACGGAGCCCTCGACGGCGAAACGCACATCGTGGCGGTCGTGGAGCTTGAAGAGGGCGTGCGCCTCCTCAGCCGGATCCGCGATGTCGCGATCGCCGACATGCGCAACGGACTTCCGGTCGAGGCCCGGTTCGAGGAGGACGAGCAGTCCGGCAAGAACCTCGTGTTCCGGCCGGCGGGCACGGCGCCGAAGCCGGCGGCGGTGATCGATCGTGACTGGCATCCGGTGCCCGAGAGCCGGCCGCGGCGCCCGAAGGACGTGCTCTGGGAACGCACGGCCATCAGCGGGATAGGCCAGACCGAGTTCTCCAAGGACTCCGGACGGGCGGAGATCTCACTCGCCGCCGAAGCATGCCTGGCGGCCATCAAGGACGCCGGCCTCACCCCCGCGGACATCGACGGCATGGTCACCTTCACCCAGGAGACCAACAGCGAAGTCGCCCTCATGGGGAACCTGGGCATTCCCGAGCTGACGTTCGATGCCCGCGGACTGGGCGGCGGCATGGCCGCCACCGCCTGCATGCAGATCGCGGCCAGCGCGGTGCTGTCAGGCGCGGCGACCAACGTGCTGGTCTACCGCGCCTTCAACGAACGCTCCGGCCGCCGGTTCGGCGTGCCGGCGCGGCGCGACGGCGCCCCCGCCGCGCGGTCGCTCAACACCCCGGCGGCCATCTACGCCCTGTGGTACCAGCGCTATATGGACACCTTCGGCGTGTCCAACGAGGATCTCGGACGCTACTCGGTGGTGGCCCGCAAGCACGCCGCCGGGAATCCCAACGCCTGGTTCCACCGGCGGCCGATCACCCTCGAAGAGCACCAGCAGAGCCGCTGGATCGTCGAACCCGTCCTCCGCCTCCTCGACTGCTGCCAGGAGAGCGACGGCGGCGTGGCCCTGGTCGTGTCCTCCCTCGACCAGGCCGAGGACGGCCCGAATCCGCCCGTCCGCCTCCTCGCCGCGGCGCAGGGCTACGCCAAGGGCAACAGCGGCCCGGGTCCGGGCCCCCTGGAGAGCGACCTGTCGCGCTTCGCCGACTGCCGTGTCTCGGCACGCCAGGCGTTCCGGGACGCCGGACTGTCACCCGGCGACATCGGCGCGGCGATGATCTACGAGAACTTCACCCCGCTCGTCTTCCTGACCCTTGAGGAACTCGGCTTCTGCGGACCGGGCGAGGCCAAGGACTTCATCGCGGAAGGCCACATCGAGATCGGCGGCACGCTGCCGGTCAACACCCATGGCGGCCTGCTCGGCGAGGCCTACATCCACGGACTCAACAACACCCTCGAAGCGGTGCGGCAGCTCCGCGGCGTCTCATCGAACCAGGTCGAGGACTGCCAGAACGTCCTCGTCTCGAACGGAGTCGGAACCTTGATCTATGGCAGGGCTTGATGACGTCCTTCATGCTCGTACACGGAGCGTTCCACGGGTCCGCGTGCTGGGCTCGCACGGCGAGCGTCCTCACGGAACTCGGCCACGACGCCCGCACCGTCGAACTCCCCCTGACGTCCCTGAGCGACGACGCGGACACGGTCAGATCCGCGATCGAGGCGGCGAACTCCCCGGTCGTGCTGGTGGGGCACTCGTACGGAGGTCTGGTGATCTCCAGGGCCGCCGACGGGCATGCCGCGGTGCGGCACCTCGTCTACGTCGCGGCGGCCATGCTGGACGGTGCCGACACGAGTCACGGGCGGGGCGCGCAGTTCCCCGCGACGCCGCTCAGGCCGTTGATACGCCACCTCCCGGACGGTACCGCGGCCGTGGAGCCGGAGGACGCGGTGAGGTGCTTCTTCAACGAATGCCCCCCTGACGTCGCCGCCGAGGCCGCGACCCACCTGCGCCCCACCGCCATCGCATGTGTGGCCGAGGCGCCCGGGTCCGAGCCATGGCGGACCATCCCGTCCACGTACGTGGTCTGTGAGCGGGACCGTGCCGTCCATCCCGACTTCCAACGCTGGATGGCCGCGCGCGCCGGCCACGTCGTGACCTTGGACACGGACCACTTCCCGTGCTACTCGCAGCCGCGGCTCCTGGCCGGCATCCTCGCGTCCGCGGAACCCGCACCCGAGGTCGCGCCATGCCCGTGAAGCCCATCGGGGTGTGCCTGGCCGACAACGCCGCCGCCCAGCCGGACCGTCCCGCCATCAGCTGCGCCGGACGGAGCGTGACCCGCCAGGAGCTGGACCGACACACCAACCGCCTCGCAAGGGCCTATCGGGACCTGGGTGTGCGCGAAGGCGACCTGGTGGCCGTGTGCCTGCCGAACGGCATCGAGTTCTACGAGTCGTGCCTGGCGGCGTGGAAGCTCGGGGCCACCCCGCTGCCGATCTCCTGGCGCATGCCGCGGGCGGAACTCGACCCGATCATCGCGCTGGCGCGCCCCCGGCTGGTGGTGGGTTCGGCGGTGAGCGGCCCGGCGTGCGTCCCGCAGGGCTTCCGGCCCGGCGAGCGGCTGAGCGATGGTCCGCTGGAGGCCCGCGTCGCGCCCTCCCTCAAGGCCATCACCTCCGGCGGGAGCACCGGCACTCCCAAACTCATCGTCCCGGCCCAGCGCGGCGAGTTCGACACCGACCGCCGGTGGCTCGGCATGCGCCGCGACCAGGTACAACTCGTTCCCGGGCCGCTCTATCACAACGGTCCCTTCGCATGTTCCACGAACGGTCTGCTCGCCGGTCACCACCTGGTCGTCATGGAAAGGTTCGACGCGGAGGACGCGCTGCGGCTCATCTCCGGCCACCGGGTGAACTGGGTGTCACTGGTGCCGACGATGATGCTCCGGATGTCGCGGTCGGTCGAGGCGCATCCGGAGAGGTACGACCTCACGTCACTGGAAACGGTCTGGCACGGCGCCGCCCCCTGCCCCGAGTGGCTCAAGGAGGCGTGGATCGACCTCATCGGTCCCGAGCGGCTCTTCGAACTGTACGGCGGCGCCGAGGGCCAGGCCGGCTGCCACATCTCGGGCACCGACTGGCTCGCCCATCGAGGGTCGGTGGGGCGGCCGGCCGTCGGGGAGATCGTCGTCCTCGACGCGGAGGGCGGCGAGGCGCCGCGCGGCACGGTCGGAGAGATCTACATGAGGCGGGGCGAGGGCGAGCCCCCCGGCTACCACTACATCGGTGCCGAGGCGCGGCGCCGGCCCGGCGGCTGGGAGTCGCTGGGCGACCTCGGGTGGATGGACGGCGAAGGCTACCTGTACCTCGCTGACCGGCGCACCGACATGATCACCTCTGGTGGCGCCAACGTCTACGCCGCGGAGGTCGAGTCGGCCATTCTGCGGCATCCTCTGGTCCTGTCCTGTGTCGTGGTGGGGCTGCCCGACCGGGATCTGGGCCAGCGGGTACACGCGGTGGTCCAGCCCGCGGCACCGCTGAGCCAGGACCGGCTCCTCGGCTTCCTCGATGAGCGGCTCGTCCGCTACAAGATCCCGCGGAGCGTCCGCTTCGTGGACGAACCGCTCCGTGACGACGCCGGGAAGGTCCGCCGCTCCGCCATCCGCGAACAGGAGGCGGCGATCGCGCCTCCACTGGAGTGACGGGCCCGCCGGCGAGGCGATCAGGTCACGGACGGGGCGGGGGCCTCGGTGATCACGCCGTCTTCGAGGTTGAGGACTCGGTCGGCCTCGGTGAGGAGGGTCTCGTCGTGGGTGGCCACCAGGACGGTGACGCCCTCGCTGGAGACGACGGCGCGGAGCAGGGGCATGATGGCGGCGGCCGTTTCGGAGTCGAGCTGGCCGGTGGGTTCGTCCGCCAGCAGGAGGCGGGGGCGGTTGGCGAGGGCGCGGGCGATGGCGACGCGCTGGCGCTGGCCGCCGGACAGTTCGTTGGGGCGGGGCCGCGTGGTCGGCCAGGCCGACCAGGGACAGCAGGATGCGGACGCGTTCGTCGCGTTCGGCGGGGGGTGTGCGGACGAGGCGGAGCGGGACCTCGACGTTCTCGGCCGCCGACAGGACGGGGATCAGGCCGTGTGACTGGAAGACGTCCCCGGTGTCCCCGGCTTGGGGCTTTGACCGGGTTCGGCGTGTCCAGCGAGTCTGCGAAGACGTCCCACCGGGTGCCCGCCGGACGCGTCGCGGCCCCGGCGCCGCCGTCCCCGTCGCCGCGCACGCCGAGGATCTCCAGTTCGAGCGGTCCCCCGGGTGCGTTGTCGTCGTAGGCGTAGTGGACGCCGCGGACCGACAGGGGGTAGGAGAGGACGCCGCCCGGTCCGGCCAGCCCGGCGGCGTCGAGCCCGACCGTGCTTCGCGCCGTCCGCGGCGACACCGGGCAGCGCGACCCGCCGCACCAGGGGCCGAGTCGCAACAATTTCGCGATCTACGGCAAATCACCTATTGGCGCGCCATGCGGAGGTGCCCTCTGGGGGGACGGTCTCCGCGCGCCGCAGGATCTCCTCGGGGGCGAGGTCGGCGCCGGCGGTGAAGGTTTCCGGCGTGACGCTGGGGCCGATGCGTTCGGTGGCGCGGTCGATGTCGTCCTGTTCGGCCGCGCCCGGGGGCAGGCCCGCCGACGTGCGGATCGCCGCCGCCTTGCCTAGTGCGTGTGCGGCCGCCTCGTGGCGGCCGGTCAAAGTCAGCGCGGAGGCCAGCCCCTCCAGCGAGCCCGCCAGGTCGCGCGGCGCCTCCAGGCGGATCGCGACGGCCAGCGAGTCCCGGTAGTAGGTGAGCGCGCCCGCCGCGTCGCCGCGCATCTCGGCCACGTACCCGAGCCCGGTCTGGACGAGCGTCAGGTAGAGCGGCGGGAACTCCTCCGGGGACGCGGTCGCCAGCAGGCGGCGCAACCGGTCCTCGGCGTCGTCCAGGCGGCCTTCGCGGCCCGCCGCCAGGGCGAGCCCGATGTCGGCGAACATCACGGCCTGCGCGAAACCCTGCTCCACGGCCACCCGGTGCGCGCGGCCGAACAGGCGGCGGGACGAGGTGTAGTCGCGGCGCAGGTAGGCGATCCAGCCGCGCCAGGCCATCCGGACCGCGACGTCCGGCCACAGGTGCAGCTCCTCGGCCATCCGCTGGCCCTCGTGCTGCAGCCGCTCGGCACGGTCGTAGTCCCCGGCAAGCTCCGCCGCCCCGCCGAGCCACTCCGCCGCCTGCAGCCCGCCCCACCGGTCGCCGATCTCGGCGAACCGCGCGGCGGCCCGTTCGGCGTCGCGTTCCAGTGCGGCCGGGTCGCCGTGCGCGTGGGCGTGCTGGGCCCGCAGGAGCAGCGCGGCCGCCTCGCCCCAGCGGTCACCGGACGCGCGGAACGCGGCCAGCATCTCCCCCAGCCGCGCCGCGCCCGCCCCGGCGTCGTCCAGGTCGAACTGGACGTAGGTCAGGAACCAGCGCGCCCAGGCCCCCAGGTGCGGGTCCCCGGTCTCGTCGACGAGAGCGAGGGCATCGTCGCGGCGGGCCCGCCAGTCTTCCGGCGGGCCCTTCAGGACGGCGAGGCCCGTCCGCCACGTCAGCGCCCTCGCGCGGGCCGCCGGGGCCCCGCCGCCGCGCTGGAGCGCCGTGTCCAGCGACCGCAGCGCCTCGGTCAGCTTGCCGCGCAGGAACCAGTACCAGGCGAGGGCGTTGACCAGGCGCAGCGCGCCGTCGCCGGTGGCGGACTCCAGCGCGAGGCGGAGATTCGCCGACTCCTGGTCGAGCCGGAGCAGCCAGCGCGCCTGCTCCGGGCCGTAGAGCCGACGTTCCGCGCGCTCGGCCAGCTCGATGTAGTGGCGGCTGTGACCGGCGCGCGTCCATCCGTCCTCGCCCGCCTCGGCCAGACGCTCGGCGGAGTAGGCGGCGACGGACTCCAGGAGCCGGTAGCGGGGACCCTCGCCCGGCCGTTCCGTCATCACGACCAGGGAACGGTCGACCAGCCTGACCAGGACGTCCAGGACCTCCGCCTCGGGGACGTCCTCCCCTGCGCAGACGGCTTCGGCCGACTCGGCCGCGCAGCCGTCGGCGTGCACGGACAGCCGCCGCAGGACGGCCCGTTCCGGCCCGGTCAGCAGGTCCCAGCTCCACTCGATCATCGCGGTGAGCGTCCGCTGCCGGGCGGGGGCGCCGCGATGGCCGGACGCCAGCAGCCGGAACCGGTCGTCGAGCCGGTCGACCAGGCCCTCCACACCGAGCGTCCGCACCTTGGTCGCGGCCAGTTCCAGCGCGAGGGGGATCCCGTCCAGGCGGCGGCACAGTTCGCCGACCCGCCCGGCCGTCCCCCCGTCCAGCCGGAATCCCCGCGAGGACGCCGCCGCCCGGGTCGCGAAGAGCCGGACCGCGCTCGCCGTCTCGGGGTCGTCGTCCTCGCCGGGCACGTCCAGCGGCGGGACCGACCACACCACCTCGCCGGGCAGGCCGAGCGGCTCCCGGCTGGTGGCGAGGATCCGCAGGCCGGGGACGCGGCGCAGCAGCCGCTCCGCCAGTCCGGCGGCCTGCTCGACCACGTGCTCGCAGTTGTCCAGGACGAGCAGCAGCCGGCGGGCGCCGAGCGCCGCCGCGAGCCGGTCCAGCGCCGGGCTCTCGTCGCCCGGGGCGTCCCGGATGTCGAGGATCGCCGTCACGACCTCGGCGAGGTCGGGCACCGTGGATCGCTCGAACCCGGCGAGCTCCGCCATCCACACGCCGTCGCCGAACCCGTCCACGAGCCCGGACGCCGTCTCCACCGCGAGCCGCGTCTTGCCGACGCCGCCGGGGCCGGTGAGCGTGACGAGGCGGTCGGTGCCGATCCGCGCCCGGATCTCCCGGACGGCGTCGTCCCGTCCGATCAGCTCGGTCGGCGGGACGGGCAGGTTCGACCGCGGGCCGGGCTCCCGCGCGGCGGGCACGTCCAGGGCCGGGTCCTGCCGGAGGATGGACCGCTGAAGATCGGCCAGCTCGGAGCCGGGGTCGAGGCCCAGTTCGGCGGCGAGCAGCGTCCGGTGGCTCTCGTAGCTCTCCAGCGCCTCGTTCTGGCGTCCCGCCCGGTAGAGCGCCCGCATGTGGGCCGCCCGCAGCCGTTCGCGCAGGGGATGCGCGGCGACCGCGTCACCGAGCTCCCCGGCCAGGGCGCCGTGCTCGCCCAGGTCGAGCCGTACTTCGGCGTGCTCCTCCAGCGCGGTCAGCCGCAGCTCCTCCAGCCGCGCGATCGCCGGCCGCGTGAACGGCTCGTCCGCGAAATCGGCGAACGCGGGCCCGCGCCACAGCTCCAGCGCCTCGGCGAGCAGCGCCGCCCGCTCCTTCGGCTCCGCCGCCCGGCGCGCCTCGTCCACCAGGTTCTGGAAGCGCCGGGCGTCCACCCGCCGGCCGCCCAGCAGGTATCCGGCGGGACGCGACTCCACCAGCGCCCGCGCGCCCGGCTCCGCGTCCTCCAGGACGCGCCGCAGCTGCGACACCTTGGCCGACAGCGCGCCCATCGGGTTCCCGGGCAGGTCCTCGCCCCACAGGTCGTCGATCAGCCGGTCGGCGGGCACCGGACGGCCCTCGTGCACGAGGAGGTCGGCCAGCAGCGCCCGGACCTTCAACCCGGGCACCGCTACGGGCCCGCCGTCGTCGGTCCAGACGGCGAGCGGCCCGAGCACCCCGAAACGCACATGCCGACCCTAACGCCGGCCGGTGACGCCTCCGTCCGGCCGCCGACCGTAAGAATCCCGTAAACGGGGTCCCGCACAGTGGTTCCAGTCAGGCACAAAGAGCACGACCGGGCCTACGGAGGAAACCATGCGCAAGATCATCAGCTCGACGTACATCTCGCTCGACGGCGTCATCGAGAACCCGCAGAACTGGACCTCTGCCTACTTCCAGGACGAGGCCGCCGCTTATGCCCAGGAGCTGCTGTTCACCTGCGACGCCCTGCTCATGGGCCGCAGGACGTTCGACGGCTTCTCACAGGCGTGGCCGGCCATGGAGGAGTCGACCGGCGACTTCGGGGTCCGGATGAACACGATGGCCCACTACGTCGTGTCCGACTCCCTGCAGAAGCCCGGCTGGGGCGACACCACCGCGATCCGGCGGGACGACGCCGTCGCGGAGATCACCAAGCTGAAGGAGCAGGAAGGCCAGAACATCCTGCAGTACGGCTTCGGCCCGGTGTCGCGGACGCTCGTGGAGAACGGCCTGCTGGACGAGCTGCGGCTGTGGATCCACCCCGTGATCGTCGGCCCGGCAGACCCGGGAGAGCTGCTCACCCAGAAGGACTTCTCGGCGTCGTTCGAGCTGGCGGACACCAAGACGTTCAGCACCGGCGTCATCATCGCGACCTACGTGCCCGCCGCGAAGTAGCCCGGCGGATGACGCCTCGAAGCGGGCAGGGCCCCGGCCAAGCGCCGGGGCCCTGCCCGTTCGCGTCAGACGAGCTGGTCGAGGATGCTCCGCAGGATGGCGAGGGTGCGGGTTGGCGCCTCCGCCTGGACGCCGAGGCGGTTCAGGACGTCCCGGTAGCGGGTGAGGTCGGACGGGCGGTCCGGGTACAGCGCGCCGGTGAGCTGCTCCAGGTAGACGACGTCGGCGAGGTCGGGTTCGGCGAACCGCAGCAGCGTCATCGGGCCGCCCTCGGCCGCGTGGCCGCCGGTGTCGAACGGCAGGACCTGCACGGTGATGTTCGGCCGCCGCGCCATCTCGGTCAGGTGCCGGATCTGCGCCCGCATCGTCGCTGCGCCGCCGACCGCGCGGCGCAGCGCCGCCTCGTCGAGCACCGCCCACAGCTTCAGCGGGTCGGGGCGGTCGAACACGCTCTGCCGCCGCATCCGCAGCTCGACCCGCCGCTCGATCTCGTCCGCCCGGGCCTCCGGATGCCGGGCGCCGAGGAGCGCGCGGGCGTAGTCGGCGGTCTGCAGCAGTTCCGGTACGTCCTGCACCTCGTACACGCGGACGAGCACGGCCCCCTGCTCCAGGCCCAGGTAGGGCTCGAACCAGCCGGGCACCACATCGGCGTACTCCTGCCACCAGCCGGGGATGTTCGCGTCCTCGGCCAGTTCCAGCAGCGCCTCGCGGCGGGCGGGGTCGGTCACGCCGTAGACGGTCAGCAGGTCGGCGACGTCGCGTTCCTTGAAGCCGACGCGGCCCAGCTCCATCCGGCTGATCTTGGAGTGGGAGGCGCGGATCTCGTATCCGGCGGCCTCGGTGGAGATCGCGGCCGTCTCGCGCAACCGGCGCAGCTGCGCCCCGACCAGCATGCGCAGCACCGTCGGGCCCGCCGCCCGGTACCCCTGCGCGGGGACGGCGACCGGGGCCGCCTCATCCGGAGGCTCTCCCGCGCTCATACCTTGCGTCCGACGGCGCAGAACTCGTCCACCTCGTCCGGCTCGCCGAACGGACCGGGCTCGACCCGCCACCGCGACACCGACACGACGCCCGGCTCCAGCATCTCCAGCCCGTCGAAGTAGCGGGCGATCAGCTCGGGCGTGCGCAGGTGGTACGGGGCGTCGCTCGCCTCGTTCCAGACCTGGATGGCCGTCCGGAACGCGTCGCCGGTGACGACGTCCGTGCCGTCCGCGACAGCGAGGTGGCTGCCGGGAGGCAGCGCGCCGAGCAGGTGCGAGACGATCGAGCACGCCTCGTCGTGGTCGGGGACGTGGCCGAGGATGTTCAGCAGCATCAGCGCAACGGGACGGTCGAGGTCGAGCGTCTGCGCGGCCTCGTCGAGGATCCGCTTCGGGTCGCGCAGGTCGGCGTCGATGTAGCTGGTGGCGCCCTCCGGGCTGCTGGTCAGCAGCGCGCGGGCGTGCGACAGGACGAGCGGATCGTTGTCGACGTACACGATGCGGGCGTCGGGCGCGACGCGCTGCGCGACCTCGTGGGTGTTGTCGAACGTCGGGAGGCCGGTGCCGATGTCGAGGAACTGCCGGATCCCCGCCTCCCCGGCCAGGTGCCGGACGGCGCGGGACAGGAAGGCCCGCGAGTGCCGCGCGACGTCCACGATCTGCGGGTAGACGCCGACGAACTGGTCGCCGGCGGCCTGGTCGGCCGGGTAGTTCTCCTTGCCCCCCAGCCAGTAGTTCCAGATGCGCGCGGACTGCGGCACCGTGGTGTCGATCTGGGGCTCGGTTGGTACGCCGGTGTCCGGTGCCGGATCTCCCACGGGACGTCTCCTCGAACGCGCAGGAACATTTCTACGTGACGAAGCTACTCGCTGGCCGACGGCTTGCCCACCGGACCAGCCGGACCGGAATGTTCGGCTTCGCGGCGATCTCGGGGGAAACGACGAACATCCGTCGTCGAGGCGAGCGTGACCTGCGACGATAGGGGTCCCGAAAAATCTGGGAAGAAATCGGGACACGATGTCGATCCGGTCACGTCCTCTTCGACGCGTCAGTGAAGGGCCGGAGAGACCGGCCCCGTGAGACAGAGGAGACGGCCATGCGCTTCCTGATGATGACGACGGACACCGGCGCCGACCAGGGGCCGCCCGACGAGGCGATGCAGGTCGAGATGGGCAGGTTCATCGAGGAGATGTCCAAGTCCGGGGCGCTGCTGGCCACCGGCGGGCTGGAGCCGGGCGGCACCCGCATCTCCTCGTCCGGCGGCAAGGTCACCGTCACCGACGGGCCGTTCGCCGAGGCCAAGGAGGCCGTCGTCGGATTCGCGCTGATCGAGGTGCGCACCCGGGAGGAGGCGATCGAACTGTCCAAGCGGTTCTGGCAGATCGTCGGGGACGGCGCGGGCGTCATCAAGCAGGTCTTCGGCCCCGGGGACCCGATGCCCGGCGAGTGACCGCCGGGCACCCCGCGCGCTGAGCTTGCGCGGCGGCCGGTGCGGGTGCTCTCATCGGCAGCGTGACGGCTTCGGACAGCCCTGACGTGCACGGATCTGACGTGCACGAATCCGACGTGCGCCGCTCCGACGTGCGCCGCTCCGGCGCGCACGGTTCCGGAGTGCACGCGAGCATCGACGCGGTGTGGCGGCTGGAGGCCGCCCGGATCATCGCCGGGCTCGCCCGGATGGTGCACGACATCGGGCTCGCCGAGGAACTCGCGCAGGACGCGCTGGTCGCCGCGCTCGAACAGTGGCCCGAGTCAGGCGTCCCGGACAACCCGGGCGCCTGGCTCATGGCCGTCGGCAAGCGCCGCGCCATCGACCGGATCCGCCGGCAGCAGCGCCTCGAGCACAAGCTGGAGGAGATCGGCCGCGACCAGGAGATGCGCCCCGCGCCGGAGATCGACGTCCCCGACGACGAGCACATCGAGGACGACGTCCTGCGGCTGGTCTTCACCGCGTGCCATCCCGTCCTGTCCACGCAGGCCCGGGTCGCGCTGACGCTGCGGATGCTCGGCGGGCTGACCACCGACGAGATCGCGCGGGCGTTCCTGTCGTCCGAGCCGACCGTCGCGCAGCGGATCGTCCGGGCGAAGCGGACGCTGTCGGACGCCGGCGTCCCGTTCGAGGTGCCCGAGGGCCCGGACCGCGCCGCCCGGCTGTCCTCGGTGCTGGAGGTCGTCTACCTGATCTTCAACGAGGGGTACACGGCGACCGCCGGGGACGACTGGGTGCGCACGGACCTGTGCCAGGAGGCGCTGCGCCTCGGCCGGGTCCTCGCCGGCCTCGCGCCGGGCGAACCCGAGGTACACGGCCTCGTCGCGCTGATGGAGATCCAGGCGTCCCGCATCCGGGCCCGCACCGGCCCGTCCGGCGAGCCGGTCCCGCTCCTCGACCAGGACCGCGGCCTGTGGGACCGCCTCCTCATCCACCGGGGCTTCGCCGCCCTGCTCCGGGCGAAGGAGATCGGCGAACCGCCCGGCCCCTACGTGCTGCAGGCGGCGATCGCCGCGAGCCACGCGCAGGCCCCCACCGCCGAGGACACCGACTGGGCGCAGATCGCGTCCCTGTACGAGATCCTCGCGAGCACCGCCCCGTCCCCGGTCGTGGACCTGAACCGCGCGGTGGCGGTCGGCATGGCGCACGGCCCGGACAAGGGCCTCGAACTCGCCGACGCGCTGGTGGACGAGCCGTCCCTGCGCGGCTACCACCTGCTGCCGAGCGTCCGCGGCGACCTGCTCGCCCGGCTCGGCCGCCTCGACGAGGCCCGCGCGCAGTTCGAACGCGCCGCGGACCTCACCCGCAACGCACCCGAACGCAAGATCCTCCTGGACCGCGCCGCTTCCCTCGGCCGGTAGACCGCCGGGCTTGCCGGCACCCGGGCTTCCCGGCGAACCGGGCTTCCCGGCAACAGGCCCCAACCCCGGTTTGGTACTGATGGAGGCGGGACAAGGGAGAGGAATCCCAGTGATCACTCATTCGGACGCCGCCGCGGCCGCGGCGCGCGTCGCGGGCCATATCCGCAGGACACCGCTGCTCGCGGTGGACCCGGCTCCGCTGGCACCGGCCGCGCGCCTGTGGCTGAAGCTCGAACAGACCCAGCACACCGGGTCGTTCAAGGCGCGCGGCGCCTTCAACCACATCCTCGCCGCGCGGGAGGCGGGACGGCTGCCGGACACCGGGATCGTCGCGGCGTCCGGAGGCAACGCGGGTCTCGCCTTCGCGTACGCGGCGGCGCGGTCGGGCGTCCCCGCCGAGGTGTTCGTCCCGGAGACCGCGCCCGCCGTGAAGGTCGCCCGGCTCCGCACGCTCGGCGCGACCGTCACCCAGGTCGGCACCCGGTACGCGGAGGCGCAGGACGCGGCCACCAAGCGCGCCGCCGACACCGGCGCGCTGTTCTGCCACCCCTACGACCTGCCCGAGGTGTGCGCGGGGCAGGGAACACTTGGGCTGGAGATCCTGGAGCAGACCGGCGGTGAGATCGACACCGTGCTGCTCGCGGTCGGCGGCGGAGGACTGATGGCGGGCGTCGCCGCCGCCCTCGACGGCCGCGCCCGCGTCGTCGGCATCGAGCCCGAGCGCATCCCGACCCTCGAACGGGCCCTGCACGCGGGCCGCCCGGTCGACGTCGGCGTCTCCGGCGTCGCCGCCGACTCCCTGGGCGCCACCCGGCTCGGCGGCATCGCGTTCGACGTCGCGTCCCGCACCGGCGTGCACCCCGTCCTGGTCACCGAGGAGGCGATCACCGACGCCCGCCGGTTCGTCTGGGACGAGTACCGCCTCGTGGTCGAGAACGGAACCGCCACCGCCATCGCCGCCCTCCGCACGGGCGCCTACCGCCCGTCCCCCGACGAACGCGTCGTGGTCGTCCTGTGCGGGGCCAACACCGACCCGTCCGACCTGTGACGCTGGTTCAGTGGAGGGCTGGTTCAGTGGACGGTGCGGAGGGACTGGAGAGGCAGGAGCTGGACGGGACGTTCGGGTGCCGCGGACTGGGTCGCGGCCCGGCTGCCGCAGAGGGCCTCCACGACGTGCGCGCCGAGCGCGTTGTCGATCGGGTGCGGGATGGGGACGCCCCTGGCGTCGAGCTGCTGGTGCTTCGTCAGGTTGAGGGCGACCGACATCTGCCGTGATCCGTCCTCGGAGGAGAGCGACTGGGTGGCGGCTCCGAAGACCGCGCCGTCATGCCCCCAGAACGTCCCGCACGGCAGGCTGAGCGCGTACAGCCCGAGGCCGTAGTTCATCAGGAAGTTGCCGTCCGGGTCGTTCACCGCGACGGCGCGCTTCATCTGGACGAGGGACTCCTCGCCGATGAGCCCGCCGGTGAGGAGCCTGCGGTAGAAGCGGTTGAGGTCGCCCGTGGTGGAGACCAGCGCGCCCGCCGTCCACGCCCAGCTCATGTCGAACGTGCTGTAGTCGCGGGGCGGGTCGACCTGCTGGTAGAGCGATTCGTACATCCGCGAGTGCGGGCCGAAGACCCATGGGCTGGACGGGAAGTACGTGTTCTTCAGCCCGGCCTTGGCGATGACGTTCCGGGTGATGTACTTCTCCGCCTCGGTCCCCGTCACCTTCTCCAGGAGCAGCCCGGCGATGATGTAGTTGGTGTTGGAGTACGACCAGCGCTCCCCCGGGATGCCGGTGCGCTGCGCCTGCAACCCCCAGCTGACGAGCTGCTCGGGCGGGACGTCGCGGAAGCGGTGCTCGTCCAGGCTCTCGGGCGACAGCTCGCCCAGCGACGGGAACGCCGCGGCGATGTAGTCACCGATCCCGCTGGTGTGGTTGAGCAGCATCCGCACCGTTGTCTGTTCCCCGAGCTCGCCCGGGACGAGGCCGGGCAGGTAGCGGCCCACCGGCGTGTCGAGTGCGATGCGGCCCTCTTCGACCTGCTGGAGGATCGCCGTGGCCACGAACGTCTTGGTGATGCTCCCGGCCCGCTGCCGCATGTTCGGCGTGACGGGACGTTCCGTCCGGGTGTCCGCGACACCGGACGCGCCGTCCCACCGGGTGCGGCCGTCCCGCGCGGCGGAGTACAGCCCGTGCATCCCGGCCTCGTGCGTGGCGTCGAGGGTCGCGCGCAGCTTCGCGGGATCGAACGGACCGGCCGGCGGGCGGGCCGCGGGCGGCGTGCGGGCCGAGGGGGCCTCGCCGGGTACGGCCGCCGCCGGCACCTGGGCGAGCGTCATCGTCAACACCACCGCCGCGCCGGCCGCAGCACCCGTGCGCCGCAGCCGCCGTCCGAACCGCCTTGCCATCGTCCTCATCCCCCAGCCTTCGACCCTGCCAGGGAGAGTCTGCTAGGAGATCATCCACATTGTCATCCCGGGGTGGCGAGAGTTCGCTGCCGCGCGCGCGGCCTTACCCGGTCGCGAGAGGTCAGCTCAGCAGGTCGGCGAGGGTCTCGCGCCGCGACGGGTGACGCAGCTTGTGCATGCCCTTCGACTCGATCTGCCGGATCCGCTCGCGCGTGACCCCGTAGACCTTGCCGACCTCTTCGAGGGTCTTGGGCTCGCCGCCGGACAGCCCGAACCGCAGCGAGATCACGCCCGCCTCCCGTTCGGTGAGCGTCTCCAGCACCGCGTCGAGGCGTCCGCGCAGCATCGAGGACGCGACGACGTCGGCGGGGTCGCCGCCGTCCGGGTCCTCGATGACGTCGCCGAGCTCGCCGTCGCCGTCCTCGCCGAGCGGGGTGTGCAGGGACAGCGGCTCACGCGCCTGCCGCCGCAGCCACTCCACCTTCTCGGGCGTGACGTCGAGCTCGACGGCGAGCTCCTGCGAGGTCGGCTCCCGGCCGAGGTCCTGCATCATCCGCCGCCGGACCCGCGTCATCCGGTTGAGGACCTCGACGACGTGGACGGGAATCCGGATCGTGCGGCTCTGGTCGGCCAGCGCGCGGCTGATCGCCTGCTTGATCCACCACACGGCGTAGGTCGAGAACTTCAGGCCGCGGCGGTACTCGAACTTCTCGACGGCGCGGATCAGCCCGAGGTTGCCCTCCTGGACGAGGTCGTTCAGCGGCAGGCCGTGACCCATGTAGCGCTTGGCGAGCGAGACGACGAGGCGGAGGTTCGCCTCGACCATGTGCGTCTTGGCGCGGCTCCCGTCGGCGGCGATCCACTCCAGGTCCGAGCGGTCCTGGAGGCTCAGCTCGTCGCCGAGGACTTCGAGGCGCTCGCGGGCGAACAGGCCTGCCTCGATGCGCTTGGCCAGGTCGACCTCCTGCTCGGCGGTGAGCAGCGCGGTGCGCCCGATGCGGGAGAGGTAGTCCTTCATCGGGTCGACGAGGTTCACGGTGGCGCGGGGGGATGCGCTCTTCGTGCGGCTGGCGTTCAGGGCGGTGTCCTTTGCTCGTCCGGCTGCTCGCCCGGCCGGGAGGGAACGGCTCACGCGATCTCGGTACCCGGCAGCAACAAGAAGTAATCCCTGTGGGCTTTATGTGGCTCCTCTCGACGTCAGGACTGGACCAGGAGGAGGAGGTCGCCGGCCTGGACCGGGGTCGTCTCGGGGACCGCCAGGCGGGTCACCGTGCCGCCCATGGGGGACGTGATGGCGGCCTCCATCTTCATCGCCTCGATGGTGGCGACCACGTCGCCTGCCGCTACCACGTCGCCCTTGGAGACGCGCAGGGTGACCGAGCCGTCGAAGGGGGCGGCGACGTGGCCCGGTTCGTTCGGGTCGGCGCGTTCGATCGGCGGGGCGTCCGACGCCACGGACTTGTCGCGGACGGAGAGCGTGCGGAGCTGGCCGTTCACGGTGCAGATGACCTGGCGGACGCCCGCCTCGTCGACTGCGCCCACCGCCTCCAGGCCCGCCAGCACCCGGACGCCGGGTTCGAGGTCGAACGAGACCTCGTGCCCCGTGCGGAGACCGTAGAGGAACGGGCCGGTGGGCAGGACGGACAGGTCGCCGTAGGACGCGCGGGCTTCGCGGTAGTCCTTGGCGGGGCCGGGGAAGAGGAGCCGGTCCAGGGTCTCACGCACGTCGGGGCCCGCCAGGGCCTTCTCTTCGGCGCCGGTGAGCTCGGCTCGCGCGGGCGTGTGCCGGCGTCCTGCCAGCGCCTTGGTGCGGAAGGGCTCGGGCCAGCCGCCGGGCGGGTCGCCCAGCTCGCCGTTCAGGAATCCGATGACGCTGTCGGGGATGTCGTAGCGGTCGGGGTTCTCGGCGAAGTCGGCGGGGTCGGCGCCCGCCGCGACGAGGTGGAGGGCCAGGTCGCCGACGACCTTGCTGGACGGGGTGACCTTCACGAGGCGGCCGAGGATCGCGTCGGCCGCGGCGTACAGGCGCTCGATCTCCTCGAAGCGGTCGCCGAGCCCGAGCGCCACGGCCTGCTGGCGCAGGTTGGACAGCTGCCCGCCCGGGATCTCGTGGTGGTAGACGCGCCCGGTCGGCGACGGCAGGCCCATCTCGAACGGCGCGTAGAGCTTCCGGACGGCCTCCCAGTACGGCTCCATGACGGTCAGCGCGTCCAGGTCGATTCCGGTGGCGTGCTCGGTGAAGTCGGTCGCGGCGACGATCGCCTGGAGGGGCGGCTGGCTCGTGGTGCCCGACAGCGGCGCGGCCGCCCCGTCGACGGCGTCGACACCGGCTTCGATGGCGGCGATGTAGGTGCCGATCTGGCCGCCGGCCGTGTCGTGGGTGTGCAGGTGGACGGGCAGGTCGAAACGCTCGCGGAGGGCGGCGACCAGTGTGCGCGCGGCGGGTGCGCGGAGCAGGCCGGCCATGTCCTTGACGCACAGGATGTGGACGCCCGCTTCGACGAGCTGTTCTGCCAGCCGCAGGTAGTAGTCGAGGGTGTAGAGCCGCTCGTTCGGGGACGACAGGTCGCCGGTGTAGCAGAGGGTCCCCTCGACGAGCGCGTGGGTTTGCAGCGCGGCGTCGATGGCGGGACGCATACGTTCGACGTCGTTGAGGGCGTCGAACACACGGAAGATGTCGACCCCGGTACTGGCGGCTTCGCGTACGAACGCGCGGGCCACCGAGTCGGGGTACGGCGTGTAGCCGACGGTGTTGCGGCCACGCAGAAGCATCTGGATGCACAGGTTCGGGGCGGCCTCGCGGATCGCGGCGAGCCTGTCCCAGGGGGATTCGCCCAGGAAGCGGAGCGCGACGTCGTAGGTGGCCCCGCCCCACGCCTCCACGGAGAGAAGCTGCGGGGTCATGCGGGCGAGGTGGGGCGCGGCGGCGAGCAGGTCGTAGGTGCGTACCCGCGTGGCAAGGAGCGACTGGTGCGCGTCCCGGAACGTGGTGTCGGTGACGGCCAAGGCGCTCTGGCTGCGGAGCTGCTCGGCGAACGCGCGCGCGCCGAGCGCCATGAGCCGGTCACGGGAGCCCTGGGGGAACGGGGCGTCCATGCGCAGCGCCGGAAGCTTCGTCGCCGGGTCCAGGTCGGTGGGCGCGTCACCGTGCGGCTTGTTGACGGTGACGTCCGCCAGGTACCGGACGAGCCTCGTCGCGCGGTCGCCGCTCGACCGCGCCGTGAGCAGCCCGGGGTGCTCGCCGATGTAGGACGTCGTGACGCCGCCCGCGCGGAAGTCCGGCTCGTCCAGCAGCGCCTGGAGGAACGGGATGTTGGACGCGACGCCCCGGATGCGGAACTCGGCGACGGCCCGGCGCGCCCGCCGCACCGCCTCCTCGAACGTCCGGCCGCGGCAGGTCAGCTTGACCAGCAGCGAGTCGAAGTGGGGGCTGACGATCGCGCCCCCGTAGGCCGTGCCGGTGTCGAGCCGGACGCCGGCGCCGCCGGGCGACCGGTACGCCGAGATCTTGCCGGTGTCGGGGCGGAAGTCGTTCGCCGGGTCCTCGGTGGTGATGCGGCACTGGACGGCGAAGCCGCTCACCGTCACCTCGTCCTGCGCGATCGACAGGTCGGAGAGCGTCTCGCCGCCCGCGACGCGCAGCTGGCTCTGGACCAGGTCGACGCCGGTGACCTCCTCGGTCACGGTGTGCTCGACCTGGATGCGCGGGTTCATCTCGATGAAGACGTGCTCGCCCCGGTCGTTCACGAGGAACTCGACGGTGCCCGCGTTCTCGTAGCCGATCTCCCGGGCGAACCTCACCGCGTCGTCGCAGAGCCGCTGCGCCGCGTCCGGGTCCAGCCCCGGCGCGGGCGCGATCTCCACGACCTTCTGGTGGCGGCGCTGCACCGAGCAGTCACGCTCGCGCAGGTGGACGACGTTCCCGGCGCCGTCCGCGAGGATCTGCACCTCGATGTGGCGGGGGCGGTCCACCGCCTGCTCCAGGAACACCGTCGGGTCGCCGAACGCGCTCTGCGCCTCGCGGCGCGCCGCGTCCACGGCGGCCTCCAGGTCCTCGCGGGCGTCGACGCGGCGCAGGCCGCGCCCGCCGCCACCGGCCGCGGCCTTCACGAACAGCGGGAACCCGACCTCATCGGCCGCCGCCAGTTCCCCGCCCACCTCGGGCGTCACCGACCGGAGCACCGGCAGGCCCGCGCGCCGCGCCGCCGCGACCGCCTCGATCTTGTTGCCCGCCAGGCTCAGCACGGCCGAGGGCGGGCCGACGAACTTGATCCCGTTGCGCTCGCACGCCTCGGCCAGCTCCGGGCTCTCCGACAGGAACCCGTAGCCGGGGTAGACGGCGTCGGCGCCGACCCGCAGCGCGGTCTCCACGATCCCGTCGACGTCCAGGTAGGCCCGGACGGGGTGGCCGTGCTCGCCGATCTCGTACGCCTCGTCGGCCTTCTGCCGGTGCAGGGACAGCCGGTCCTCGTGCGCGTAGACGGCGACGCTGGCGATGCCGAGCTCGTAGGCGGCGCGCAGCGCCCGCACGGCGATCTCGCCACGGTTGGCGACGAGGAGCTTCGTGATCACGTGATTTTCTCCCAGGGAGACGGCTCGGCGCGTCCGCCCGCACCCGACGTCTCCCGGGGCCTCGCTCGACAGTGAGCTCGGCGGTGAGCGAGACCGACCCGGCGGGCGAACCGAATCTTCGGATACCTACCCAGTTGATCGGCTGGAACAGCCTCGCGGGCCGCCCCAAAGTTGTGAAGAAAGTGACAGAACGCGTGTTGGGGTCAAAATGCGACGTTATTTTCAGCGTCCCGGCGTTCGCGAGCCCCGCTCGTTAGGCTGTTTGACCGGTTGAGGCCGTTCAACCGGTTGGTGTGCTTTCGAGGGGAAAAGCTGTGCGGCTACCGGAACATCTGGAACTGCTCGTGTCCGAGGAGCCCGTCCTCGACCTGTACGCGTCCGGGCCGTGGCGCGTCCCGGACGGGCTGTTCGACGAGATCCGAAGCCGCATCGACACCCTGGTCCAGGACCCGCGCTGCGTCCCGCTGACCACCGCCCATCACGGCATGATGACCGTCCCGGCCCCGCTGGTCGCCGCCGAAATGATCAGCTTCCTCGCCTACCTGCCCGGCGCCGTCGCCCTCTACTCCGGTGCCTTCGACAAGCTGTACCACGAGTTCTTCGGGCGCTACCTGAGCGCGCCGAGGGACGACGCGGACAAACCGTCGCACTGGAGTGCCCTGTCAGGCGAGTTCCGGGCGTTCGAATGGCTGGAGGAGTGCAAGGACCAGGACCTCGCGCTCATCCTCGCGCGCGAGTCGCTCGGCGTCTTCGAGGGCCTGCAGCCGTTCGAGGCCCGGCGTCAGGCCATGCTGAAGCTGTTCGAGAACCCCCCGGCCGGGGACTGGCTCGGACTCCCCCTGAAGCGCCGCCGCGAGCTGTGGGCGGCGCAGGCCGACGACGACGTCATCGCCGCCCTGCCCGAACTGGCCGGCCCCATCTCCCATCTGGAATGGGTGTGCTCCGGCCTCCTGCCGGTCCACGAGCATCTGCGCGAGATCGCCCCCCACGGCGAGACCGCCGACGAACTGCTCGTCCACTTGCTGCTGCAGGCCGACCTGAAGCAGGTACCCGCCGAACTGTCCGCCGTCCTCACCGAGGACCGGTACGGCAAACTGCTCGGCCTGTACGAGGAAAGGCGCGGCTCGTTCGACGCGAACTCGTGGTCGCTGGACGAGTGGGCCTGGCTCGCGCGGGCCCTCGGCGCCGGGGGCATCGACGCCTGCCGGGGCTGGCTCGACATGGCGATCCGCTTCACCGGCAGCGTCCAGGGGCTGCCGGACGGGCCGTCCGCGCCCGGCCGCGTGTGGATCCCGATCGGCGGTTTCCAGGAGGACGTCCACCGGCTGTTCACACCGCGCCGCCGGATCGTCAACCCGCTCGCCGCGAAGCTCGGCCAGGCCCCGTCCCGCCCGAGCGGCGCCCGCGGCCGCACCGAGGTGGAGACCGACCTGGTCGGCCAGCCGGACGTCACCGCCGCACTGGAGCGGATCGCCGCCGGAGCGGGACCGGTCCGGCTGATGATCGTCGGCCCGGACGGCACCGGCAAGCGCGACGCGGCCCAGGAGATCGTCCAGCTCGTCCAGCAGCACGGCGTCGCCGACCCGCCGCTGTGGCTGTCCGGGGACTTCTTCGCCGCCAAGGAGGTCTCGGCCGCCACCTCGCAGCTCTACGCCGAGGCCCGCGACTCCGCCGGGGTGCGGCTCATGGTCATCGACGGGCTCGACGACATGTCCAAGGACGAACGGAGCGGCGAGGCCATCCTGGAGCAACTGCACCAGGCCGTCGACGTCCACGACGACCTGCACGTCGTCGCCCTGTGCGAACCCGGGGGCGACGAACGGATCCGCGAGCTCAACCCCGGGCTCGCCCTGCGGTTCCAGGTCGTCCCCACGCATCCGTTCACCGCCGAAGGGCACGCGGAGCTGTTCAACCGGGCCGTCCAGCAGCGCGGGGCGCGCGCGCACAAGCGCGCCCTGACGGCCGCCGGTCAGCTGCTCGCCGGCACCGCCCCCAACCGCAACCTGCGGAACGCCCGCCTCGCGCAGCACCTCGCCGACATCGTCGTGGAATCCGTCCACGAGCGGACGGAACCCGGCCAGGAACCCGTCGTCAAGCGCCCCGACATCCCCGCCTCGTTCGGCTCCTCCGGCGCCGACCCCATGGCGGAGCTCGAAGCCCTCACCGGCCTCGGCGGCGTCAAGCACGAGATCGAGCTGATCGTCGCCGGCGCGAAGGCCACGAAGATGCGGCGTGACGCCGGGGTGGCCGTTCCGACCCCGCCCGCCAGGCACATGGTGTTCACCGGCAACCCCGGCACCGGCAAGACCGTCGTCGCGCGGCTGTTCGCCCGCATCCTCAAGGACCTCGGCGTACTGACGTCCGGGCATCTCGTCGAAGCGACCCGCTCGACGCTCGTCGGCACCTACATCGGCGAGACCGCCGTGAAGACGAGGAAGGTCGCGCAGCGCGCCGTCGGCGGCGTCCTGTTCATCGACGAGGCGTACTCGCTGGTCCAGGAAGGCGTGGAGGAGGACTACGGCCCCGAGGCCATCGCCGAACTGCTGCGGGTGATGGAGAACCACCGCGACGACATCGTCGTCATCGTCGCCGGCTACGAACGCGAGATGCGTCGGTTCATCGCGTCCGACCCCGGGCTGGCGTCCCGCTTCCCCAGCACGGTCCGGTTCCCCGACTTCGCCGACGCCGAACTCATCGAGATCTTCACCGGCCAGGTGGCCGACGCCGGCCTGGAACTGGCGCCGGACGCCCGCGACCGCGTCGCCGACCTCCTGCGCCGCGCGCCGCGCGGCCGCTCCTTCGGCAACGCCCGCGTCATGCGCAACCTGTGCGAGCGCGCCACCGCGCTCCAGGCCCGCCGCGTCACCGCCCTGAGCAAGGCGACGCCGGACGACCTGGCCGCCCTGACCGCCGAGGACCTCCCCGACACCCTCTCCGGCTCCACCCGCGTCCGGCCCGTCACCGACCCGCTCGCCGAACTCGACGCGCTCATCGGTCTGGCGGACGTCAAGAAGGAGGTGCACCGCCTCGCCGCCGAGGCCCGCGCCACCGACCTGCGCCGCGCCGCCGGGCAGACCGTCACCGTCCCGAGCCGGCACATGGTGTTCACCGGCAACCCCGGCACGGCCAAGACGACCGTGGCCCGCCTCGTCGCCTCCGTCTACGCGGACCTCGGGCTGCTCTCGTCCGGGCACCTCGTCGAGGTCTCCCGCGCCGACCTCATCGGCTCCTACGTCGGCCAGACGGCCCCGCGCGTGCGGGCCGCCGTCGAGCAGGCCCTCGGCGGCGTCCTGTTCATCGACGAGGCGTACTCCCTGGCCGGCGACTCCTACACCCAGGAGGCCGTCTCCACGCTCGTCCAGCTCATGGAGGAGTACCGCAGCGACCTCGTCGTCATCGCCGCGGGCTACGAGCGGGAGATGGAGGCCTTCCTCTCGGGCAACTCCGGGCTCGAATCGCGCTTCCCCAAGCGCCTCGCCTTCCCCGACTACTCCGACGACGAACTCGTCGAGATCTTCACGCACCTCGCCGCCGCCGAGGGGCTCCAGCTGAGCGAGGACGTCCCCGCGCGCCTGCGCGGCCTGCTCCGCGACGTCCCCCGCGGCTCCTCGTTCGGCAACGGGCGGCTCATGCGCAACCTCCTCGACGGCGCCGTCGCCACCCAGGCCGAACGCCTCACCGCCACGTCGGACGCGTCCGAACTGTCCACGCTGTCCGCCGGCGACCTCCAGCCGGCCAAGCCCGGCTCGTCCGACGAGGGGCCGGGCCTGTACCTCTGACGCTCACCACCTCGAACGCTCACCACTTCCTCCGACTCTCACCACTTCCGGCCCCGGCGCCGCGGATGCTCGGCGCCGCGGCGGCGGGCGATGCCGGCGCGCGCCGGCCGCAAGGAACGGATCGATCAACGGAATAGCGGTAAAACCTTTGCGGTTGCAACTACCGTGCAAGATCCGGTGAACCGGGTAGCACGCATGTCCGTGACCCATGGAGGTGAACCGTGCCGAACAGCATCCCCCGGACCCGTTCCGGCGCCCCGCGAGAACACGTGAAGACCACGTCGCTGCGCGCCCTCGCGATCGCCGCACGACTGGAACGCGGCCACGACCTGGAGGGGCCACCGGGCAACGCGGAGGGCCGGGCCGAGCAGCGCCCAGAGCGGCGGACGCCCGACCCGGCCTGACACGTCCGCTCCGGCCGTCCCCCGGCCGGGCATCCGAAGCCCCCGTCAACGCGACGGGGGCTTCGCCGTTTCTGGGCCGCGTGCCGTTTCTGGGCCGAGCCGTGTCCGAGCCGTGCCGTTCTAGGGCTGCGTCGCTTGCTCGGCCATGTCGCTAATAGGAACTCGTCCCGTCGAAGATTGCGTGGATGGCGGCGCGCGCGCGTTCCGCCCCCACGTTCTCGACCATCGCGGTGAGGTGTTCCGCGCTGAGGACGGCGAGCAGCGCGTGCGCCAGAGCATCCCCATCGGGGACCATCTGGTCGAGCAGGATGGTCAGGTGCCGGTGCCAGAAGCCGTAGGCGCCGATGCGGTACCGGGCGCCCGGCGAGGCCGTCTCCGACATGCGGACCAGGGGCAGATGTCCCAGTGCATAGTCCAGGTACGCGTCGGTGAAGGCGCGCAGACGATCGGAGGGCTGGACGACCGTGTTCCCGCCCCCCGGCCCAAGAGAGGGCGGGCCGGACAGGATCGCCTCCTGCAAGGCACGCTCGCGTTCCTCCAGGAGCGCCACGGCCAAGCCGGCCTTGTCGCCGAACCGGCGGAAGAGGGTTCCCTTGCCGACGCCCGCGGAGGCGGCGACCGTGTCCATCGAGACCGACTCGACGCCGTGACGGGCGAAGAGCTCGGCGGCGGCTTCGAGGACACTCGCCCGGTTGCGCGCCGCGTCCGCGCGCTCCTTGGGCGGCGGCGTGCGCATCAGTTCGAGGTCGACGCTCTTCCCGCCGGCCGGACCGCGGTCCACCACCGCGCCCTCCTTCCGGACATCCGCCAGTTGAATCGGACTGTAGTCCGGGTCACCTCGATTCCGCTATGCGCTAGATCAACTAGTTTGCGGAGCGCATACCATCGACTGCCCATAGGCTTGGTGCGTTGTCTTGCCAATGAGCCGAAGGTGTGACGGGGAGCGAGTGGCGTGACGGACAGGACGATGCCGGACGCCCATCCACTGCGGTCGGGCGACCCGACCGAGCTGGGCGGGTACGAGATCCTGGGCCGGCTGGGCGAGGGCGGTCAGGGGGCGGTCTTTCTCGGCCGCCCCGCCGGCGCGGCCGGGGATCTCCCCGCCGCGGACCACGTCGCCATCAAGCTGCTGCACGGCGGGCTCACCGGGGACGCGTCCGCCCGCGCGCGCTTCGTCCGCGAACTCGAAGTCGCCAAGCGCGTGGCCCGGTTCTGCACCGCGCAGGTCCTGGACGCCGACGTCGCCGGCGACCAGCCCTACATCGTCAGCGAATACGTCCCCGGTGTGTCACTGCACCACGTGGTGCGTACGGAAGGCCCGCGCACGGGCGGCGCACTGGAACGGCTCGCCATCAGCACCCTGACCGCGCTGACCGCGATCCACCAGGCCGGGATCGTGCACCGCGACTTCAAGCCGCACAACGTGATGATGGGGACGGACGGCCCGCGCGTCATCGACTTCGGCGTGGCGCGCGCGCTGGGCGCGGCCGGTGAGACGCAGAACGTCGGCACGCCCGCCTACATGGCGCCCGAGCACTTCACCGGCGGAGAGGTCAGCACGGCCTCCGACATGTTCGCCTGGGGCACGACGATGGCGTTCGCCGCCACCGGACGTCCCGCGTTCGGCAACGACGAGATGGCCACGGTCATGCACCGGATCCTGACCAGCGAGCCGGACCTCGGCGACCTGTCCAGCCCGCTGCGCGAACTCGTCGTGGCGTGCCTGGACAAGGAGCCCGCGCAGCGCCCGACCGCCCGCGAGGCCCAAGAACGCCTCGTCGGCGCGGCCAGCGGCTCGTCCGAGGGCGCTACCCCCGTCCAGCCGCCCTACGGCGAGCAGCCCCATGGCGCTCCGCCGCCCCCAGGGCCCGACCTGCCGTCCCAGGGGTACGACACGCCCCCTATGCCACCACCGGTCGTCCCAGGGCCGCCGCCCCACGCTCCGGGGCCGCCTCATGCTCCCGGACCGCCTCACGCTCAGGGGCCGCCGCCTCATGCTCCGGGGCCGCACGGCCGGAAGCGCGGACGCCTCATCCCGATCGCGGCGGCCGCCGCGGTGGCCGTCGTCCTCGCGGGCGGCGCCGTCTGGGCCGCGACGGGACCGGGGGACGACGGCAAGGGCGACGACCGGCAGGAGGTCGCGGCGTCCGACCAGAACAACGGCGCACCGGCCGGTTCCGAGGCCGCGAACGGCGCCGGTGGCCAGGGTGAAGGCACGGCGAAGAACCAGCAGCGGCAGCAGCCGAAGAACAAGCGGAGCCAGACCCCCGGAAGCCCGAACTCGTCCCAGAAGCCGGGGACGCCGCAGCGGCCGGGACAGCCGGCGCCGACGAAGGGCAGCGGCGGAGGAGGCGGCGGCGGGGGCGGAGGCTCCGGTTCCGGCCAGGAACCGTCCAACAAGTACAGCCCGCAGCAAGCGTGCAACAGCGGCGGCCACGGAGGCGGCTACTACGTGCAGCGCTCCTTGAGCGTGTCCGGCGGCACCGCCTACCTGCTCTACAACAGCTCCACCTACAACTGCGCCGTCATGATCAAGACCAAGGACGTGGGGCAGAAGTCCCCCGCGTCCGTATGGATCCAGAAGAAGGGCGGCAGCACGATCGCCGACAGCGGGCAGTTCGCCTGGTACGCGGGACCGGTGTACGTGAAGGCCCCCGGTACCTGCGTCCGGTTCGGCGGCAACGGCCGGTCCGCCTCGTACGGCAACTGCGGCTGACCCCGCCCTGGCCGGGCCGGAGGAAAGAAAAAGGCCACCCTCGCGCCGGGTGGCCTCTGCTTTCGTGGCGGACGGGTCGACGTTCGGTGTACCGGAGCCGACCCGCCGCTATTCGACTGGCCGCCGGGACTTCGCCTGTGCACAGGGACTTCGTCGGCCCTGCGGCGGCGGGGTCAGGCGGCGCTTGGTTGGCGGTTTCTCAAGGTTTCAGTTGCGGGAAGCGATGAGGTGGTCGAAGTCGCCGTCCTTGGCTCCAAGGATGAGCGCCTCGATCTCGGGACGGGTGTAGATGAGCGCGGGGCCGTCGGGATGACGGGAGTTGCGCATCGCGACCCGCCCGCCCGGCAGTTCGGCGATTTCCACGCAGTTCCCCTGGGAGTTGCTTCGCCGGGACTTCAGCCACCGCGCCCCTTGGAGGTTGGTGGCCGGCATCCCGTTGTCGTAGTAGTTCTTGAGCATCATGTCTCTCTGAGAAAATCACCGAGAAGCTCGACGGTGCGCTCCGGGGTCGCACTGTCGACGCACAGGCGTTCCATCGCCTGCAAATAGGTGTCGACGTCGTCTCGCTTGTCCAGGTACATCGCGCCGGTGAGGTTCTCTACGTAAACCACGTCCGGCAGGTCCTGCTCGGGAAAGCGCAGGATCGTGAACGCGCCCCCCTCGGCGGCGTGGCCTCCGAACCTGAACGGCATGATCTGGATGGTGACGTTCGGCAGCTTGGACATCTCGATGAGGTGCTCGAACTGGCCCCTCATCACGTCCGGGCCGCCGATGGGACGCTTCAGCGCGCCCTCGTCCACCACCGCCCACAGGCGCGGAGCATCCGGGCCCGTGAGACGTTCCTGCCGCTGCATGCGCAGTTCCACGCGTTGGTCGATTTCGTGTTCGGCGGCTCCGGCGTTGCCCAGGCGGATCACCGCACGCGCATACCCCTCCGACTGCAGCAGCCCCGGGACGAACTGCAGTTCATACGTGCGGATCAACGCCGCCGACTCCTCCAGGCCGACATAGGTCTGGAACCAGCCGGGCAGTACGTCGTTGTACCGGTGCCACCAACCGGGGGTGTTGGCCTCCCTCGCAAGTTGCAGCAGCGCATCGCGTTCCAACTTGTCGCTGACGCCGTACAGCGAGAGCAGGTCGTCCACGTCTCGTTCTTTGAAGCTGACCCGTCCGAGCTCCAGACGGCTGATCTTCGACTCCGACGCGCGGATGACGTAGCCGGCGTCCTGACGGGTCACGCCCTTCTGCTCACGCAAACGGCGAAGCTGCGACCCGAGCAGGATCCGACGAACCGTCGACCCGCTTCCCGGCGTCTCTGGAGTCACGCCCAACCTCCCGGCTATTCGGCGGACAGCGAACCTAGTGTGCCACTGGCCTCAGTGTCCTGCGGTTACCTCCGTTCAGGTCGCACGCATTCGCGTCGCCCCACACCCTCACAACGCGGATGCACGTGCATTGGGTCTTGCATTCGCACGCTACGATGCGCAGGATAACGCACGAGACTTGCGAGCCACGGCTGCACAACGAGATCACTCTGCGGGGTCCGGTTGGAATGACGTCACGCCACGCGCACGACGACACGCGCTGGGAGCTCGGCCCCGTCGTGGGGCCGGCCGACCCGCACGACCATGCCGGGTGCTCAACTCCCGTCCCGGAGTCGTCAGACCTGCCCCCGCGCCTGGACACGGCCGTGACGGCCCTCACCGAGCTGCGGGGCGCCACGGTCTCGTTCACGGTCCAGCCCGATCCGGAGTCGGTCACCGAGGCCCGCCACTTCACGATCTCCCGGCTGGTCGAATGGGGCGTGGCCGAACTCACCGACGACGTGGGGCTGGTCGTCTCCGAACTCGTCACGAACGCACTACGGCACAGCGGGGGGCGGCGCAGCGGGGGAACGTCTCGCGGCCGGCCGGGCGACGACGTGCACCGCGTGGGCGTGTACGGCGACCCGGCCGACCCGCTGGGCTCCGCACCGTCCGCCATCAGGCTGCACCTCGCCCACCGGGGTCCCTGGGTGCTCTGCGGGATCCTGGACGCGAGCCCGGCCGCACCGCGCCGCAAGGAACCCGACTACATCGCCGAGACGGGACGCGGCCTGCACCTCGTGGAATCGTTCAGCGTCCGGTGGGGATGGCGCTCCATCGCGCGAGGCAAGGTGGTGTGGGCCCTGTTCCGATCCCCGTGAAGGGACGGCCCGATCCCGTCCGGAGGGCGTAACGGCCTGCCACAGGGGTAACAAACGAGTTCCCAATAGTCTTGTCGGACGAGCCGAACGAGAGGCACGGACGAGACGAGTCTGCAGATCGGCAGAGAGGAGCACCGGTGGACTTCGCCGTCGAGCATCGCGTCGAAAAGGGCCTAACGGTCGTGAAGATCAGCGGTGAGATCGACGTCTTCACCAGCCCCCGGCTGCGGGAGGCCCTGCTCGACATCATCGACAACGGCGGCGCGTACCTGGTCATCGACCTCGGCGAGGTCACGTTCCTGGACTCCACGGGCCTCGGCGTGCTGGTCGGCATCTACCACCGGCTCCGCGCGCGGGACGGCTCGATGTCGTTCATGGGCGTCAACGACCGGGTACGCCGCGTCTTCCACGTCACCCAGCTCACCAAGATCTTCGTCCTCCACCACTCCCTGGAGGACGCCATCGCCGCCCACGAGTCGCCCGCCTCCTGAACCGCTCCCCTCCCTTCCC